>DWWG01000105.1 GCA_019119875.1 Candidatus Dietzia intestinigallinarum | reverse complement strand
TCGACGTGGCGGCGACCCAGGTCCGCGAGCCGGCCGCGCACGAACTCGCGGATCACCGGCTCGGTCCGGGCCACCCGTCGCGGCGAGAAGGCCTGGGCCAGCAGGCGGCGCTTGGTCGAGTGTTCGGGCGGGTCCATCATCACGATGGTCGGGGCCAGGCCGAGCCTGGCGATCTCGTCCCGGTAGAAGGTCAGACCGCGTGCCGAGGAGAACAGGTCCGGGGCGGTGACGGCGGCGTCGACGTCCGCGTAGCGCGACAGCGCCCAGAACTCCGGGCGGGCCAGGGTGCCGTCACCGGGGTGGTGATGGACGGGGTCGGTATCGCGCAGCGTCCGGTAGGCGGGGTACGGGTCGGCCAGCTGGGCGGGGTCGAACGGGTCGAACACGGTGGAGGGGGAGCGGGCGGCGGACGAGGTCGGTACGGAGGACATGCCGAAATTTAACACCTCCTGTTAACGCGGGGGAAGGGCCCGCGCCCTTCCGGCCTACACTCCATTCCATGCCGCGCAACCCCGTCGACACCCGCCAGTCGCTCTACCTGGCCGGACTGCGCCGCTTCGCCTCCGAGGGATGGCACAGCGCCCGCATCCGGGACATCGTCGCCGACGCAGGGCAGGGCAACGACTCGGCCATCAACTACCACTTCGGTTCGCGCCGCGGACTGCTCGCCGAGATCCTCGGCCGGGGTGTGGCCCGCATGGAGGCGCAGCGCCGGGAGGATCTCCGGCGGTGGCGCACGCATCCACCCGACCTCGCCGAGGCCGTCCGTGCGGTGGTGGCCCCGTTGGCCGCCCTGCTGGCGGACGAGGAGGGGCGCTGCACGCTGCGCGTGATCGCCCAGGTCGGGCCACTGACCGAGGTCGGCAGGACCATCACGGCCGGCCCGGTCGCCGGCACCGCCCTCCAGGACCAGATCGAGATCCTGGTGTCCGAGGCCGCCCGCCGGTGCGGGCCGGACATGGCACGTCACCGCGTCCGGCAGCTCGTCGTGGCGGTCACCTCCGAGCTCGCGGTCCGTGCCGAATCAGGGCCCGGGACGTTCCCCTCGCACGAGGAGTACGTCGCGGACCTGGTCGACTGGATGGCGGGAGGACTCAGCCGGCCACGAGTCGCGCCGACGGCTCCGTGAAGGCGCTCCGCCCTCGCCAGCCCGCCAGGTCCACGGCGTCGGGCCGACGCTCCCGCAACAGCGCCTCGAACCGAGCCGCCGAGCCCGGGGAGGGAAGCCGGCCGGCGTTGGCGTCGTCGAGCAACGCGTTGACCGTTTCCGCCGCGCACGTCTTGTTGGAGCCGATGAACCCGCGTGGACCGCGCTTGATCCAGCCCACCGTGTACAGGCCCGGAACCTCGTCGCCGCCCGTCGCGTCGAGTACGCGGCCCCGACGGTTCGGGATGGTCGCGGTGTCCGGGTCGAACGGCACCCCCGGCACCGGAACCCCCCGGTAGCCGACCGAGCTCAGGACCAGACCCGCGTCGATGAACTCCTCCGAGCCCGGGACCGGCACGGCGCGGGTGACGTCGTCGTCGTCGGGGTCCCGGACCAGTGCGGTGCGCACCACCTGTAGCCCCTCCGCCCGGTCGGCCCCCACGACCTCCACGGGGGAGGCCTGGAAACGCAGCACGATCCGGCGACGCGTCCCGGCCGCGCCGCCGGCATCCGCGCCCGCGACCGCGCCGCCGGCATCCGCGTCCGCGCCTGCGCCCCGGGCCGGGATCTGGTCCGCCTGCTGCCCGGCGGCCAGCTCGGCGAGGTACTCCAACTTGAGTCGCGTCTGGCGGTCGGTCGCGGCTGCCACGTCGATGCCGTCGGGGGCGTCGACACGCAGGTCGATGTCCTCTCGCGTGGCCAACCCCACCAGCTCGGGCAGCGTGAACGCCGCGTGTTGCGGACCCCGACGGCCGAGCACCACGACCTCCCGCACCCGGCTGCGGCGCAGCGCGTCCAACGCGTGCGGCGCGATCGACGTGCCGGCGAGCCGCCCCGGATCGGTGGCCAGGATGCGCGCGACGTCCAGGGCCACGTTGCCGTTGCCGACGATCACGGCCCGCTCGTGGTCCAGCGGCACGTGGGCGTCCCGGTGATCCGGGTGATCGTTGTACCACGCCACTACTTCTGTAGCGGAGGTGCTGCCGGGCAGCTCGACGCCCGGGATCCGCAGCGGACGGTCAGTGCCGGCGCCGGTGGCATAGACCACCGCGTGATGGTGCCCCGCGAGCTCGGCGGCGGTGACGTCCCGCCCGATCTCGACGCCCAGCCGGTAGTCGAAGCCGGGCTCGTCCTCGATCGCGGTGAACAGATCCGCCACTGCGCGGGTGCTGACGTGGTCTGGCGCGACCCCGTGCCGGGCGAGCCCGTGCGGCACGCGCAACCGGTCGAACACGGTGACCTGCACACCGTCCTGGCGCAGCAGCGCATCCGCCGCGTACAGCGCCGCCGGGCCGGCGCCCACCACCGCCACCCGCAGGGTGGTGCGGGTGGGGCCCAGGCGGACCAGCGTGGGAACGCGGGCCTGCGGACGGGACGGGCGGTCGTCCCCGGTCAACTCGGCGTTGATCCGCAGGAAATCCTGCTGATCCGGCGCCAGTTCGGAGTGGGGGACGATCGCCCCGACCGGGCACGCGCCCACACACGCGCCGCAGTCGACACACGAGACCGGGTCGATGTACAGCATCTCGGCGGTGCCGAAATCCGGCTCGTCCGGCGTGGGATGGATGCAGTTGACGGGGCAGGCGTGGACGCACGACGCATCCGCGCAGCAGGCCTGCGTGATGACATGGGGCATGGACGGACCTAGGCGGCCGAGGCGTCGCGGTCCGACGCCGCTGTGGCGGCCGCGTCGCCGGACTCGTGGAACGCCACGGGCGGCTCACCGCGGAACCGGGACGGGCGGCCGTCGATCTTCAACGCCCTCCACACCCGGCGCGCGGTCGGGTTCATCAACCCGGAGTCCTCGGCCAGCATGCGGACGTCGCCGAACAGGTCGGACAGGAACCGGCGGGACTCGGGGCTGTCCCAGTACAGCTGCCTGACCACCTCGTCCGGGATGTCGAACTCGTCCCGGAACTCCTTGGTGGGCTTGAGGATCGCATCGCACAGCAGACGCATGATCACCGGGAACGCCAGCGAGACAAGGAACTTCTCGCGGCGGGACAGCCGTGGTGCGTTGCGGGCGACATAGGTGTGGGCGAACGAGATGTGGCGTGCCTCCTCGGCGACGTGGATCTCCATGATCCGCGACAGCACCGGCGGGAGGTTGTCCGAGTTGCGCAGGACCTGCTTCTGCGTGTGGTCGATCGGCTCCTCGCCGGCCAGC
>DWWG01000104.1 GCA_019119875.1 Candidatus Dietzia intestinigallinarum | reverse complement strand
GTGCCGGTCTGCACTGTCTGCACCATGTAGCGCCGGAGGGTGTCGACGACGTTCTGTGGCAGGGGCTCCGGCGAATCGTTGGCCACCGCCGGCATCCCGGAGATGAGCTCCGGCAGGATCATCTGGCCGTTGTTGGCCAGCGACGCTGTCATCACCGCCATGCCGAACGGGCTGGCCAGCACCTCGCCCTGCCCGATCGCCGCCTCCACGCGGCCCGGGCCCTGCTCGGTGACGGGCACGGAACCGGTGAACCACGAGGGGCTCATCCCCGGCCCGGAGAAACCCACGCCCAGACCCAGCTGCGTGGCGGTGTTCTTCATCGCCTCCGGCTCGAGCCGGTCGCTGATCACCGCCTGGCTCGTGTTGCACGACCGGGCGAACGCCGTCTCCAGCGGCACCTCACCCAACGCGAAGTCGTCGTCGTTCGGGATGGTCCGCCCGGAGACCGTGATCTGCGCCGGGCACGGCACGATCTCATCCGGCCCCACCACGCCGGACTCGAGAGCGGCGGCGGTGGTGACCACCTTGAACGTGGAGCCGGGTGGGAAGCGGCCCTCCAGCGAGACCGGGCCCTGCTGATCGGCCGCCGAGTTCTGTGCCACCGCCAGGATCCCACCGGTCGAGGGCTGGATCGCCACGAGCGAGGCGGCCTGCCCGGAGCCGTCCACCGCGGACTGGGCCGCCTCCTGTATCCGGATCTCCAGTGTCGAGACGAGATCGTCGACCTCGCCCATCGGCGCACCGGCCACCTCGATCGGTTCGGCGCCCGGGTTGTCGATCTCCACCGACCAGCCGCCGGAGGCCTGTAGCTCCTGCAACCACGCGTCGGGAAGCCCTGTCATCGCCGGCGACTCCAGATCGCGATCGGTGCGGATGAGCTGCCCGTGTTCCGGCAGTGACACCCCCTGCACCGCGGCCAGCTGCTCGCGGATCGGGTCGATGTCGCTCGGTCGCAGCGCCACCACCTGGTAGGGCTGGTCACCCGCCTCGGCCATACCGTCGCGGATCGACTGCCCGGTGATCGTGGGCGCCGCGGCGTTCACCAGTGCCGCCACCGCGTCCGCGCTCCCGGCGGCGTCCGGGGCGAGCGTGACCGCCGTGACCGGGGTCCACTGCATGAGTGGCGCACCGGTGCGGTCGGTGATGTTCGTGTCGTAGTCCAGCAGTTCGGCGTACGACAGACGACCTCCTTCCGCGAGCCGGGAATCCAGGATCGTGGGCTCCCACCGCACCTTCCACTGGTCGTCGACCTTCACGGTGCCGGCCTGCCCGGAGGTGGACGCCGTGCGCGACCCGTCCGCAGTCCCGCCTCCGGTGTCCGCGGCCCCGGTGGTGGCCTCGTCGTCGTCGCCCGCGCCGTCACCCCCGGCGGCGTCGTCCTCGCCGTCCCCGAGGTCCCACGTGAACTCCACGGCGACCGGGTCCTGATCCGGGCGCCGGTCTCCGTCGGGAGTGTCGGTGGTCAACGTCGGGTAGCCCAGGCCGGCGATGCTGGCGGTGAGCGCCTCCTCGGCGGCCGCGGGGTCGGTGGTCAGGGCCGCCGCGGCCGCCAGGTCGCCGCGCTCGAGTGTGGACAGGAACTCCTGCAGCTCGTCCGAGCCGGTGTCGCCGGTCAGTGCGGCGCACCCCGACCCCGTCATGACGACGACGAGGCCGGCCGCCAGCAGCCCGGTCACGGGACGATTCCTACGACGGGTGTTCACGCGGTTCATCACTCCACGAAACCAGAAAACGGAGCTCCGTGTCTGCCGACCATGCCGTTTCTCAGCCGGTTCCGAATGGTCTCCGGTGGTGTGGTCTCCGGTCGTGGTTCTGCGCGGGCGTCGGGCGTCGTCATCGCGGCCCCTCGACGTCCAGCGGCCTCACAGGAACCTCCCAGCGGGGCCCAGGGTCCGCTGCCTAGCGTGATCCCCGTCCACCCCGACCGGCACAGCGCCGGCCGCGCACCCGCGGAGACCCGATGACTCGTTCCCGCAGATCACAGCCGGACGCCCACGCCGCGGGCACCGACCACGGAGCCCACGAGCACGACCTGGGTCTCGGACACGACCTGGCGGTGATGAACCGGAGGGCGGCGCTGCGCGGCCTGTTCGGCGTCGCGGGGGTCGGGGCCGTCGGGCTCGCAGTGGGCTGCACAACAGAGCCCGGCGCGGGGTCGGGCTCCGCGGGGGCCTCGACCACCACGGGGGCCACGACCAGCGGCGCCACGGCATCGGCCGAGTGTGTGGCCGCCGCTCCCGGCGAGACCGTCGGCCCGTACCCGGGCGACGGATCCAACGGGCCCAACGTGCTGATCGAATCCGGTGTGCACCGCTCGGACATCACCAGCAGCTTCGGTGGCATGACCGGAACCGCAGAGGGGGTGCCCATGCACCTGACGATCGACCTGCAGGACCTGACGAACAACTGTGCGGCGGGCGCGGGGATGGCCGTCTACGTCTGGCACTGCGACCGCGAGGGCCGCTACTCCCTCTACAGCGAGGGGATCACCGAGCAGAACTACCTGCGCGGGGTGCAGACCGCCGACGAGTCCGGGCGCGTCGAGTTCACCAGCATCTTCCCCGCCTGCTACTCGGGGCGGTGGCCGCACATCCACTTCGAGGTCTACGACACCCTCGCCGCGGCGGTCGCGGGGGAGAACGCCCGACTCACCTCGCAGATCGCGTTGCCCGCCGATGTCTCCGACGCCGTCTACGCCCACGATTCCGGCTACTCGGCCTCGATCCGCAACATGGCCGGGGTGAGTCTGGACTCGGACATGGTGTTCGCCGACGGGTGGGATGCTCAGATGCCCACGGTCACCGGGTCGCCGGAGACCGGATACGAGGTCGCGATCACGATCGGCGTGGCGGAGAAGGAGGACAACGAGGCGAGCATGCCCGCCGGGCCCGGCGGTGGTGGTCCCGGAGGTGCCGGGCCGGGCGGTGGCGGACCGGGCGGTGAGGGGATGCCGCCCGGACCTCCCCCGGGCCGTGACGCCGCGGGTGCACCGTCGTGATCGTGGGGCAGACTGTGTCCATACCCACGAGCGGCTCCGAGGCCCCCGCCACCCGGGTACTGGTGTGCGACGACGAGCCCGGGATCGTGGAACTCCTCCAGGTGAGCCTGACGTTCCAGGGATTCGAGGTGGCAACCCCCGACGACGGGGCCCGCGCCGTGGACCTGGCCCGCACGTTCCGCCCGGATGTGGTGGTGCTGGACGTGATGATGCCCCGCATGGACGGCTTCGACGCGCTGGTCAGGCTCCGGGCCGACGGCTGCCACGCGCCCGTCCTCTTCCTCACCGCCCGCGACGCGGTGGTCGACCGCGTGCGTGGCCTGACCGCCGGCGGGGACGACTATGTGACCAAGCCGTTCAGCCTCGAAGAGGTGATCGCCCGGATCCGGGTGCTGGCCCGACGCGGGTCCGCGCCGCGGGTCGAGCCCGCCGGGCACCGGACACCTTCGCCGATATCGAATTGCACGACGACTCCCACGAGGTGTTCAAGGCGGGCCGTCCGGTGGCGCTCTCACCCACCGAGTTTTGGCTCCTGCGGTACTTCATGGTCAATGCGGGGGTCGTGCTGTCCAAGGCCAGGATCCTGGATCACGTGTGGGAGTACGACTTCGGTGGCGACGCGGGCGTCGTGGAGTCGTATGTCAGCCACCTGCGAAGCAAGGTCGACACCGGCCCGGTCAAATACCTCCACACCATCCGCGGCGTGGGGTATGTGATGCGTGAACCCAGATGAGCCGGACCAGTCTGCGGCCGGTGTCGCTTCGCGTCCTGCTCGTGGGCACGATGGTCCTGCTCGTACTCGTGGGACTCGTCGCCTCAGGGGCGGCGGTGACGCTGACGATGCGCGCACAACTGCTGGACCGCATGGACGAGCAGTTGCTCACCGCCGCGGACGGCTGGGTGCACAAACCTCCCGGCCCGGACTCCGGACCCAGGCCGGGGATCCCCTCCCGCGGGGCGCCCCCGAGCCGCTTCTACGTGGAGGAGCACACGCCGTCCGGGGTGGTGGTCCTCTCGGTCGACGACCGCGCCGACCGGCCGCAGATCGGGGACGACCCGCCCTCCGGGGTCCCGACCACGGTTCCCGGCACCGGCGACAGTCGCTGGCGGGTGATCGTGTCACCGTCACCGGGTGGGTCGACGGTCGTGGGCCTGCCCATGGATCGCGAGGTCGATCAGACGATCACGCTGCTCATCGCGGTGTCCGCGGTGGTGGGCGTGGCCGTGATGCTCCTGGTGGGCGCTGCGGGATGGACGTTGGTCACGCGCGCGTTCCGCCCTCTCAACGAGGTGAGGGTGGCGGCGGGGGAGATCGCCGCCGGAGATCTGGAGCGGCGCCTCCCGCCACGGCCTGCCGGCACGGAGGTGGGGGACCTCACGGAGAGCCTCGACGAGATGGTCGGTTCCCTGCGCGGCGCTCTGGAGCTGGCGCGTGAGTCCGAGGAACGCACGCGACGTTTCGCGGCGGACGCAGGTCACGAGCTGCGCACACCGCTGACCTCGATCCGGGGCTTCGCGGAGCTGTACCGGATGGGTGCGATGCCGGACGCCAAGGCCGCACTCGCGCGAATCGACGCCGAGTCCTCCCGGATGTCGCAGATCGTGGAGGACCTGCTCGTCCTCGCGCACCTGGACGCCCGCCGACCGCTCGCGCGCTCACCCGTCGACATGGCTGAACTCGTGACGGACGCGGTGGACGCGGCCCGCGCCACCGCGCCCGGCCGTGAGATCGTCGTGGACGTCCGGGCCGCCCCGGTGGTCGACGGGGACGAGGGCAGACTCCACCGGGTGGTGTCCAATCTGGTGGTCAACGCACTGCGCCACACACCCGACGACGCCCACGTCGGCGTCGTCGTCGACCTGCAGGGCAGCACCGCCGTCGTCATCGTCAGCGACGACGGGCCCGGTATGGAGCCGCACGACGCGGCACGCGCCTTCGAGCGGTTCCACCGCGCCGACGATTCCCGCACCCGCTCGGAAGGCGGCGGCAGCGGGCTGGGGCTGAGCATCGTCGACGAGCTCGTCCGCGCCCATGGCGGCACCGTCGATCTGGACACCGCGCCCGGTGCCGGCGCCACCTTCACGGTGCGGCTCCCCGCGGCGTGAGCGGCAGTGCCCGTA
Source organism: Candidatus Dietzia intestinigallinarum (assembly GCA_019119875.1). Taxonomy (GTDB): domain Bacteria; phylum Actinomycetota; class Actinomycetes; order Mycobacteriales; family Mycobacteriaceae; genus Dietzia; species Dietzia intestinigallinarum. The sequence goes on along the minus strand of DWWG01000104.1, from coordinate 1,972 downwards.
CCCTCGGCCGATATGAGCGGTAACCGCCCCGACCCGGCGATCGACGTGACCGGCGTCCCCGTCGACCGCACCGGCGGCTCGCCCATGACCGCCGGCCTGGCGCGCGTACTGGACGACCTCGTGCGCGTCCCGGGCACGCGCTACCGCGTGGGGGTCGATCCGGTGATCGGGTTCGTGCCGGTCGTGGGCGACGCGGTGGGCACCGTGGTGGCCGCGGTCGTGATGGTGGAGGCCGTGCGGAACCGGGTGCCGGTGCGCATCCTGTTCCGCATCGGCTGGAACTACCTGGTCGACGCGGTGCTCGGCACGGTTCCGTTCGTCGGCGACGTGGCCGACGTGGCGCACAAGGCCACCTCCAAGAACCTGCGCCTGGTCAACCGCACGATCGCCGAGGGCCGCACGATAGACACCACCGCCCGCGGCTACCTGCTGCGGGCGGTGGGGGCGGTGGGGTTGATGCTGCTGATCCTGATCGGCCTGGCGGGCCTGGCCGTGTGGGGCCTGCTCACGCTGATCGGGATCTTCTAGTCGGCGCGCCGCGACCTATCCGGAGGTGACGGGCAGGAGGCGCCGCACCACGTCGTCGAGGGTCACCACGCCGCGCACCTCGGAGACGTGGGTGCCGGGATGCCCGCCCGATTCTTCGACGACGACGAGGTGGGCCCGCGACTCGCGCATTCGGCGGAACGCCTCGGCGACGGTCAGATCTTGCTCCAGGGAAAGGCACGGGCGCATGAGGTCGCGGGCGGTGGCGGTGCCGGCCACCCCGATCGAGTCGCGTGCGTGCACCACGCCGGTGGCCGTGTCGTTCTCCAGCACCAGCAGACGCAGGTGCCCGGTGCGGCGGGCGGTCTCGCGGATCTCCTCGGGGCCGGCGGCCACGTCGACCGAGGACATCTCGGACTCCGACGCGGGCGTGTGGGCTTCGCGCTCACCGAGCAGATCGCCCACGGTGAGTTCCTGGAGCTCGAGCGCGCTGAGCAGCTGACGCTGACGCGTGTCGTCCAGCGTGCCGGTCTCGCCGGAGTGACGGACCAACTCGCGCAACGAGTCGGCGTCCTGGCCGGCGGAGACCTCGTCCCTCGCCTCCACCCCGAGCTTGTGCAGGATCGCGTTGGCGGTGCTGTTGAGCAGGAGCAGCAGCGGCCGGGTGAGCCACAGGAAGCCGCGCATCGGCAACGCCAGCAGCGTGGCCGAGTACTCGGGGTGGGAGATGGACCACGACTTCGGGGCCATCTCGCCCACCACCAGGTGCAGGAACGTCACGATGATCAGCGCGAGGATGAACGCGATCACGTCGGCGGTCCACGGCGGAAGGCCCAATCCGGTGAACACGGGGGTGAGCCAGTGGTGCACGGCCGGCTTGGTGATCGAACCGAGCGCGAGCGCACACAGGGTGATGCCGAGCTGCGCGCCGGCCAGCAGCAGGGTGAGCTCGGAGGCGTTACGCAGGGCGGCGCGCGCGGCGACGCTCGTGGCGGCCGCGTCCTCCAGCCGGTGGCGACGCGCGGAGATGAGCGAGAACTCCACGGCCACGAAGAACGCCGACGCGATGATCAACAGTGTCGTGGCGCCGAGCACGACCCACGGGTTGTTCATGATCCCCGAGGTGGACCCGGCGGCGAGGTGGGTGACAGTCATCGGGTGGCCTCCTCGACCGCCACGTACAGCCGGGAGGGCACACGGCGTTCGATCTGACGGACCTCGGTGTGCAGGATCCGCGAGCGGGACAGTTCCTCGAACACGTCGGTGTCCGGCAGGTCCACGTCAACGCGGTCGCCCACGTCGGGCAGGTCGCCGGAGGTCTCGATGACCAGGCCACCGAGGGTCTCGGCGTCGGTGTCGGGCAGCGTGATGTCGAGCAGACGCTCCACCTCGTCGAGATGGGTGTCGCCGCTGAACAGCCAGCCGTCGCCCACGCTGACCGGGATCCCCGCCTCGGCCAGCGAGTCGTGCTCGTCGTTGATCTCAC
>DWWG01000103.1 GCA_019119875.1 Candidatus Dietzia intestinigallinarum | reverse complement strand
GACCCTGACCGAGCTCGACGCGGCCCTGGCCCGCGAACACGAAGGCCAGGTCGAACTGCTCGTCTCCGCAGACTTCGCCGAAGGCGTCTCCTCGATCCTCGAAAGGCGCCGACCGACCTTCTCCTGACCCGAGCCCGCTCCGCGCACACCGCATCGAAGGCCGAGATGAAGACGTTGATCCCGACAATCACCAGTCCGCTCCGCGCACACCGCATCGAAGAAAGGCCGACACCATGACCACTGCGACGGATCCCCTCGCCGAACTGCACGCGGCACGGCGAAACCACTGGAATTCGTGGGTCGCCACCCACGCCGAGATGAAGCCGGACGGGCAGGCGCTGCGCTATCTGGGTGAGACCACCACGTGGCGACAGCTGCACGACCGCAGCGGTCGCTTCGCCGACGCGTTGGCGCGCCGCGGCGTCGGCAAGGGGGACCGGGTCATGCTCATCACGCTCAACAACCCGGAATTCGTCGAGGCCGTGCTCGGCATCAACCGGATCGGCGCCATCGCGGTACCGGTGAATTTCCGACTCACCCCGGGTGAGCTCGCCTACCTGGTCAGCGACTGCACGCCGAAGGTCGTCGTCACCGACGCCGTGCTGGCCCCGCTGGTCGGCGCCATCCGAGCCCAGGGCGAGGAGCCGGGCGAGCACATCGTGATCGGGGGCGAGCGCGGAGTGGAGGCCCAGACCACCTACGCGGACGCGATCGCCGAGGAGGGCGCGCCCCACGAGCCGGTCGACGTGCCCGAGGACTCCACCGCGCTGATCATGTACACCTCCGGCACCACGGGCCGGCCCAAGGGCGCGATGCTCTCGTACGAAAACCTCACCGCCCAGTCGCTCACGTGCATCCGGGTGTTCCGCCTGTTCGACGAAGAGGGGCGGGCCCTGTGCGCGGCCCCGATGTTCCACATCGCGGCACTCGGCTCGATCGCCCCCAGTCTCCAGCTGGGCGGCGTCACCGTGATCCATCCGCTCCAGGAATTCGACCCTGCCGCCCTTCTCGACACGCTCGAAGCGGAGCAGATCACCAGCATCTTCCTGGTGCCGGTGCAGTGGCAGGCCGTCTGCGCCGAACAGCAGGCCCGCCCGCGCGACCTGGTGCTGCGAAACATCTCGTGGGGCGCCGCACCGTCGACCGACACCATCCTGCGGGCCATGTCCGAGACGTTCCCCGATGCGCTCAACTGTGCGGTGTTCGGGCAGACCGAGATGAGCCCCATCACCTGTGCTCTCGACGGCGACGACGCGCTGCGCAAACTCGGCTCCGTCGGCAAGGTCATCCCCACGCTCCAGGCCCGGGTCGTCGACGCGTTCGGCGAGCCGGTCGCCCCGGGCGAGGTCGGGGAGATCGTCTACCGCGGACCCACCACCATGTCCGGCTATTGGAACAAGCCCGAGGAGACCGCCGAGGCCTTCGAGGGCGGCTGGTTCCACTCCGGTGACCTGGTCCGCATGGACGACGAGGGCTTCGTCTACGTGGTGGACCGCAAGAAGGACATGATCATCTCGGGTGGCGAGAACATCTACTGCGCCGAGGTGGAGAACACGATCGCCGGCCACCCCCGTATCCGCGAGGTCGCCGTGATCGGCCGCAAGGACGACGAGTGGGGCGAGGTCCCGGTCGCGGTGGTGGCGCTCAACGAGGACGAGGGGCCCGATCTCTCGTTGGAGGAGCTCACCGAGTGGCTGCGTGACAAGCTCGCCGGCTTCAAGCGGCCCAAGCATCTGGTGGTCGTGGACGAGCTGCCGCGCAATGCCAGCGGCAAGGTGGTCAAGGGCACATTGCGTAGCGAGCACGGCTCCGTCGGCGTCTGACGGGGTCTCCAGTCCCATGACGTTTCACCTGCCCGCCGGCCGCGGACCGGTCGCGGACCTGTCCGGTCAGGTCGGCTCGCTCGTCGGGTTCTCGGTCTACACAGTGATCACGTGTGTGAAGACCGTGGTGCGCGGGCGGCTCTCGTTGCCCGAGACCCGTGACCAGGCACTGTTCATCGCGCGCGTCTGCTCGATCCCGGCACTTCTTCTCATGCTGCCGGTCGGCGTGTTGGTCGCGGTGTCGGTGGGCGAACTGGCAGGCCGACTGGGCGCGGCCGGCTATGCGGGGGCGGTGGTCGCGTTCGTGGTAGTGGGTCAGGCCTCGGCGCTGGTCTGTGCATTGATGCTCGCCGGGGTAGGGGGCTCGGCGATCTGCGCAGATCTGGGATCACGGACCATCCGCGAGGAGGTCGAGGCCATGGAAGTCATGGGGCTGGACGTGATCGAGCGGCTCGTGGTGCCGCGACTGATCGCAACCGCGCTGGTGTCGTTGGTGATGTGTGCATTGGTAACGGCCGCGGGTGTTCTCGCGTGCCTGATCTACCAGGTGTACTGGCAGGGGGAGTCGGCTGGCGCCTTCCTCCAGACGCTGAGTTCGTACGGTCGGCCATCCGATCTGTGGATGGCGATGGCCAAATCAGTCGCCTTCGCAATCGTGTCCGCGCTTATCGCCACGTTCAAGGGACTGCACGCGAGCGGGGGCTCGAGTGGTGTCGCGGACGCGGTCAACGAGACGGTGGTGTTGGCGTTCGTCACGGTGTTTGTGATCAACACGGTGTTCTCCGCGGTGTACGGGCTGATTGTTCCGTCGGTCGGCAAGTACTAGAGGGGGCCTGAGACGGAACATGGCGGGATTCGGGGTAGCGCAGACCACCACGTGGCAGCGTGCACGGGCAACCCGGGTGGCTGGGCAGGTGAGCCGCTTCGGGACCGCGATGGCCGAGGTCGGCCGACATGTGACGTTCGCGGGGAAGGTGTTGCTCTCCCTGCCGACGGCGGTGGTGCGGTACCGCGGCCAGGTGGTCCGCGAGGTCGTGGACGTGGGCTTCGGGTCCAAGTCGCTGGTCGCCGGCGGCGGCACGGTGGGGATCGTGTTGGCCATGTCGGCGGTCGCGGCGATCATGGTCGGCGTCGAGACCTACCGAGGTCTGGACCTGATCGGTATGACAAGCCTGTCGGGGATGCTCTCGGCGATGGCCAACACGCGCGAGCTCGCGCCTGTGGTGGCCTCGATCGCGCTCGCGGCCAAGGTCGGGACGGGTTTCACCGCGAGACTCGGCTCGATGCGGATCTCAGATGAGATCGACGCACTGGACTCGATGTCCGTGCCGACGATTCCGTATCTGGCGGGCACGCGCCTGGTCGCCACCATGATCTGCATCGTTCCGCTGTACGCGATCGGCCTGGTGGCCACGTACATCGCGACGCGGGTCGTGGTGGTGTACGTCAACGGTGGCTCGGCCGGCACCTATGACCACTTCTTCCACATCACGCTCGGCCCCGAGGACGTGCTCTATTCACTGATCAAGGCCATCGCTTTTGCGGCCGTGATCGTGCTGGTGCACTGCAGCTACGGCTATCACGCCACCGGCGGCCCGGAGGGGGTCGGCCGGGCGGCAGGCCGTGCCCTGCGGACGTCGATCCTGGCGATCGGCTTCCTCGACATAGTCCTGACCTTCGCGCTCTGGGGCCTGGTGCCCGAGGTGCCGGCGCTGGGAATCACATGAGGCGCCGGGTGGCGGGTCCGACCCCGCAGGCCACGCTGATCCTGCGCGGCGTGGTGTTCTCCGTGGTCGCGGTGGTCGTGGGTGTGCTGCTGGTGGGTCGCGGCGCGGGCCTGTTCGACACGGGCGCCATGGTGTCTTCGATCCTGCCGTCCAAGGCGGGTCGGATTCCGGTGAACGCGCCGGTCTACTACCAAGGTGTGAGGGTCGGCGATGTCCGCTCGTCGGAGGGCACACGCGTCCCGGTCACCGGGGTCGGCGCCGGTGCAGGCGCCGGATACGCGGCAGGAGACGACGCCGCCGAGCCGGGCACCCGCATCGAGATGCTCATCGGCGACGAGTTCGCCCCGCACATCCCCGCTGATGTCCTGGTGCGGGTGGTGCCGCGGACGCTGTTCGGCGACATCCGGTTGGAGCTGGTGACCCCTGGTGGGCCGGTGACCGATCCGCCGAGTTCGTTGTCCGCCGCCACGCTCGACAGCGGTGAGGAACTCCGTGCAGACACCTCCGACGAGGCGGTGCTGCTGTACGACGTGTTCACCAGGGCCAGCGATCTGCTGGCCGCGACCAACCCGCAGGACCTGCAGATCACGCTGACCGCGCTCGCTCGCGCGCTGGACGGCCGTGGCGAACTGTTGGGTCGGATGATCGCGGACACCGACCGTGCCGGTGCCGACCTCTTGCCTGCGCTGGAGAATTCGGCCGCGGCATCGCCCGCTGTGGCCCGCCTGACCGAGGATCTGGCCGGCGCGAGCCCGGAGATCCTCGAGACCCTGGAGGAGGCCACGCGGCTGTCCCGGTTCGTCCTCGACCGTCCGGGTTCGCTCGGCCGCCTGCTGGATGCGGGGCTCGCGGCCACCAGGTCCGGTGTGGTCACGGCGAATCAGACCGTCCCCGGAACGATTCAGCTGGTCAATGACACCGGGGTGGTGTTCGACCGCACGGCGCGCGATCCGCACGGGGTGATCAGGACGCTGTACGCGATGCAACCGATGGGTGAGGCAGGTGCGGCGGCGTTCTCCACCGGCCGGTTCAACATCACGGCCGTGCCGTCATTCGCCGACCCGATGCCGTACGGGCCGCAGGACTGTCCGCGGCACCCCGACCTCGCCGGGTCGACGTGCACCGGTGCCCCCGTGCCCGAACACGATCCCGGGCTCACGATCAACGCCGCCGGCGAACGCGAGTACCTGCGGGAACTCCAGGCCGCCGCGGCGTCGGAGCCGGGCTTGCCGGTGCCACCGCCCGCCGAGGTGGACCCATCGGCCGCAGCGTGGACCATGCTTGGCCCGCTCGTGCGGGGGACGGAGGTGACGATCCGTTGACCTCACGCAAGGGCCTGGTGCCCGCCCTGAAACTGTTCGCCTACTGCCTGGTCGGTGTGCTGTGCACCGTGCTCGTGGTCAACACACTGCGCGTTCCCGTGGGCTGGGGGGCCCGGTCTTACAGCGCCGAGTTCACGGATGTCGGCGGACTGGGCAAGGGCTCGGACGTGACGGTGTCCGGTGTCCGGGTGGGGCAGGTGCAGGGCGTCTCGCGAAAGCTCGGGCCGGAGGGCGAGGTGATCGCGGTGGTCGACTTCGAGGTGGAAAGGTCGCACCCCGTCACCGACGGTGCCCGGGCTTCCGTCCGCTACGGCGACATGCTGGGAATCCGCTACCTGTCGCTCGACCCGACCCCGGACGGCGCACCTGCGGTGGGAGGCGCGGCGGAACTCCCGGAGGGGTCGACGGTCCCGCTGTCCCACACCACCGATCCCGTCGATCTGACCGCGCTGGTCAACGGCTTCAAGCCGCTGTTCGAGGCGGTGAGCCCTGAGGAGGTCAACACCCTGTCGACCACCGTGGTGTCCGCGTTCCAGGGTGAGCCCGGCGCGATGGACGTTCTACTCGCCCGCCTCGCGCTGCTCAGCCGGGACATCGTGGGACGTGAGGAGGTATACGTCCGGTTGGCGGACAACATCGAGTCTCTGGGCGCCACCCTCGTGGACCGGAGTGCGGACCTGCAGGAACTGATCCGCGGTCTCGACACGGTCTCGGGGGCGCTGGCAGACGGCGACGGCCGGGAGCTGGCCACTCTCATCGACCGCGGCGGCAGGTCCACGGCGACGCTCACCGCGATGCTGGACGAGAACGACTCCGATCTGCGGGCGAGCATCAGCGCGACCCGCCACACGACCGACGGGTGGATGCCCAACACCCCGGCGTTCGATGCCGCGCTGCGTCAGGCACCGGTGTTCGCCCGCGAGGTCAACGCGATCAGCCAGAAGGGCGGATTCCTAGCCCTCTACATGTGTAACTTCACCGTTAAGTGGGACGACTGGGAGACCAGCCTGTTCGGCTACCAGAACTCCGAGGCCTGCCGATGAGCGCCGTCACCGTGATCCGCGAGAGCCTGCTAGATCTGCTGCGCGACCCACGACATGAGCGACGGGGCAATACGGTGTTGGTGGGAGCGGTGTCGATCCTGCTGGTGGTCGCACTGTTCGCGACCAGCATGGCCCTGCCAAGACTCTGGTATGTGCTGAGGACCCAGCACTACACTGCCGAGTTCCACAACGCCGGCGGGCTCCGCGTCGGCGACCCGGTCCTGGTGGCCGGTGTACCCACCGGCCGCGTCGACTCGCTGGCGATCGACGGCGGCCTTGCCGTGGTGGGATTCCGCCTCGACCGCGCACAGGAGCTCGGCGAGGCGAGCGCCGCGACGATCGGCCTCAAGTCGATCCTCGGAAACCGGTTCCTCGAGGTGGTCCCAGCTGGCGGTGGCGACCTGGGGCCGGACAAGAGAATCGGCCTGACACGTACCACCTCGCCCTACATGCTCGATGACATCGGCGGGGCGGTGACCGAGCTCGCCGACGGGATCGACGTCGAGGCGGTCAGCGCGCTCATCGACAACCTCGACAGCATCCTCCCGCAGGACGCCGAGGCCACCGGCGGGGCGATCGACGACATCTCCGCCGCGCTCGGACTGATGGCCCGGGACGCGGACCGGATGTCCCAGGTCGTCACCACGACCCGCGAACTCACCGGGGTCCTGGTCTCACAGGAGCAGAGCATCGGCGCACTGACCGACCAGTCCCTGGTGCTGGTCACCGTGCTCACCCAGCGACGTGAGGCTCTCAACGCGATGATCGGCTCCGTTGAGGACCTGTCGTTTCAGGTCCGCTCACTGCTCGAGGAGGAATCCGACGACGTGAACCGGCTGTTGCTGAACATGCGCTCGATCAGTGAGACCTATCAGCGCAACATCGACGTGATGGACGAGGTCCTCACGCGGATGCCGCCCGGCCTGCGCGCCGTCACCGACGCGACCGGCAACGGCCCGTGGACGGATGTCGGGGCGCCGTCCGGTCCCATCCCGGATTCCGCACTCTGCGCGCTGGGGGTGTTGGACGGATGCAATTGACACGGTCACGGGTTCTGTCGGTGCTCGCACTCGTCGTCGTCACCGCCGCGGTCCTCGCCTACCTCCTGTCCGGCGCGCGCACCGACGACAGGGTGCGTCTCACGGCGGAGTTCACCTCCGCTGACGGCGTCTACGTCGGCTCCCAGGTCCGGATCGTGGGGGTCGAGGTGGGCCTGGTCGAGAACGTCGAGCCAGCGGGCGACGTGGTGCGCGTGGACCTCACACTCGACCCCGGCACCCGGTTGCCCGAAGACGTGGGCGCGCTGGTCATGAACCCGGCGGTCATCGCCGACCGGTTCGTGGAACTGGCCCCCGCGCACCAGGGCGGGCCGACCTTCCCCGACGGCGGCACCATTCCGGCGGAGCGAACCCGGGCCCCACTCGACTTCGACGAGTTCGTCTCAAGTCTCGACACCCTGAGCTCGGCGTTCGCTCCGGGGGCGGACGAAGTGGCCCGCGGACTCGACCGGGGAGCCGAGGCACTCGACGGGCGTGGCGGAACTCTGAACCGTGCAATCCGGAACCTGTCCACGGTCTCGACCGTGGGTGGGGACCGCGCCGAGGACCTTGACGCAATCATCACTGAACTCGCGATCCTCATGGACGCCGCCGGGGGACGTGACCAGAAGATGCGCGACCTCGTCCTGGGACTCGACGACCTCGGCCGGCAGATACGTCAGGACCAGATCGACGTGGCGGCCCCGGTCGACGACCTGCGCGTGATCCTCGACCAACTCGACACGATCGTCGCCGAGCGCGGCGAGGACATCACCGCCGCCACCGCCGCGACCCGCCAGGTCACGGACATGTACGCCGAGCACCGCGACGACTTCGCCGAGTTCCTCGACTTGTATCCGATCATGATGGAGAACCTTGCCAAGAGCATCGGGCCCGACGGACGGGCACGGATCCGCCTCAACGTTTCCTCCAACATCGCGCACTTCGAGCGTGGCCGAGAGCTCTGCGCCCGCGAACCCCTTCCGCTGTGTACGGGTGCCGGACTGACCAATCCACTGATGTTTCCCGTGGAACAAAGCGATCCGATCGGGCTGGTCGGCGCACTCGAGCAGATCACCGGAGGCAACTGAGAATGCGCGAGACCAGACCGGGGCCCCACGTGGTGCGCGGCGTGATCGGGCTCGTCGGCGTGGCGCTGCTCCTACTCGCGACTCTGATCGCGCTCAACTCGCCGCGATTGTCACTCCGGTCGCTGCCCCTGGGAATGGACGCCGGCAATGGCGCGACGGATGTAGAGATACGCTTCTCACGTGCCGACCGGCTCGCGCCCGGTGCCGAGGTTCGCTACGGCGAGAGCGTCGTAGGGCGAGTCCGTTCGGTCGCGATCGACGGCTCCGAGGCCGTGATCGGGATCCGGCTCGAGGGCGACTCCGGCGTGCCGGACGGCGTGTTTGCCGAAATCCGGCTGCCCACCGCGCTCGGCAGCCCGTTCATCGCGCTCACTCCACCAAGGGAGCAGCAGTCGGCGGAGCTGCTCGAGGACACCCGGATCGTCCCCCTGTCCCACACGGGCGTGGGGCCGGACCTGGAGTCGAGCCTCGCCTCGCTCGGGCTGCTGCTCAACGGCAGCGGGATCGACCAGCTGAGCACGGTGATGTCCGAACTCACGATCGCCCTTGACGGGCGCGGCGATGAGATCGCCCGCATCCGCGACCGCGGCGACCGTGCGCTCGAACTCTACGAACGGAACCGCGATGAGATTGATCGCACAATCGTCGCCCTCGACCGGGTCAATTCCGCGCTGACGGCCCGACGGGATCTCATCGACCGCGGCATGGAGGTCTCGGCCGACCTGGTCTCCGAAGCTGCGGGCAGCCGCGAGACCCTCCTCGCGCTCATGGACACCACCGCCGCACTGTCGGTACAGGTCGAGCAATTCGCCAGCGGCACGGACGGGCGGATCGCACCCTCGCTCGCCACCCTGAAAATCCTGTTGGAGGACATGCAGGGATTCGGCGACGAAGTGGCACCGACCCTGGACGCGCTGCAGCGGTTCGTCGTGAGCTTTGACGAGGCGATCCGCGGCGACCACATGATGTTCGACGGCGCCCTGGACCTGCCCGAATCCCTGGACTCGCTCGGGACCGGCGGTGAAGCGCGTGCGGGCAGGCCGCTACCTCCAGGTGCGGCCGGTCCGCCGGATGTCCAACCTCCCGTGGACCTGTCCCACGCGGAGCGAGTAGACCCAGCGGGACAGGGAGCCACGCCGTGAACCGCCACGTTGCCGCCCAGGCGGTGCTCTTCGCGATCATCTCGATCGTCGCGATCGCGTTCGGTATCCGCTACATTGCCGCGGACGCGGACGTCGCCCGCGGCTTCCGGGTGGTGGCTCACATGGAGGACGCCCGAGGACTGGGTCCCGGCGTGCGGGTCACCTATCGCGGGGTCGACGTGGGTGTAGTCCAGGACGCGACCCTGGATGGATCAGGTGGGGTCGAACTGCGGCTGCGGATCGTCGAAGGAACCAGAATCCCGGCGCAGGCAGCCGCACGCGTGGTCACGAGTACCGCTCTCGGTGACCACCGACTCGACGTGCGACCTGCACACCACTCCGGCCCGTATCTGCAGGACGGGGATTCGCTGGTGATCCAGCCGGAGGACCAGCCGGCAAAGCTCGAGTACCTGATCGCGGACATCGAGAGCTCATTGCTCGCACTCGATCCGGATTCCCTGGCCACGATCGGCGCCGACAACGCTGAGGCGCTCGCGGGCAACGGTGACAGGCTCGGGCAGATCATCGAGGACACCGCTCTCCTCACCGACATGCTCGTGGACACCGCCCCCACGCTGCGCGGTCTCGTCGATGATGGTCTGGTCACCATGCGTGCCCTGGCCGAGCGGGATGCCCCGATCCAGGGCGCGGCGACGGCCGGGCGTGATGTGACCGCGCAGCTGGCACGCCGCGAGGACACACTCGTCTACCTGCTCGATAGGTCGCCCGGTGCACTGTTACGAGCCCAGCACCTGCTGGACGCGAACCGCGATATCGGGGCCGGGCTGCTGGCCAACACCCTGGTGGTGACTCCGGTGTTCCGGGACCGCGGACCGGCGTGGGAAGCGGGCCTGACACAGGGAGGGCGAGGACTTCGCGCACTGGCTGGAACGGTGCGCGACGGCCGGGCCGATTTCCAGCTGGTCGCCACACAAGGCCCGGTCTGTGTCTACCCGTACGAGCCACGCGACATTAACGATCGCACCTGGCGGGAGCCGAACCTCCGGCTGTACTGCCCGCCCGGAGAGAACCTTGAGCAGCGTGGCTCAAGGGCGGCACCTCGTCCGAACGATGAGGGCTTGGCGAACGCCAGCGAGCCCGGCACCAGGATCGGGCCGGATATGGCCGAGGAGCCGGCGATCGTCCCCACCGGCAAAGAGATCGCCGCGTACTGGGCCGAGATGATGGAAGGATTACACAGCCATGTCGGTTGATGACGAGGTCGTGACCTCGGAGAACAACGCCATTCCTCGTAGTGTCGCCGCTTCCGGGTCGAGTGAGCCTTCTTCCGGACCGGATGCTTCGGCCTCCCCGAATCCTCTGGGTCCTGCGGGCAACGCGGCCCGCGGGCGGCGGGTGATCATCGCATCAGTGATCGTGATCCTGCTGCTCGTGGTGGCGGCTCTCGGCTACGTGTTGTGGCAGGCCCATCGGCAGGACGAGTTGCGTCACTCCGCCGCTGAGGACGCTTCGCGCCTGGTCGTTCAGCTCGCGACCTACGACCATACCGACGTGGACGCGAACCTCGACGCGGTGGTGGCTGAGGCGACGCCGAGTTTCGCGGACCGATACCGCGAGGTCTCCGAAGGGCTACGTGACCTGCTTTCCAGCGGCGAGGGCACCTCGAAGGGAACCGTGAGTCATGCCGCGGTCGAGAGCGTCGACGGCGACACCGCCGTGGTCCTGGTCTTTCTCGACCAGGAGGTCACCAACGTCACTGTTCCGGAGGGCCGAGTCGACTCCAGCCGCATGGTCGTGACCGTGGTCCGCGACGGCGGCCGATGGCTGCTCGACGACGCCCAGCTCGCCTGAGCCCGCCCCCCGTGGTGGGCGCCGCAGAGTTTCCACTGCTCCGACAGTCCTGAGTAGATTCCCGATCCCGCCGGCAATACCGGCAACATCCAAAGGAGATATCAGTGCTCAAAGACCTGCATCGCAATCCCGCGCCCGCGGTGGCACGGTCGACTCCGCCGCAGCTCACCGATGCGATCGACTCGCTCGGTGCCGCCAGTGGCGTGGCGAACGTGATAATGCAACTGTCTTGGCCCGAGGTGGGCTGGGGCGTACGCGAGAGCCGCGTGGATACAGGCAACGTCTATAAGCGACCTCTCAAACGGGCCCGCACCACGTTTCAGTACCTCGCGGTGGCCACGGTCGGAACCGACGAGGACAAGCGCCTCTATCGCGAGGCCGTGGACCGGGTCCACAAGCTCGTGCACTCCACTCCGAACAGCCGTGTGAAGTACAGCGCTTTGGATCCCAGGCTGCAGATGTGGGTAGCGGCTTGCCTGTACATCGGGTTCGAGGATGTCTTTGAATGGTTGCACGGTCCGATGACCGATTCCGACCGAGAGGCCTTCTACGCCTCCGCTCCGACGCTGGGCACGACCCTGCAGGTGCGCCGCGAGCAGTGGCCGGCCACCCGCGCCGAGTTCGACGACTACTGGCGCGATGGTCTCGCCCGTGTTCGATTCGACGCACCGGTCCGGAGGCACTTGCTGGGCCTGATGGAGCTGCGGATGTTGCCACAACCGGCGACCCTGCTGTTCGGCAGGATCAACCGGTGGATCACCACGGGGTTCCTGCACTGTGAGTTCCGCGACGAGCTCGGCCTACCGTGGAGCCCGCGCGACCAGCGTCGGTTCGAGAAGTTCCTCGCCGTGACCGCTCGGCTCAACCGGATGTTGCCAGAGCCAGCGCGCACGTTCAGCTACAGGCTCCTGCTACTGGAGATGCGGTGGCGACTGCGCACCGGTCGGCCATTGGTCTGACGCGATGAGATCCGGGCTCAGGGCCGGGCTGTGGCGGCTGATGCCGGGGCCGGCCCTGTCCCGATCTCGCGTTCGTCGTCCCAGACGCCGGCCTTCTCGAGATGCTCGATGAGCAGCCGGGCGCCGGCGGAGAACTCCTCCTCCACCACGGCATGGGCCGAGTCGAGATCACCTGCGCGAAGCGCCTCGAGCATCCGGCGATTGTCCTTGAGCGCGCCGGCACACCACTCGGGGTCCTCGGCGTAGAGCCGGTAGGGCATGTAGCGGGCGGCGTTCCCCAGGAACCGCGAGAGCTTGTCCGAGCAGGAGGTCCGGTTGATCGACCGGTGGATCGCATACTGTGCGCGCACCACCGCGTCGGCGTCACCGGCTGCGGAGGCCGCCTCGAAATCGTCGATGAGGCGCGCGAGGGCGTCCAGCGTATCCGCGTCGAACCGGCTGATCGCGCGGTCGACGATCCGCTTGGACAGTTCGGTCTGCAGCCAGAAGATGTCCTCGATGTCCTGCCGGCTCATCGGTGACACCTGGTAGCCCCGGCGGGGAACCAGATCCACCAACCCCTCGCCACGGAGGGTGAGCAGCGCCTCCCGGACCGGGGTCACGCTCACGCCGAGTGCGGCGGCGGTCTCGTCGAGCCGGATGAAGTCGCCGGGACGGGCCTCACCGCTCATGATGCGGGTCCGGACGTGGTCAGCGACCTCCTCCGAGAGCTGGGGCCGCTGGGCAAGTCGAGTGGGCGTCAACTCCGCCACCTCAATTCAGAAGAAGGGCACCCGCGCACGGTACCGCCGGCCGATTATCGAAATCAAATATATCCAAACCCGGTGAGGGAGTCTCCGCCGGGGGCGCGATCCGGCTCGGAGACGGCCGAGCTGTGCACACGGATGGCCGCGTGCCGGCCGCCCCGCGCACCCTGATGGCCGCGTGCCGGCCGAGTTGTGCACTCTGAGTGCTGCCCTCCGGACGACCTATGCGCCCTGAACGTCGCATTCCGGGTGCATACCCCGGCCGAGAATGCGCAAAGAGAACGCGCGAGCCGAAGACAGGACAGGCGAGCCGGTCACGGGTGAGACTGGGCGCATGACCGACACCAGTTCCAGTTCCGCCACCGAGTCCCGTCCCGCCGTCCGACGTGAGCGCCGCGGCAACGTCCTTCTCGTCACCATCGACCGCCCCGAGGCCCGCAACGCCGTCAACGGCGAGGTCAGCACGCAGCTGGGCGACGCACTGCACGAGGCCGACACCGATCCCGAGCTGCGCGTGGTGGTGCTGACCGGCGCGGGCGATCAGTCGTTCTGCGCGGGCGCCGATCTCAAGGCGATCTCCCGTGGAGAGGACATCTTCCCGGCCGAGAACCGCCAGTGGGGTTTCGCCGGAATGGTGCAGCACTTCGTCTCCGTCCCGGTGATCGCCGCGGTCAACGGCACGGCCCTGGGCGGCGGCACCGAGATCGCACTGGCCAGCGACCTGGTGGTGGCCGCCGACCACGCCACGTTCGGTCTGCCCGAGGTCAAGCGTGGGCTCGTGGCCGCCGCGGGCGGGGCGTTCCGGCTGCCGGAACAGCTGCCGCACCGGATCGCGATGGAGATGATGCTCACCGGCGAACCCATCTCGGCCCGGCGGGCGCATGAGCTCCACCTGATCAACCGGGTGGTCCCGGCCGAGACGCTGCTGGACTCCGCGCTGGAGCTGGCGGAGGTGATCGCCGCCAACGCGCCACTGGCGGTGCAGGCGAGCAAGCGGATCGCGCTGAGCATCCAGGACGGGGCCCGTCCGGGAGAGGTCGACAAGTGGCGGGTCAACGACACCGAGATGATCAATGTCATGACCTCGGAGGACGCGATGGAGGGGCCGCGCGCATTCGCGGAGAAGCGGGCGCCGGTCTGGAAGGCGCGCTGACCTGACCGTCCTGCGGACCGGTGGAAACCGCCGGTAGCTGGCCTACCGTCGTCGCAATGACGGACGGATCACGACGGATCAGGGTCGAGGAAGAGCTGCATCTGGTCGACCTGCGGACCCGGCTGCCGGCCAGACGCGCGGCGGAGGTGATCGCCGCGGCGCGACACGAGCAGGTGCGCTCCACCCGCCATGGCGCACTGATCTCCAGCGACTGCGGCACGCACGCGACCCTCGACGGTCTCGGTGCGGCGATCCGCGCCCGGCGTGAGCGCCTCGCGGCGACGGCGAACGACCTCCGCACGGGCATCGTCGCCGCGGGCGCCCTGGGCTCGCCGGGCGTCGAGACGGCCCCGGATCCGGATGAGCCCGGGACCGCCCCGGGCCACGAGTTCAGGACCCGCGCCGCGGCTCGCTTCGTGGTGACGGTCGAGGTGCGGGACGCCGACGAGGCCCAGTTCGTGGCCCGGCGGGTGGTCCCGCATGCGCCGGCGCTGCTCGCCCTGGCCGCCGGGTCGCCGTTCCGGGCGGACGGCAGCGACTCGGGCTACGCCTCGGTGCGGGCGTTCGAGACCGGCTGGTCACCGGCACACGTGTCGGCCTTCCGCACGGACACCGCGGACGGGGTGGGGGAGTCGGAGGATGCGCTGGTCGCGACGGGCGTCGTGGCTGACCGTGGCCTGATCGACGTGGATCTCCGCCCTTCCGAGGACGGCTTCGGGGTCGAGTTGCGGCTGTGCGACTCGTGCAGCACCGTCGACACGATCGTGCTGGTGGCGGCGCTGTTTCGCGCGTTGGTGGAGCGGGTCCTCGCCGATCCCCGCAACGCGTGGGTCGACCCGACGCCCGCGGTCCTGGCGGCCGCGTTCTGGCGTGCCGCCCGGTCCGGTCTGGAGGGCGACCTGGTGGACCCGGATTCGGGTCGGCCGTCGCCGGCGGGGGACGTGATCGCCGGTCTGGTGGGGTCGTTGGCCGCGCATCTGGACGCGACGGGTGAACGGGACCTGATCGACGATCTCCTCGACGGGGCGCTGGGCGCCGGTTCGTCGGCGGCCCGGCAGCGGGCGGCGCATCGCCGCCGGGGTCGCCGCTCCGACGTGGTGGGGGTGTTGTTGGCCGAGACGGTGGGTCGGATCCGGCCGCGCGCGAAGGCCGACGACGACCGGATGCGCTCGATGCTCGATGCCTACTCCCCGCTCGGTGAGGCGGTGACGGAGGAGGTCCACGACGAGGCGATCACCGAGGACGGGGCCCCGCGGCCGCAGTACGTCGACGTGCTCAAGGCGGTGTCCGACCTGGGGCCGGCGGCCATCCGCGGTCGCAAGCAGCAGGTCGACGAGGCGCTGCGGGATCGCGGGGTGACGCTCAAGGTGTACGGCGAGCCGGAGCCGCAGGTGTTCCCGCTCGACCCGGTGCCGCGGATCGTGCCGGCCGACCAGTGGGGCCGTGTCGCCGCGGGGATCGAGCAGCGCGCGCGGGCGTTGGAGATGTTCCTGCGTGACGTCTACGGCGGGGGCGAGATCGTCCGCGCCGGGGTGGTTCCGCAGGACGCGCTGGATCGTGCCCCGGGCTTCCGCCGCACCGGCAGGGTGGTGCCGTCGGGTGCGGTGCGGGCGGCGGTGAGTGGCGTGGATCTGGTGTCGACGGGCTCGGGTGACTGGGTCGTGCTGGAGGACAATCTGCGGATGCCGGGCGGGTTGGCCATGGCGGTGACGGTGCGCGAGCGGATCGTGGAGGCGTATCCGGAGTTCGGGGCGCGCGGTGAGCTCCACGACCCGTCCGAGGGGCTGGAGATGTTGCGTGCGACGGTGCGTGCTGCGGCGCCGGAGGGGGTCGGGGAACCGTCGGTCGCGGTGGTGGTGGCGCCCGACGAGCTCAGTGCGCACGATCTGGTGCACGCCGCCGAGGCCGTCGGTGGTGCGGTGGTGACCCCGCGGGATCTGGTCGGCGCCGAGGGCCGACTGTGGAGATGTGACGACGACGACGAGGATCGCATCGGCATCGATGTGCTCTACGTCCGTATGGACGAGCAGGAGCTTGTCGCCTCGAGGGGTGCGGACGGGGAGCTCCTGCGGCGCGGGCTGCTCGAGGCGATCTCACGCGGGTCGGTGGCGATGGTGAACGCCCCGGGGAACGGGGTGGCGGACGACAAGGCGATCTATGCGCTGGTGCCGTCGATCATCGATTTCTATCTCGGGGAGAAGCCGCTGATCGGGCAGGTGGGCACGTTTCTGTGTGCGGATCCTGCGCAGTTGGAGCAGGTGTTGGACCGGCTGGACGAGTTGGTGGTCAAGCCGATCGACGGCTACGGCGGGTCCGGTATCACCGTCGGTCCGGAGTGTTCTCCGCGTGAGCTGGACGAGCGGCGCGGCGAGTTGCGGCGGCACGGGGAGCGTTTCGTGGCGCAGGAGGTACAGGCGTTGTCGACTCTTCCGACGTTCGATGGTCGTGACCTGCAGCGCAGGCATGTCGACATGCGGGCGTTCGTGATGCTGCGCGGTGGGCCGACTGGCGAGATCCTGGCGTCGGCTCCGCCGGTGGCCCTGACGCGGGTGGCCCCGGCGGGCACCATGGTCGTCAACGCCTCGAGTGGGGGCGGAGGAAAGGACACCTGGATTCACCGTGCCTGACGCCGAGACCACCGACGCCGAGACCACCGACCTCGGGACCGCTGACGCCGAGACCACCGACGCCGAGTCCACCGACCTCGGGACCGCTGACGCCGACACGGTTGGCGCCGACGCCGCCGTCGTCGGCCCCGGCCAGAGCCCGCCGATGACCGAGGTCACCACGGAGGTCGGGTCGCGCTACGAGGCGGGGCCACCCGATGACGCCGCCGGTGGCCCGGCCACACGGCGACACACCACCTCGCCGTGCCTGTCCCCCGACGGGACGCTGCTGGCGTGTGTGGTCACCGAGCGCACGGGCTACCCGCGGGCGGTGCAGTGTCCGCTGGGCCCGGACGGGCTGGTGGTCCCGGGGGCCGAGCGGGATGTGGTCCTGCCCGTGGAGGGGCCGGTCCGGAGGGTGGCGTATTCGCCGGACGGCCGGTGGCTGGCCTGTGAGGTGGCCCCGGACGGCGGCGAGCGCGAGTACATCTGGCTGGTGACCACCGATCCGGAGGACGACAGCGCATATCCGCTGAACGCTCCCGGCGACGCCACGGAACGGATCGTGGGCTGGGACGGCGGGCGGCTGGCCGTCACGGCGTTCGATTCCGAGGGGGTGGCCGAGGGGCGGCTGGTGGACCCGGAGACCGGGGAGATCTCGGTGATCGACCGTCGGATGGGTGGGGCGCTGGTGCATTCCCGTGACGGCGCCGCCCTGTTCCGCGTGGGCGCCCGCGGCAATCGTGAACTGCTGCGGATCGTGCCCGACGGACGGTGGTGGCCGCTGCTGCCCACCGATACCGGCTCGACCACGGATGCCGGTGAGGTCCTCGACGCCGGTGGTCCCGACACGCCCATGCGGATGGTGGTGCGCAGTGATCACTCCGCCGACAGGGTGGGGCTGCTGGAGGTGTGGGCCGACGAGTCCGGGACGACGTCGCGCCCGATCGCCCGCCGCGCCGACGCGGACCTGGATCGCGTGGAGGTGAGTCTGGACCGGCGGACCGCCGCTCTGCTGTGGAACGTCCACGGAGGGTTGTCGGAGATCGAGGTGCTCGACCTGTCGCGGCGCCGCCCCCGGGTGATCGCCCGGCCGCAGTTGCCGGAGGTGGTGGCCTCGGCGCCCACTCTCACGGCGGACGGTCGGCTGCTCGCGGTGACCGTCGAGAGCCTGGATCAGCCGCCGCACGTGGTGATCTACGACGTGCGGCGGCGGCGGTGGGCCGGCGAGGGGCCTGTGCAGCCGGATCCGGGCCCGGAGCTGTTGCGCTTCACCGCGCGGGACGGGCTCGAGCTCAGTGGCTGGTTGTACCGGGCGGAGGCGGGCGCCGGCCCGGCGCCGACGGTCGTGCACCTGCACGGCGGGCCGGAGGGGCAGTCCCGCCCGGGCTACGACGACATCGCCCGCCGACTGCTGGATGTGGGCGTCAACTATTTTCTGCCGAACGTGCGGGGTTCCGCCGGCGGTGGGCGGTCGTTCGGTCACGCCGATGACCGGTACGGGCGGTTCGCGGGCATCGACGACGTCGAGGACGCCCTGCTGCACCTGGTGGACGAGGAGGTGGCCGACCCGGACCGTGTGGTGGTCTCGGGCCGGTCCTACGGCGGCTACCTGGTCAACGCGACGCTGGTCAGGCACGCGGGTCGCTGGTGCGGTGGGATCGCCGCCTGCGGGATGAGCGACCTGCAGACCTTCTACCGCGACACCGAGCCGTGGATCGCGGCGGCCGCCTACCCCAAGTACGGCAACCCGCTGCAGGAACGGGAGTTGCTGCGCGAGGCCTCCCCGCTGCGCCGGTTCTCCCGGATCGAGGTACCGATGCTCTTTGTCCACGGCGCGCACGACACGAATGTGCCGGTCAGCGAGTCGGAGCAGGCTGCCGAGGCGCTGCGTGAGCGTGGCGTACCGGTGGACGTGTTGATGTTCTCGGACGAGGGTCATGAGTTCGTGAAGTTGGCCAACCGTCAGTTGCTCGGCGACAGGGTGGTCCAGTTCTGCCTGGAGGTGTTCGGTGACGGGAGACGCGAGGACGGGGAAGTCGGCCCGATCGGAGTCCGTTCGTCGGGGTGAGTCAGGTGGCCTGGACGAGCGACTCGTGGGGTGGCGTCGTCACGTCCACACCCATCCCGAACTGTCCTACGAGGAGGAACGCACGACCGACTTCATCGCCGACGAGCTGGAGAAGATGGGCCTGGAACCCCGCCGGTTCGACCTCGGGACCGGGCTGTGGTGCGACGTGCCCGCAGCGGGGGACGCCACCGCCGAGGACGTGGTGGCGCTGCGCGCGGACATCGACGCGCTCCCCATGGACGAGGAGAGCGGCCTGGATTTCGCGTCCCGAACCGCGGGGGTCGCGCACACCTGCGGCCACGACGCCCACACCGCGATGCTCCTCGGCGCGGCGGAACTGCTGGTCGCCGACCCGCCGCCCCGGCCGGTGCGGCTGATCTTCCAGCCGGCCGAGGAGACCATGCCCGGCGGCGCGAAGGAGTGCGTGGAGGAAGGCGTGGTCACGGGCGTGGACCGCATCCTCGCCCTGCATTGCGACCCGCACCGGAAGGTGGGCGAGGTGGGCGTGACGGCCGGGCCGATCACCTCCTCGAACGCCAAGGTCCGGATCCGTCTGAAGTCCGACGGCGGGCACACGGCGCGGCCCCACGAGACCCAGGACACCGTCTTCTCCACCGCCGAGCTCGCCACCGGGCTCACCGCGGTCCTCGACCGTCGTCTCGACCCGCGCTCGGGGACCGTGCTCACCTGGGGCGCCGTCCACGCGGGCGGTGACGCCCCGAACGTGATCCCCGATCACGCCGAGTTGTTGGGCACGCTGCGCAGCGCGGACCGCCACGTGTGGGCGACGGTCGAGGAGCTCGTACGGGAGGCCGTCGAGGATCTCACCGCGCCCTACGGCATCCGCGCCGAGCTGGAGTACACGCAGGGTGTTCCCCCGGTGGTCAACGACGCCGACTGCGCGGAACTGGCCGCCGAGGCGGTGCGCCGGGTGCTCGGTGAGGACGCTGTGGGCACCGCCGACCAGTCCAGCGGTGGCGAGGACTTCGCCTGGTACACCGAGGAGATCCCCGGCGTGTACCTGCGGTACGGCGTGTGGGACGGGGAGTCGGCGGAGACCGATCTGCACCACCCGGGCTTCATGCTCGACGAGTCGGCCCTCGCGCCGGGAGCCCGGCTCCTCGACGCCTTCGCCCGCCTGGACCGCGGCGCGGGCGGGGACTGAGCCTTCTCCGCGGGACCGGCGGGCGGGGACTGAGCCTTCTCCGCGGGACCCGGGGGGCGGACGCGTCGGGTGATAGCCGGGCCCGGTCCGTAGCCCGAGCGCTGGTTCACCGCACCGTGATGGTGGTGTCCGCGGCCGGCACGAGTTCGCCGATCACCGGGGCGCCGGGGATCTCACCCGCCACCAGGAGGCCGCCGGAGGTCTGGGCGTCGGCCAGCAGGAGCAGTTCGTCCTCGCCGACGTCCGAGTCGAGGTGCGGACGTACCCAGTCGAGGTTGCGCCGCGTCCCGCCGCTGACGAACCCGTCGGCCAGCGCCTGCCTCGCGCCGTCCAGATACGGCACCGCCGCCGAGTCGATCACGGCGGCGACGCCGCTGGCGCGGGCCAGCTTGAACAGGTGGCCGAGCAGCCCGAAGCCGGTCACGTCGGTGGCGCAGACGATCCCGGCGGCCAGGGCGTCACGCGCGGCGACGTCGTTGAGCCGGGTCATGGTCTCGATCGCCTCGGCGCTCACCGCTCCGGTGTTCTTGTGCCGGCTGTTGAGCACCCCGATCCCGAGCGGTTTGGTCAGCGAGAGCGGCACCCCGGCACGGCCGGTGTCGTTGCGGAGCAGCCGGTCGGGGTCGGCGATGCCCGTGACGGCCATGCCGTACTTTGGCTCGGGGTCGTCCACGCTGTGCCCGCCGGCCACGTGGCAGCCCGCGGTCCCGGCGATGTCCTGGGCTCCCCGGAGCACCTCGCCGGCCATCTCGTACGGCAGCACGTCCATCGGCCAGCACAGCAGGTTGATCGCCACGATCGGCGTGCCGCCCATGGCGTACACGTCGGACAGGGCGTTGGCGGCGGCGATCCGCCCCCAGTCGTAGGGGTCGTCGACGACGGGCGTGAAGAAGTCGGCGGTGCTGATCACGGCCCGGCCGCCGGCGATCCGCACGGCGGCCGCGTCGTCGCCGTCGTCCAGGCCCACGATGAGCTCGGCTGCCGGGTCGCGGACGGGCGCGTCGACGAGCCCGGCGACCACCGACTCGAGCGCACCGGGCGGGATCTTGCACGCGCACCCGCCGCCGTGGGCGTACGAGGTGAGACGGGCGGGCATCCGGTCGGGGGCCATGGGCCAGACCCTAGTGACCGCGCCGGGGGAGCGCCTGCGGATACACCGTTCGGCGTGGCGCGGTTGACTCCCGCGCCGGTCGTCGTGCTTACTCGTGTGCAGGGAGGCGTCCGGGCACCTGGTGGTCCCCGCGGTCTTCAAAACCGACGTGGCCGAGTATCTCGGTCAGGCGGGTTCGATTCCCGTCCGCCTCCGCCACAAGCCGTCGTCCGCTGGGAAGAGGAGCGCCAGATCACCGAGCAGCAGGCGACCGGCGACCCGCGCCGCCGCATCCCCTCCACCGACGCCGTGCTCCGGGACCCGCGCCTGGCCGCGGTGATCGACGGGCTGGGCCGGCACCTGGTCACGCAGCGGATCCGCGACGCCCAACACCGGGTCCGCGCCGGTGACCTCGCCGCGGACGATCTCGTCGAGGAGGTGCTGGACGGGTTGCCGTCGTCGCCGGTCTCGCTCACCCGGGTCCTCAACGCGACCGGGGTGCTGCTGCACACCAACCTCGGCCGGGCACCGCTGTCGGCCGCGGCGGTGCGCGCGCTCGGCGAGGCCGCCGGCACCAACGACGTCGAGCTGGACCTGGCCACCGGCCGGCGTGGCCGCCGGGGTCGGGGTGCGCTGGACGCGCTGCGTGACGCGGTACCGGCCGCGGGTGACGTCCATGTCGTGGGCAACGGCGCGGCGGCGCTCGCCCTCGCGGTCACCGCGCTGGGCGGCCCGGGGCGCACGGTGGTGATCTCACGCGGGGAGATGATCGAGATCGGCGACGGCTTCCGCCTGCCCGAGCTGCTCGAGTCCACGGGCACCCGGCTGCGGGAGGTGGGCACCACCAACCGCGTGACCGTCGACGACTACACGTCCGCGATCGACGAGACCACGGCCTTCGTGCTCAAGGTGCACCCCTCGAACTTCCTGGTCAGCGGCTTCACCTCGGTCGTGCCTGCCGCGCAGCTCGCCGGACACGGCGTGCCGCTGGTGGTGGACATCGGCTCCGGCCTGCTCGCCCCGCACCCGGTACTGCCCGACGAGCCCGACATGACGACGATGCTCGCCGCCGGCGCCGACCTGGTGACCTGCAGCGGCGACAAGCTCCTCGGCGGCCCTCAGGCCGGGATCCTGGGCGGGGACGCCGACCTCGTGCACCGGCTGCGTCGTCACCCGCTCGCCCGCGCACTGCGCGTGGACAAGCTCACGCTCGCCGCGCTCGAGGCCACCCTCCGCGGACCGCGCCCGCCGGTCATCGAGGGACTCGAGGCCGACGCGGGCGACCTGCTCGAGCGGGCGCGGCGCCTCGCCGACGACCTCACCTCCGCCGGGGTGCCGGCCGAGGCCGTCCGCTCGGTCGCGGCGGTCGGGGGCGGGGGCGCGCCGGGCGTCGACCTGCCGAGCGCTGCGGTGGCGCTGCCGGAACGCTTCGCCGGCGCCCTGCGCGCGGGACGACCCGCCGTGCTCGGGCGCGTCAGCGAGGGCCGGTGCCTGCTCGACCTGCGGGCCCTGCCCCCGTCTGACGATCCCGAACTGCTCCGACTGGTGCTCGCGGCCCGGGAGCGCACCTGATGTTCGTGGTGGCGACCGCCGGCCACGTTGACCACGGCAAGTCGACCCTGTTGCGGGCCCTGACCGGCGAGGAGCCCGACCGCTGGGCCCAGGAGCGGCGGCGCGGGCTGACCATCGACCTCGGGTACGTCTCCACCACGCTCGACGACGGGCGGACCGTCGCCTTTGTCGACGTCCCCGGTCACCGACGGTTCATGCCGAACATGCTCGCCGGGATCGGCCCGGTGCCGGCGGTGCTCTTCGTGGTGGCCGCCGACGACGGCTGGATGCCACAGTCTGCCGAACACCTCGACGCACTCGTGGCGCTGGGCGTACGACACGGCGTCCTCGTCGTCACCCGCAGCGACCTCCTGGACCCCGAACTCGCGCTGGCCGAGGCGCGCGCCGCGCTGGCCGACACCCCGCTGGCCGACATCCCGGCGGTGTGCGTCTCCGCGGTCACCGGCGCCGGCCTCGACGAGTTGCGTGCCGAACTGACCCGCCTGGGCGCCGCACTGCCCGAGCCCGACCGGGGGGCGGACGTGCGGCTGTGGGTGGACCGGTCGTTCACCATCGAAGGCTCCGGGACCGTCGTCACCGGCACCCTGCCCGCCGGGACGGTGCGCGTCGGCGACGCGCTGCAGGTCGGTCCCGGCGGGCCGCGCGTCGCGGTGCGCGGCCTGCAGTCGCTGGGGCAGGCGCACGACGAGGTCGGGGCGGTGGCGCGGGTGGCGGTCAACCTACGCGGCGTGGCCGCCGGCGACGTGCCCCGCGGGACCGCCCTGCTCACGCCCGGTCGGTGGCGTCCGTCCTCAACCCCGGACGTGCGGGTGGATACCGGCGCCGACACCGCCGACCTGCCCGGGCAGGTGATGGTGCACTGCGGCTCCGAGGCCGTGAACGCGCACGTCCGCCCGCTGGACACGCGACACGCTCGACTCGCCCTCGCCGAGCCGCTGCCGCTACGGGTGGGCGACCGGCTGATCCTGCGCGAGCCCGGCGCCGAGCGCATCCCGGCGGGTGCGGTCGTCCTCGATCCCGCGCCTCCGGAACTGCGCCGACGCGGCGCGGCGCGGCGCCGGGCGGAGGTGCTCGCCGCCACCCCCGAGGTACCCGATCTGGGGTCCGAGCTGCGGCGACGCGGCGTCGCACATGTCGACGACCTGCGGGCGTTCGGGGTCGCGGGTGTGCCGGCGGCCGACGAGACCGGCGGCTGGCTCCTCGACCCGGGCGCGCTCCCCGGCCTCGTGGAGCGCCTCGTCGCCGCGGTCGAGGACCACGACCGACGTGACCCGCTCGACCCCGGACTGCCCACCGAGGCGGCCCGCCGCGCCCTCGACCTGCCCGACGCGCGGCTGCTGACGGTGGTGCTCGCGCATCCGGCGGCGGCCGGGATCCAGGCGGTGGACGGTCGCATCGGGAGCACAGGCGGCGGGGAGCCGGAACTGCCCGAGCACGTCCGCGAGGCGGTCGACGGGTTGGCCGAGCGGTTCGCGGCGCGACCGTTCGACGCCCCGACCGCCGGCGAACTCGCCGAGCTGGGCCTGGGCACCCGGGAGCTCGCGGCGTGCGTGCGGGCGGGCCTGCTCAGCCGGATCGGGCCGGGCGTCTGGCTCGGACCCGACGCCACGGAGGCCGCGGTCGCCGAGCTGAGGCGGCTGCCGCAGCCGTTCACGCCGAGCACCGCCCGCACCCACCTGGGCACCTCGCGTCGCGTGGTGATGCCGCTGCTCGAGAAGCTCGCCGAGGAGGGGCTCAGCCGCCGGGTCGGCGACGACGGGCACGTGGTGGCCTAGACCTCACTGAATCGCCTCGCCGCCGCCCCGGGCATCGCGGCGCTGTCGCTGTGGCACGACGGTGTACTTCGGGTCCTCGGTCGACTCCATGCCGGCGTGGAACACGGCCCACCGGGTGGACGCGGAGCCGGCGGCCAGTGCGAGGCCGGCGATCGCCGAGGCCAC
>DWWG01000102.1 GCA_019119875.1 Candidatus Dietzia intestinigallinarum | reverse complement strand
GCGGCGCCACCCGGACACCGCTCGGGCGACACCTGCCCACGTCGGTACAGCTCGTGGGCCGCCCCGGGTCCGAGGCGACACTGCTCGCCCTGGCCGCCGTGATCGAGCGGGGTGACGACGACACCGCCGACACCCGCTAGGGCCACACCGGCCCGTGGGTCCGCCCCGGTGATCGTCAGGCGACCGGCCGGGTGGGACGGCGATCAGGGGATCACCGGCTACGTGTACTGCTGCACGATACGCCGCTTGACCAGCTTGCCCGTGGGCGTGCGCGGCAGCTGGTCGACGAAGTCCAGGCCGCGGGGCAGCTTGAAATCCGAGATCTTGCCACGCAGCGCGCCCAGGATCTCCTCGGCCAACGCCGGGCCGGGCTCGCGCCCCTGCGCCGGCACCACGACCGCGTGCACCCGCTCCCCCAACTCCTCGTCGGGGACACCGATCACCGCGACGTCCTCCACCGCCGGGTGCAGCACGAGCGCGTTCTCGATCTCCTGCGGGTAGATGTTCACCCCGCCCGAGATGATGGTGAACGCCTTGCGGTCGGTCAGGTAGAGGAAGCGGTCGGAGTCCAGGTAGCCGACGTCGCCGAACGTCGCCCAGGTCGGGTGATCGGGATGGCGGACGGACGCCGTCTTCTCCTCGTCGCCGTGGTACGAGAAGGAGTTCTCGTCGTTCTGCCAGTAGATCGTGCCGATCTCGCCGGCCGGGAGTTCGTTGCCGTCGTCGTCGCAGATATGGGCGATCCCCTTGAGCCCATCGCGGCCCACCGAGCCCGACCGCTCGAGCGCCTCCTGGGAGTTGATGAACGTGATGCCCATCCCCTCGGTGGCCGAGTAGTACTCGTGGACGACCGGGCCCCACCACTCGATCATGCGGCGCTTGACCTCCGGCGGGCAAGGCGCGGCGGCGTGGATGGCGTGCGTGAGACTCGACAGGTCGTACGCGGTGCGCGTGGCCTCGGGCAGCTTGAGCATGCGCACGAACATCGTGGGCACCCACTGCGAGTGCGTGACCCGGTACTCCTCGATGAGCCGCAGCGACTCCTCGGCGTCGAACCGGTCCATGAGAATCACCGTGCCCCCGACCGAGTTCACCACGCCGCAGAACCGGAGCGGGGCCGCGTGGTACAGCGGCGCCGGACAGAGGTAGACGCTGTCGGCGTCGAACGCGTACAGGAAGCTGAACACCGGCGTGTAGTAGTCCGGCACCTCGTCTATCTGCCCCTCCGGCGGGTCGACGCGGACGCCCTTGGGACGGCCGGTGGTGCCGGAGGAGTAGAGGAAGTCATGGCCTCGCGGCTGATCGGCGGGCGCCTCGGTGGACTTTCCCTCGAGCAGGGTGCGGTAGTCGGAGAAGCCGTCGAGCTCGCCGCCGAACACCACGCGGTGCTCGACCCCCGGGTGCGCGCCCGGGTCGAGGTCGACGTGGCCGGCCACCGGAGCGGAGACGAACAGCGCCCGGGCCCCGCAGTCGCCGATGATGTAGGACGACTCCTCCGGCGTGAGGTGGTGGTTGATCGCGGCGACGTAGAGGCCGACCCGCAGCGCGCCCCAGTAGATCTCGATCATCTCGAGGGTGTTGTCGGAGACCACGGCGACCGTGTCACCGGGGCGCAGCCCCCAGTCGTCGACCAGCAGGTGGGCCAGCTGCGCCGACCTCGCCTCGAGCTGGGCGTAGGTGATCTGCTCGCCGGTGGCGGGGCGGATGACGGCGGGCTTGTCGGGTGTCGTGGCGGCGAAGGTACCGGGGAACATGCCGCGAGCATATATCCGACATGTGATCCAGATCACCGTTTCCGGGCCGTGGTCCGACTACCGTTTCCCCGCCCGGGCTCGGCGGCGGGCCGGGCAGGCTCAAGTACGCGCGGCCCGCACCCTCAGGAGTACATGCGCGGGTGCAGACGGCCGATGTACGGCAGGTCGCGGTAGCGCTCGGCGAAGTCCAGTCCGTAGCCCACGACGAACTCGTTGGGGATGTCGAAGCCGATCTCCAGGATGTCCAGGTCCGCCTTCACGGCATCGGGTTTGCGCAGCAGGGTGACGATCTCGATCGAGCGCGGGTTCCGCGTGCGGAGGTTGCGCATGAGCCACGACAGGGTCAGGCCCGAGTCGATGATGTCCTCGACGATGAGCACGTCCCGGTCCGTGATGTCGCGGTCGAGGTCCTTGAGGATCCGCACCACACCCGACGAGCTGGTCGACGAACCGTACGAGCTGACGGCCATGAACTCCATCTCGGACGGGATCGGCAGCGCGCGGGCGAAGTCGGAGACGAAGATCGCGGCACCCTTGAGCACCGCGATCAGGACGACCTCCTTCTCGACGTTCTCGTACCGCTTGCCCACGGCGACGGCCATTTCGGCGATCCGCTCCCGGATCTGCTCCTCGGACAGCAGGACGGTCTCGATCTCGTCCGCGTACTTCTCCGTCGTCATCTAGTTCCCCGCTCCGCTCGCCCGGTCGATCTCCAGGAACACCTTCCCATGCCGACGCCGGGCGACCAACCTCGTCACCCCGTCACCACCTCGCCCCTCCTCCGGCCCGCCCGGCCCGACGTCCTCGCCGACGCCGGAGGTCCCGGGACGGCCACCGCCTCCGCCCACGGCCACCCCGCCCTGGCCGCGCCAGCGGGTCACGAGCGCTGCCACCGCCGTCAGGTGCGCGTACGTCGGCGAACTCACGCCGCCCGCGATGAGCCAGCGCCGGATCACCCGGGTCAGCACCGCGGGAGAAAGGCGTTCGAGTCGGTGTACGTCCAGGCCGCCGTCGGAGTCGACGGGCACGGCTGCGGCGAGGCGTTCCAGCTCGTCGTCGTCGACCCCCAGCAGCTCCGCGGTGCGCGCCAGTCCCTCGGCCGCGCCGCCGCCGAGCACGTCCTCCAACAGCGGGAGGACCTCGCTGCGCAGGCGGACGCGCGTGAACGTGGGGTCGGTGTTGTGCGGGTCCTCCCACCAGGTCAGGCCGAGCGTGCGGCACGCGTCGCGGGTGTCGGCGGCGCGCACCCCGAGCAGCGGCCGACCCCACGGCGCGTCCCAGGCGGCCATGCCGCGCAGGGAACGCGCGCCGGAGCCGCGTCCCAGCCCGAGCAGGACGGTCTCGGCCTGGTCGTCCAGGGTGTGGGCGAGCAGGACGGGGCGGTCGGAGCGCGCGGTGTCGAGCGCGGAGTAGCGGGCGGTGCGCGCGGCCGCCTCGGGGCCGGAGCCGTCGGGGTCGACGACGACGACGAGGATCTCCGCCTCCGCACCCAGCCCGCGCGCCGCCGCGGCCGCGTCCCGCGCGACCTGAGCGGAGTTCTCCTGCAGGCCGTGGTCGACGATCAGGGCCGTCACCTCGTCGAACTCGACCACGGCGGCGGCGAGCAGGGCGAGCGAGTCGGCACCACCGGACAGTCCCACGCACACCCGGTCGCCGAACCACGGGTGGGCGCGGCGAAAGGCCCGCACGGCCGCGCGCACGGTCCACGCCGCGCCGGTCCACCCCGCGCCCGGGCGGCCCGTCCCCGCACTTCCCGGCCCTCCGGCACCCGGGCCACCCGGCCCGCCCATAGCCGCGGTCCCGGGCCCGCGGTCGTCAGCGGCAGCCACAGCCACGCAGCTCCGCGGCGATCCGGTCGAGCATCGGACGCGCCTGCGCGGGATCGGTGCCCGAGGACAGCAGCGCGAAACTCATCGACCGGCCGTCGACATCGGTGACCGTGCCGGCCAGTGCACTCGTGCCGGACAGCGTGCCGGTCTTGGCGCGGACCCAGCCGGCGCCCGCGCCCGCCGCCCCGGAGAACCGGTCGGCCAACGTGCCCGAACCGCCGGCCACGGGCAGGGCGTCGAGAAGATCGCGTGTCTCGCGGCTCGCCTCGGGCCCGGACGCGGTGTGCAGGACGTCGGTGAGCACCCCCGCCGGGATCCGGTTGCCGGAACTCATCCCCGAACAGTCCTGAAGCGTCACACCGGTCATGTCCAGGCCCCGCTCCGCGAGGGTGTCCACCACCGCCGAGGTGCCGGCCGCGAAATCCGCGGGCCGCTCCGGGTCGCGGGCCGACGCGACCTCCCGGCAGATGGCCTCGGCCAGCACGTTGTCCGAGTGCACGAGCATCGACCGCACCCGCTCGACCAGCTCCGCCGACGAGACCCTCCCCAGCTCCTCGGTGGTCTCCACCGGCTCGGACGACACCCGCACCGTGTCCGGGTCCACCCCCAACTGCCGGGCGAGGATCCGGCCCGCGGCCAGCGACGGCTCCGCGTAGCGCGGCGAGTACTCGTCGGCCGGGTCCATCCGTCCGGCGTCGAGCATCCACGGCTCGATCGGAGCCAGGTTGCCGGCCGCGATCTCGCCCTCCGACCACCCCGGCCCCAACGTCGGGCCGGTGTAGGGACCCGGGGCCACGATGATGCGGACCGGCTCGATCTCGGAGGCACGCACGATGTCGGCGGCCTGCGTGATCGTCGCCGCACCCGGGAACAGCGGGCCCGGCTCGGAACCGCGGGACATCGTGGGATCGCCGCCGGGGACCACGACGAGCGTGTTCGGCTCCGTCCCCCGCGCCAGCACCGTGTCCACCCGCGCGTCGGCGGGCAGCTGGGTGAGGGCGGCCAGGGCGGTGAGCAGCTTGGTCGTGGAGGCGGGCACTCTGGGGGCGTCCGGGTCGCGCTCCCACAACACCCGCCCCGTCAGGTCGTCCACCACGCTGCCGGTGAGCTCACCCACCTGCGGCGAATCCGCCAGCGGGGCGAGCACGCGAGCCAGCACCGCCGGATCCGGCACAGGAGCCGCCTCGTCCAGTGCGAGAAGGCCCGGATTCGGTCCGCCCGGAGAGGCGGGCGGTTCATGAGCGGCCGCGACGTCGTCGTCGACCTCGGTGAGCAGCGCCGCCGTCACCACACCGGCGACGAGCACGGCGAGGATCACCACGGACACCACGATCCGCCACGCGCGCGACCGACCGCGCCACACTCCCCGCTCGGCCACAGGCCACCCCCAGGACGTCGATTCCGGCTGCGCCGCCGTCGACTGCGGCGTCGTCTCCCGGCCGCCCACGGCGTCGTCTCTACCCGCCTACGCTAGCGGCCCGTAAGGTGGCGCCCACCCCCGACGTCACGGCGCCTACTAGAATCACCCCGGATTGCCCGGGCGCCGGGCCCCGACCGTAGAAAACGCCGATCAGCGAGGGACGCCAGTGACCGTCGAAGTAACCATCGAGATCCCCAAGGGCTCGCGCAACAAGTACGAGATCCACCACGAGACCGGGAAGATCTACCTCGACCGCTTCCTCTACACCTCGATGGGCTACCCGGCCGACTACGGCTACATCGACGAGACCCTCGCCGACGACGGCGACCCGTGCGACGCCCTGGTGCTGCTCGACGAATCCGTCTTCCCCGGCGTGATCGTCAACGCCCGCGTGGTGGCCGTCTACACCATGTCCGACGAGGCGGGCGGGGACGACAAGCTGCTCTGCGTCCCCACCGGCGACCCGCGCTGGAACCACATCCAGGACCTCGGAGACGTGCCCGAGTTCGAGCTCAAGGCGATCGAGCACTTCTTCCTCCACTACAAGGACCTCGAGCCCGGCAAGCACGTCACGCCCGGCGAGTGGAAGGACAAGGCCTGGGGCGAGAAGCTCGTCGCCGAGGGCCTGGAGAATTTCCGGAAGCACCCCGAGGAGAAGTCCGTGCCCTTCCGGGGCTGACCCGCCGCTGCCCGCGCGACCGCCGGCCGCGCACCCGCAGCCCCTCGAGCGCTGGCCTCGGATCCGCAGCCCCCGCGACCGCCGGCCTCGAATCCGCAGCCCTCTCAAGCGCCAGCCGCGGATCCGCTCCCCGTTATGAACTCCCGCCCCCGCCGTCGCGGGTGCGGGAGTTCATCGTCAGGAGCGGATACGGTCCGGGCGTACAGGCGCGAGCGCGGATGCGGGTCCGGGCGTACAGGCGCGAGCGCGGATGCGGCTGTCGGGCGCGGGCGGATGTGGCCGGAGCAGCCCGAGCCGGATCAGCCCGAGACGAACGGCCGGAGCGAGAGCAGCCCGAGCGGCAGTGCCCGGGCCGGATCAGCGGCCGGTGTACTTCGCCTCGCGCTTCTCCAGCGCGGCACCGATGGCCTCCATCATGTCGGCGGAGGCCAGGAAGCCCGCGTTCCAGGTGGCGACGTAGCGGTTGGACTCGTAGATCGGCCCCTCGATAGCCCGATTCAGCACCTCGCGGGTACCGCGCACGACCAGCGGCGGGTTGTCCGCGATCTCCGCGGCCGTGGCGTGAGCGGAGTCGAGGACGCCCGCGGCATCGTCGGCGACGTGGGTGATCAGTCCGTAGCGAAGCGCGGTCTCGGCGTCGATGTCACGGCCCGTCAACGCCAGCTCGCGAGTCAGGCCCGACCCGATGATGTAGGGCAGGCGGCCCAGCGAGCCCATGTCGGCGACGATGCCGACCTTGACCTCGCGGACCGAGTACGTCGAGTCCGCGGAACCGTGCCGCACGTCGCAGGCGGAGATGAGATCCATCGCGCCCCCGATGCAGCGCCCCTGGACCGCCGCGACGGTGGGGGTCCTGGCCGCTGCCACCGAGTCGACGGCCTGGCGCATGTTCTCCACGAAATCCAGGATGCGCTCGTTGCGCGAGGCGTCGGGCGTCTTGTCCTGCGGCAGGAACTCCATGAACTGCGGCATCATCGCCATCAGGTCGAGGCCGTAGGAGAAGTTCCGGCCGTCGGCCGCGATCACGGCGGCTCGGATCTCCGGATCCGCGTCGAGCTCGGCCATCACGCGCGGCATCTCGGCCCAGAAGTCCGGGCCCATCGCGTTGTTGCGTCCCGGGCCGATCAGGGTGACCCGGGCGACGTGGGGGTGCCGGGCCCCCTTCTCGATGCGGACAGAGGCGTACTCGCCAGGGGTGGCGGAGGCGGCGTGCTCGCCGGAGGTGGGGGTGCTGGAATCGCTCATGGGATCAGGGTGCCATGCTCCCCACCGCCATCCCCGGGCAGTATCGGATCAGGCTCCGGAATTCGGCATGACGAACCACAGGATCACATACAGCAGGACCTGCGGGCCCGGCAGCAGCAGCGAGGCGATGAACAGGACGCGGACCAGGATCGGATCGAGCCCGAAGTACTCCGCCACGCCGCCGGCGACACCGCCGATCCAACGGTCCTGGGACCGGGTCAGGCGCTTCGGCTGTGAGGAGGGGAAACTGCTCATGTCGGGACTCCTTGTGTGAACGGCGATGTTGTCGTCGTCGTTGTCGGGCTGGTGGACCGGGGACATCTCCCCCGGTGATCTCCACTCTCCTCCCCCGGCGCCGGCACCACATCGGGGATCGACCCGGATTTGCGACCCTGATCCCGCCTCAGGGTTCGCGCGGCAGCGCCCGGGGCGGGCACGGCGCGGGGCGGGCGACAACCCGGCGCGTGCACGCGTCGGCGCGGCCCCTTCAGTTGTGGAACTCGCCGCAGTCCACGGTGAGGGTCTGGCCGGTCACCGCGGAGGCGGCATCGGAGAGCAGGAACAGCACCGGGTCGACGATCTCGCGCTCGGACGGCAGACGGCGCAGGTCCATCTTCTCGGCGGTGTGCCGGTAGACGTCGTCGATCGTGCCGCCGTACTTGTCGGCCAGGTGCTCGAAGTAGGCCCTGAGCGTGTCGCCGTAGATGTAGCCCGGCGCGACGGTGTTGACGCGGATGCCCCGCGGCCCGAGTTCGGTGGCCAGCGAGTGGCCCAGCGCGACCAGTGCCGTCTTGGCGATCTTGTAGCCGGCGTAGCGCTCGCGCGAGTGGTGGATGACCGCCGAGGCCATCATCACCACCGAGCCCGTGGCCGGGAGCCCTCCCGAGGTGGGGGACGCGTCGGCGGTGTCGTCGTCGTCGGATCCGGCCGGGCCACTCGCACCGGCCTCGAGCAGGGGCGTGAACTCCTGCGTCGTGCGCAGTGCGCCCAGCACCGACAGGTCGATGCCGCGGGAGATCTGGTCGTGGTCGGTCTGGGCGAGCGGCTTCATGCTGGGCACGGCGAACGCGCTGTACACCAGACCGTGCACGGCGTCGGTGCGCTCCGCCACCGCCTCGCGCAGCGCCCGGACCGAGTCGGGGTCGGTGGCGTCGACCGGTGCGGCGAGGGCCCGGCCACCCGCGGCACGGACCTCGGCGGCGATCTCCTCCACGCGGGAGACGGTCCGCGCGGCCACCACCACGGACGCCCCCTCCTCGGCGGCGCGCAGGGCGAGTGTTCGCCCGAACCCCGGCCCGGCTCCCACGATCACGACGGTCTTGCCACTGAGACGAACTGACATACGTCACATACAACCAGTCCGCAGGCGGTCGTCGCGGGATGTTCACCTATGCCCGCTACCATCCGCTCGTGCGAACCATCCCCGAGCAGTATCTTCGCAGCTCACATGCCCCGTCCCCGCGGACGCTCCTCGACGTGATCGGCAGCGTCGCCGAGCGTCACCCCGACGCGGCGTGCATCGACGACGGCACCCGCGTCCTGACCTACGGGCAGGTCTGGGACGAGATCTACGCCTCCGCCCGGTGGATGCACGCCCAGGGCGTCGGCGCCGGGGACCGCGTGGGGATCCACATGCCGTCGGGCACCGCGGAGCTGTACCTGGCGATCCTGTCGACCCTCGCCGCCGGCGCCGCGTACGTCCCGGTCGACGTGGAAGACCCCGCCGAGCGCGCCGAGCTGGTGTTCGGCCAGGCCGAGGTGGCCGCGATCTACACCGCGGAGGGGATGCGGCTCACCGCGCCGGGGCGAAAGGTGGACCGGGGACGACGACGAGGCCCGGTGGACACCGACGACTGCTGGATCATCTTCACCTCCGGCACCACCGGCCTGCCCAAGGGCGTGGCCGTGACCCACAGGAGCGCGGCGGCGTTCGTCGACGCCGAGTCACGCCTCTTCCTGCAGGACGCGCCGCTGGGGCCCGGCGACCGCGTGCTGGCCGGACTGTCGGTGGCGTTCGACGCCTCCTGCGAAGAGATGTGGCTGGCCTGGGCACACGGGGCGTGCCTGGTGCCGGCGCCGCGGTCGATCGTCAAGTCCGGTCTGGACCTGGGGCCGTGGCTGCGCGACCGTGACATCACGGTGATCTCCACCGTGCCGACGCTGGCGCAGATGTGGTCGGATGCGATGCTCGCCGGGATCCGGATGGTGATCCTCGGCGGTGAGGCCTGCCCGCCCGAGCTCGCCGCGCGCCTGGCCGGCCCCGGCCGCGAGGTGTGGAACACCTACGGCCCCACCGAGGCGACGGTGGTCTCGTGCGCCGCCCGGATGGACGGCAGCGGCGAGGTGTCGATCGGTGTGCCGCTGGACGGGTGGGACCTGGCGGTGGTCGACGCCGCGGGCCACCCGGTGGGCTACGGCGAGTCCGGCGAGCTGGTGATCGGTGGCGTGGGACTGGCCCGCTACCTCGATCCCGCCAAGGACGCGGAGAAGTACGCGCCCATGGCGGCGCTGGGTTGGGAGCGCGCCTACCGCTCCGGCGACGTGGTGCGACTCGAGCCCGACGGCCTGTACTTCAACGGGCGCGTGGACGACCAGGTCAAGATCGGTGGGCGCCGGCTCGAACTGGGCGAGGTCGACACGGCCGTGTCCGCGCTGCCGGGCGTCAGCGCCGGCGCCGCGGCGGTGAAGAAGACCGACGCCGGCCAGCCCGTCCTGGTGGCCTACCTCGTGGCCCGCGACCCGGCGGGCTTCGACCTGGCCGAGGCCGCCGGCATCCTGCGCGAACACCTGCCCGCCGGGGTCGTGCCGCGCCTGACCCTGGTCGACGAGCTGCCCACCCGCACCTCCGGCAAGGTCGACCGCGCCGCCCTGCCCTGGCCGCTGGCGTCCACCTCCGCCGCCGAGTCCGAGCTCGACGGCACCGAGGCGTGGGTCGCCGAACTGTGGTCCGCGGCCCTGGGCGCCGACGTCTCCGGGGTCGACGAGGACTTCTTCGCCCTCGGCGGCGGCTCGTTGGCCGCCGCGCACGTGGTGGTGCGGGTCCGCGAACGCTTCCCCGCCGTGACCGTGGGCGACATCTACGACCGCCCGCGGCTGGGCGACTTCGCCGCATTCCTCGACGAACTCGAGCCCGAGGCCGAGGTCGAACCCCGCACCGTCCGGCCCGTGGGCCGCGGCGCCCAGCTCGTGCAGATCCTGGCCACCATCCCGCTGCTCACCGTGACCGGCCTGCAGTGGCTCACCTGGTTGGGCGTGGCCAACAACGTCGGCGCCGGACTCGGCGCGACCTGGGCGCAGCCCGTGCCGTGGTGGGTCCTGGCGGTGATGGCGGTGCTGCTCTTGCTGCCCGCCGGCCGCATGGTCGTGACCGCCGGACTGTGCCGGCTGCTGCTGACCGGGGTGAAGCCGGGCGTGTACCCGCGCGCCGGCTCGGTGCACCTGCGGATCTGGGCCGCCGAGAGGCTCGTGGAGAGCTCGAACACCGTGTCGTTGGCCGGCGCCGGCTGGTTGACGACCTTCGCCCGCCTGCTCGGGGGGAAGGTCGGCCACGGCGTGGACATGCACACCCTGCCGCCGGTCACCGGTCTGCTCACCGTGGGTGACGGTGCCTCGATCGAGCCCGAGGTCGACCTGGCCGGGCACTGGGTCGACGGCGACGTCGTCCACGTGGGGACCGTGGAGATCGGCGCCGACGCCGTGGTCGGTGCCCGCTCCACCCTTCTGCCCGGGGCCAGGCTCGGCGACGGTGCCCTCGTGGAGATCGGCTCGGCCGTGGTGGGCACGGTCAAGGCCGGAAAGCGCTACGCGGGATCGCCCGCCCTCAAACGCGGCAAGCGTGGTTCCAGTTGGCCGTCCGAGCCCGCCCCGCACAGTCGGGTGTGGAGCCTGATCTACCAGCTCTCCGCGGTGCTCCTGGGCGGGATGCCGCTGGTGGCGCTCGCGGCCGGTCTCGCCCTCGTGGTGTGGGGTGCCCGCGACGCCGACGGGCTCACCGGACTCGCCCTGCGCACCGCGCTGTGGTCGATCCCCGGGGCACTTCTCGCCCTGGCGGTGTTCGCCGCGTTCACGCTCGTGGCCATCCGGGTGCTGTCGATCGGGCTGACCCCCGGCTTCCACCCCGTGCACTCCCGGACCGCCTGGCAGGCCTGGTGCAGTGAGCGGATCATGGACGCCGCCCGCAACTGGCTGTACCCGCTGTACGCCTCGATGCTCACCCCCGTCTGGCTGCGGATGCTGGGCGCGAGGATCGGACGGGGCGTCGAGGCGTCCACCGTGCTGCTCATCCCGTCGCTGACCACCGTCCGCGACGGGGCGTTCCTCGCCGACGACACCATGGTCGCCCCCTACGAACTCGGCTCCGGCTGGATGCGGCTGGAGCACGCGCAGGTCGGCAAGCGGGCGTTCCTCGGCAACTCCGGCATCGCCTCCGCCGGCCGCAAGGTCCCCGCCCGCGGCCTGGTCGCGGTCCTGTCCTCCGCCCCGCAGAAGGCCAAGAAGGGGACCTCGTGGCTGGGCTCCCCGCCGCAGAAGCTGCCCCGCGCCGTCGCCCACACCGACGACGCCCGCACCTACGAGCCGCCGCGCCACCTCAAGGCCGCCCGCGGTGCGTGGGAGACCCTGCGTCTGGTCCCGGTGTGGCTGTCGTTCCTGCTGCTGACCAGCGTGCTGGGGCTAATGCAGTCCGTCCACCAGCAGTGGGGCTTCGCCGTGGCCGCCCTGACCTCCGGTCTGGTGCTGGCCTACGCCGGGTTGGTGGCGCTGGTGATCACCGTGCTGGCCAAGTGGCTGTTCGTGGGCCGGATACGGGCGGGCGAGCAGCCGTTGTGGTCGTCGTTCGTCTGGCGCAACGAGGTGGCCGACTCGTTCGTGGAGCTGCTGGCCGCGCCCTGGATGGCGCGCGCGGCCACCGGCACGCCGGTCCTCGGCGCGATGCTGCGGCTGCTCGGCTCCCGCATCGGCCGCGGTGTGTGGTGCGAGTCGTACTGGCTGCCCGAGGCCGACCTGATCACCCTCGGGGCCGGGGCCACCGTCAACCGCGGCTGCGTGGTCCAGACGCACCTGTTCCACGACCGGATCATGCAGATCGACGCCGTCGAGCTGGAGGACGGCGCCACCCTCGGCGCCCACTGCGTGGCCCTGCCCGCCTCCTCGATCGGCGCCGGCTCCACCGTCGGCCCGGCCTCGCTGGTGATGCGCGGCGACCGCATCCCGGCCGGCACCCGCTGGCAGGGAAACCCCATATCGCCGTGGCGCGGCTGAGGGCTCGAATCGCGGCGACGGGGGCCCGGGTGCGGGGTCCACTAGACTCGCGCGGGTCATGGAACTCCGGGCAGTGAAACGAGACCTCGTCGCCAAGATCGCGGCACCCCGCGCCCCCACGCGCGTCGATCCCGTGGACCCTTATCTGCCGAGCGCGGGCAATCACGGCTACCGGGTCTCCCGCTACGAACTGGACCTCACCTACAAGATGAGTTCCAACAACCTGCGCGGCGTGGCTGTCGTCACCGCCACCGCCACCGAGCCCCTCAAGACCATCCTGCTGGACCTGTCCCCCCACCTGGACGTCACCAAGGTGACGATCGACCGCGGCCGCGTCGCCCGCTTCAGCCGGCCCCGCGGCAAGCTGTCGGTCACCCCCGCCGAGCCGCTCGCCGTGGGCGCGGCGTTCACCCTGACCATCCGCTACGCCGGGAACCCGCGCCCCGTCCGCGGCCCCTGGGGAGAGGTGGGCTGGGAGGAGCTGACCGACGGCGTGCTGGTGGCGGGCCAGCCCGACGGCGCCGCGAGCTGGTTCCCCTGCGACGACCACCCCTCTTCCAAGGCCACGTTCCGCATCCGACTCACCACCGACTCCCCGTACCGGGCCGTGGTGACCGGCGCCCTGGTGGGCAAGAAACGCAGCGGCAGCATGACCACCTGGGACTTCGACCTGCCCCACCCCACCCCGACCTATCTGGTCACCGTCAACCTCGGCCGGTACGAGCACGTCGAGGTCCGCGGCGGCCCGGTCCCCTTCCGCGCCTACCTGCCCGCCGACCTCAAGCGCGGCTTCCGCGAGGCGTTCGACAAGCAGCTCCGGATGATCGAGGTGTTCACCGACCTGTTCGGCCCGTACCCGTTCGAGGAGTACAAGGTCGTGGTGACCGACGACGAGCTGGAGATCCCCCTCGAGGCCATGGGCATGTCCACGTTCGGCCGCAACACGGTCGAGTCCGGCGGCGCCGACGAGCGTCTCATCGCCCACGAGCTGGCCCACCAGTGGTTCGGCAACGCCGTGACCGTCGCCGGGTGGAGGCATATCTGGCTGCACGAGGGTTTCGCCTGCTACGCCGAGTGGCTGTGGACCGAGTTCTCCGGCGGCGTCGACGCCGGCAGCCACGCCCTGCGCTACTACTCCAAGCTCCAGAACTCCCCGCAGGACATCCTCCTGGCCGATCCCGGCCCGAAGGACATGTTCGACGACCGCGTCTACAAGCGCGGCGCCCTGACCCTGCACGTGCTGCGCCTGACGATCGGCGACGAACGGTTCTTCGCCCTGCTGCGCGCCTGGGTGGCCGCATACTCGGGCAGGAACGTCACCACCGACGACTTCCTGCACATGGCCGCCGACCACTCGCCCGTCGACCTGCGCCCGCTGTGGAACGCCTGGCTCTTCAGCGAACCCCTTCCACCCGGCCTCGGCATTCCCGATGACCAGCCCGGACACCACTGAGCGGGCGCCCGCCCGGGGGGCCGCGGGCGGGATGCGGGCGCTGACACTGGCCACCCTGTTCGCCG
The DNA here is from genome assembly GCA_019119875.1 of Candidatus Dietzia intestinigallinarum. Lineage (GTDB taxonomy): Bacteria > Actinomycetota > Actinomycetes > Mycobacteriales > Mycobacteriaceae > Dietzia > Dietzia intestinigallinarum. The sequence continues at coordinate 6,997 of DWWG01000102.1, read as the reverse complement.
CGGCGTCCGGGTACCTGGTGATGCTCATCGCCGGCCGCGCTCTCGGACCGGCCGACTACCCGATGTTCGCCACCTACTGGGGCGCATTCTTCGCACTCTGCGGCGTCGCGAACGGCCTGATGCAGGAGGCCACGCGGGCCGTCCGGTCGGCGCGGCAGATCGCCGCCGGACCCGCGTCCTTCCCGCCCACCGGCCGGCGCGTCCGCCTCCTGCCCGCCGGTCTCGTGCTGGGGCTGGCCCTGGCCGCCCTGGTGGTGGTGAGCACCCCGGTGTGGACGCCGGTCGGGCTGCCGACGTTCTCCGGCGCGGGTGTGGTGATCATGGCGTTCGGCGTCCTCGGCTTCAGCCTCCAGGCCGCAACCGCCGGCGCGCTGTCCGGCACGGAGAAGTGGGGACTGTACGCGGTCCTGCTCACCGTGGATGCGGCCCTGCGGCTGGCCGTGGCCGGCATCGCCTGGTGGCTCGGAGACGCCGGGCTGGGGTTTGCGGTGGCCACCGTCGCCGGCGCCGTGACGTGGGCCCTGCTCATCGCGCTCTCCCCCGCCACGCGTGCCGCGCTAGCCTCCGCCGTGGATGTGGGCCGCGGCCGGTTCTGGCGCAACACCGGCACCGCGATGTTCGCCTCCGCCGGCACGTCCGCGCTGGTCACCGGGTTCCCGCTGTTCGTCACCGCCACCGCCCGCCCCACCGACCCCGCTCCGCTGGTGGGCGCGGTGATCCTGGCCATCACCCTCACCCGTGCCCCGCTGCTCGTGCCGTTGACGAGTTTCCAGAGCGCGATCATCGTCTTCTTCGTCGAACGCCGTTCGCGCGGCCCGCGGGCTCTCGGGTTGCCGCTCGCCGCGGTCACGGGCGTGGGCGCCCTCGGTGCCGGTGCCGCCTGGCTGATCGGACCGTGGCTGATCCGCGTCCTGTTCGGCGCCGAGTTCGAGCTCTCCGGCGCCGTGCTGGCCGCCCTGACCGCGGCGTCGGTGGGCACCGCCGCGCTCATGGTCACCGGCAACGCCGCCCTGGCCTTCGACCGGCACCTCCTGTACAACGCGGGCTGGTGGGTCGCGGTCGTGGCGGCCGCGGCACTGCTGGTCGTCGTTCCCGGTGCGCTCGACGTGCGCGCCGCGATCGCGCTGCTCGCCGGGCCGGGACTCGGCGTACTGCTCCATGTGGCCGGCCTCGTCGTCGTCGCCACCTCCGGCCGTTCGGGACCCCACCCTTGACGGTCGTGGCTGACGTGTCCCCCCGACGCCTCGTGGCCCGCCGCGCGGGCGAGCTGCTGGCGGCGCTGCTCGTGGCCTGCGTGGTGGGGACGCTCACGCTGCTGGTGGTGAACGCGCCGTCGTTCGCCGAGCCCAGCTGGCTGCCCGAGTCGTTCGGGGTCGTGCTGACCGTCGGGTTCGTGGTGCTGGCCGGCCGGCTCCTGCTGCGCCGCACCACTCACGGCCGCACACTGTGGCTGCTCGGCACCGCCGGCCCGGCCTTCCTCGCCGCCTCGCACCTGGGACTGCTGCTCCACGGCACCCCGCACTACCTCTTCGGCCTCGGCGGGGATCAGCTCAACCGTGTCGCGTACGTGACCCGTTTCGCCGACTCGGCACAGTTGTCCGACCCGTTCTACGCCGACGCCGCACCGTTCTATCCGCCGCAGTGGTTCTGGGTCGGCGGCCGTCTGGCGTCGCTGTTCGGCATGGAGGGGTGGGAGTTCTACAAGCCGTACTCGATTCTCACGATGGCCGTGGCCGGGGCGGTGGCGTTCGTGGCGTGGCGGTGGCTGCTCCCGACCCGACTGGCCGTGCTGTTCGGACTCGTGACCGCCATGGTGGGCGTGCACACCAACGCCTATGAGCCGTACTCGTGGATCCTGATCTGCCTGTTCCCGCAGGTCGTGGTGGCCACCTACCTTCTCAGTGCGCGACTGGCCGCCGCCGACAGCGCCCCCACCTGGCCGCAGGTGGTGACGATCGGCGTCTACCTGGGCACCGCCGCACTCGGTTACACGTTGATCGCCGGGTTCGCGGCGCTGGTGGTGGGCGCGGTCGTCCTCCTGCACATCTGGTGGCACCGCTCGGAGGGGCCCGCGGTCCGCGCGCTGCTCGGCCGGTTGGCCGCGATGGCCGGGATTTCCGCGGCGCTCGCGTTGCTGTTCTGGCACCGCTATCTGCTCGCGCTGCTCGGCGGGGCGCAGACCGAGTCGTCCGTGGCCAACGATTTCGCGCCCGAGTCCGGCGCCGAGTTGCCGCTTCCGATGTTCGAGATGTCCGTGACCGGGGTGCTGTGCCTGGTCGGGGCGGTGTGGGTGGTGGTCACCGTGTGGCCCGCCGCGGCCGATCGTGTCGCCACGGACCCGGCCCGCACGGGACGGCCCGACGACGACACCACCACCGACGCTCCCTCCACCTGGCCGCTGCCCTCGCCCGCTCGGTCGCTCGTGTTGGCCCGCAGCGTGGCCGTGGTCTGGGTGGCGGTGTTCGGCTGGTTCCTGCTCTCCGGGTTGCGGGCGATCGCCGGTAGCACGCTGCTGCCGTTCCGGATGATCCCGGTGCTCACCCTGGTGCTGGCGCTCGCCGGGGTCGTGGGGCTGCTCGCTCTGGCCCGGTGGGTGGTCTCGGTGGCCCCGGATCGCTCGCGGGGCCGGGTGATCGCGGCCGCCGTGGTGGTGGCGGGGCTCGCGGCCGTGCAGCTGGTGCAGTACGTGTCCGAGGAGGATTCCGAGTTCGCGGCCACCGCGCGCAACACCCCTGGCGAGCCGACGGAGCTGCTGTCCACGATCGACGAGATGACCGCCGGCGACGAGCCCTCCGACCTGGTGCTGCTCACCGCCGACGCGACACTGTATTCGTTCCGGCCGTTCTTCACGTTCCAGGCGCCAGCGCAGGCGTACGCGACCCCGGCCGGGCGGTACGAGGAACGCACCGACGAGATCCGCGACTGGTCGCAGGCCGAATCGGCGGCCGCGCTTGCCGCAGACCTGGACGCGAGTGCCTTCCGCGCCCCCGACGTGCTGGTGCTCGACCGCGAGGCGCCGCAACGGTGGGTGTTCCCGGCGGTGATCAATCAGATGCCGCTGCAGCACAACAACGTCCGTGAGGAGATCGTGTTCGGCCCGCACCACTTCAACGACCCGGAGCTGTTCGAGGTGCGCGAGGTCGGGTCGCATGTCGTGGTGGTGCGGCAGTAGACACCTCATGCCGCCTCATTGCTGCGGTCGCATCGTTCGGCGATCGCGCGGTCGAGGTCGTGGAGCAGGGCGAACGGGAGTATCGGCGCCCTGAGAGGCGCCAACGGTGGCGGGCCCGGCTTGGGTTCAGGTGGTGGTGCCGCGCCGCGGTGGCTGCCGGCAGGTGGAATCCATCGAACTCCTTGTGGCGCGGCCCTGTCCGGGATCGTCCTCCACCCCTTGTCGTGGATCATCGCGTGGCAGTCCCCGCTGGCCAGTGCGAGTTCATCGATATTCGTCTGGCCCCCTGCGGCCCAGGGTCTGCCTGCGTGGTGGGCTTGGCTGTGTCTGGCGTCCTGGTCGCACTCGGGGTGCGTGCAGCCGCCATACGCTGCGAAGAGTGCGAGACGCTGGTAGCGGGAGGCCGTACGGCGCGACCGGAAGAGTCTGAGCTCCATCTCCTGATCGCACAGGGCCAGGAACCAGTGGTTCTCGCGGGCCATGTCCAGCGCCTGCGGGACCGGGACGCGGACGCCCCCGTCTGTCTCACCGCATCCGGAAAGCGTGACCAGCTGATCGAGGTTCATGCGGATGACGATCGCGGCCGGGGCTCCGGTGCGGTTGGCGTCCCCCGAGAGTGCGAGGCCGAGAGCGTGCACCATGGCGTCGTGCATACGCTGGCCGTCGGTGCGGGTGTCAGGCGTGTCCGGGTCGGGCCAGAGCCGACCGGGCTGGCCCCACCGGGCGTGCACTTCCCTCATGAGCGCCGCCAACTGGGGGTCCATGGTCATGCTGGCCCGGGACATCAGGTCCATTCCCTGTCCGGTGCATGACACCGAGCGTCGCCGGGCCCGCTCGTCGGCGCCACGCTCTGTCCGATCCGGGTCGAGCTCGTCGAGTAGCCGCTGCGCTCGTTCCTGGAGTTGACGAGTGGTGGCGAGTTCCGTGGCGGCGGCGATCAGCTCCGTTTCGAGTCGGTGCCGTACCTCGTCGTCGTAGTTGTCCGGCAGCGCGGCCAGCGCAGTGTTGATGATCTTCAACTGGCCCGCTGACAGCTTCCCCTGAGCTGTTGCGTCCATGCGCGGGGTGTCCGCGATTCCGGAATCGTCCAGTCTGCCGCGCGCGTCCCCCGGAGCGAGCCCCAGCCCGCCGGTCAACATCTGGCGGTCGTTGACGAACCCCATCTCGCGGGCAGCGCCGGACCTGCGTGCGGCGGCCAGTACCCGGGCTTGGGTGGCGCGGATCCGGCGCTGAGCCTGCTCAAGAGCGGTCAGCTCGGCGTGCAGCTCCTCCGCCGCCGCCTCAGACCAGTCCCGTTGCAGGTGCGCGTCGAGTGCCGCCAACACAGCGGTCAGCTCACCGCGCGCCCTTCTGCCACCTGCCTCGCTCATGCATTCGATTAGAGCAGTCGAGTACGACATCAACTCGTCACCACAGGTCAGGACCACTTTCCGCCACCCGGCGACGGCCGGCATCCACGCCGCCCCGCCCGCGCTCGCGTCATCGCGCGACCAGACCCACGCCAGGAATTCGTCTGCGAATCGGGGGAACCACCCGGTCGGGTCGGTGCGTCGTACTGGTTGTGGGGATGAGTAGAGGTGTAGGTGCGGTGCTGGTCGCCGCCGCAGTGATGGTGTCCGGGTGTGGTGCCGACGACGGTGAGGTGACGACGACGAGCCCGCCGCCCGAGGCGCCCGTCAATCCTTGGGATCTCCCCCTCGAGGAGCGCCCGGACCTATTCGACCCCTGTGCCGAGATACCGATCGAGGCCGTGGAAAAGGCGCTCGGCGGCCCCGCCCACCTCGACGAAGCAATGCGCAACCACAAGCCGAACGAACTCCACACATGCGCTTGGCGTGACGACGAAATCATGTACGTAGTTACTGCGACATGGCTGAGCAAACAGGGCTTCCTGACCGACGCAGGATTCGGTCCATTCGACACTAAATCCACCATTTTTGATCGTCCCAGCTTTCAAACAATTGACCGCGGGGATGAAACCGAATCTTCGTGCTACCAAATTTTCTTCACATCCAGAGGAGCGACCGTCGTCAATGTAAACATCATGAAATCCATGGGCCAATACCGCGGTGATACTTTCGTCGGAGCATGCGAAGTTCTCGAAAGTTCTATCAATCCGATCGTGCATCATCTACCCGCCGGAGATTACTAATGGTTGTGCATCTGGACCGTAATGCAGCGGAAGCTGCGCGAACCGCATGCGATCGATTCATTGACGCGATTCGGAGTTCAGACTCGGCTGCCCGACACGGAAGCCTCTCGGAACAGGCCGACACATTTGATACCGCCCGCCAGATCGGGGCCGTCTATTCACTCTTTTCAAACGAAGATCTACGGACGTTGCTTGATGGGTTTGTGACCCAGGTCGATGCGATGTCGGTGTTGTTTTCCGTTGCTGGCGGGATGATCGATTCCCAGGATGAAGCAGCTGCCGCCGCACTCGCGAAAGCAGCCGAGGAGCCAGCCGGATTAACAAGCCTCGGGCTGATGAGCATGCTGGCGTCGATGCACGGGCCGGCAACCATGGCCGTCGTCTCGGCATCCGCTTCGGCCACGGAGGACCCAGAGAACGTGGGCGGCTACGACCGGGTGGGGCCGGAAGACGTGTCGTCGACCCCGTTGGAACGACTCGTCACCGCCGCGGAGGCGTTGGATCCGAGCCAGTTCGAGCAGGTCCAGAACCAGGTCACGGCCGCTGCGGACACGCTGGAGACGGCGGCATCCACTCTGCAACGCGAGCTGGACGACGTACTTGGCGGCGACTGGCAGGGCGAGTTCGCCCAAGAAGGTGCGAGGGCGGTCCACGCGTTGACCAGATCCGCGTTCGATCTTGTGAGCGTGCTGGAAGAAGTCGCCAGCCGAGCCGACGAGGCACAGGTCGGGTTCCACACCACCCGCAGCAACATCTCGTCCGAGTCGTTGAAGCTGGAGCTGGCGCAGGCCCGCACCCCGGGACTCGCCTCCGGCCCCGGCGCGGCACTGGGCCCGGTCTCACCAGGCGCGACCGAAGCCGCATCCGCTGCTCGTGCGGCAGCAGAAGAACAGGCAAGAGCGGTCGTCAACACCGAATACAGTCCCGCGGTGATGCGGGCGAACCTGGACGACCTCCAGTTCCCGACCGCGTTCCAGGTGGTCTCCGGCACCGCGCTTCGCGACGCCACCAGCATCGACCCCGTCGCAGCGTGGAACATCGGAGGCGTTGCGCAGCCCGCCGGCGCAGCCACACCCGGTCCAGCAGCACTGGCCGCTGCCGGAGTCGGCGGGCCCGGCCCCAGCGGGGTCAGCGGGGTCAGCGGACTGGGGGCCGACGTTGCGGGCCCGAGCGCGCCGATCGCGGCTACCGACGCCGCCACGGAACAGGCACTTCTGGCCTCCCCCGCCGGCAGAGGCGACGCATCCGGACTGGGTGCGGGAGCCGCGAATGCCGGCGCCGGTCCGGCTGGGCCGGGTCCGGTGAACGCGGCCACCACCGCAGCCGGTGCGCCACTGGCCCCTGTACACAGTGCTCCCGGCCAGCGGGCAGGCGCCGCAGGCACCGGCATCGGCGGAGTACGCGGTCTTGCCGGAACCCGCAGCAGTACGACTGGCGGCCGGGACCGTGGGGTGGGCAGCGCAGCCGGACTAGTCGGGGGCGGCGGGGCCACCGGTGCGGGAGCCGGAGCCGCACGGATGGGCGGGGCCGGAACCCTGGCCGGTCGTGGTCTCTCGGCCGGACCGGGAGTCGGCGGCCCATTCTCCGGTGTTCCGGGGGCAGGTGCAGGAAACGTCACCGGTGCTCCCGCCGGCGCTGGCGGGACGGCACCGTCGTCGTCGTCGTCGACCGGC
>DWWG01000101.1 GCA_019119875.1 Candidatus Dietzia intestinigallinarum | reverse complement strand
GCGCCGTCCCCGACCGTCACCGGAGCCACGAACATGGTGTCCGATCCCGTTCGGCAGTGATCGCCGATCACTGTACGGCTCTTGTTCACCCCGTCGTAATTGACGAAGACACTCGATGCCCCGATATTGGTGTGCTCGCCGATCGTGGCGTCCCCGACGTAGGTGAGGTGCGGCACCTTGGTGTGGTCGCCGATGCGCGACTTCTTGACCTCGACGAACGTGCCGATCTTGGTGGACTCGCCCAGCTCGGCCTCGGGGCGCAGGTAGGCGAACGGGCCCACCTCGGCGCCGGCGCCGATCGTGGCCCCGATCGCGTGGGTGCGGATCACCGTCGCGCCCGCGCCGACCGTGGTGTCCTGCAGTGTGGTGTCGGGTCCGACGACGACGTCGTCGCCGATTTCCGTCGCCCCGGTCAGGTGCGTTCCCGGCAGGATCGTCACGTCGCGTCCGATGGTCACGTCCACGTCGATCCACGTGCTCGACGGGTCCACGATGGTGGCACCCGCCCGCATCGCGGCCTCGCACAGGCGACGGTTCATCTCCGCCGACAGCGCGGCCAGCTGCACGCGGTCATTGACACCGGCCACCTGGTCCGCGTCCTCCAGGCGGTGGCCGCGGATGAGTCCGTTGGCCCGCCGGGCCAGCTGGATGACATCCGTGAGGTACAGCTCGCCCTGCGAGTTGTCCGTGCTCAACTGTCCGAGCTTGTCCCGCAGGACCCGGCCGTCGAACGCGTAGATGCCGGAGTTGACCTCGGTGATCGCCTTCTCGTCGTCGGAGGCGTCCTTGTGCTCGACGATGCGCAGCACCTCGCCGTCGTCGTTCCTCACGATGCGGCCGTACCCCGTGGGGTCGGGTGCCGTGGACGTGAGAACGGTGACCGCCGCGCGCGGTCGCATGGCGTGACGCGTCACCACCTCGTTCAGCGTCTGCGCGTCCAGCAGGGGGATGTCGGAGGTGGTGACCAGCACGGTCCCCTCGAATCCCTCGGGAAGTCCCGTCATGCCCGCCGCGACCGCGTCGCCCGTCCCGTTCTGCTGCTCCTGGACCGCGGTGGACACCGGCACACCCAGCTCGTCGGCGAGCTCCGCCACCGCGGCGGAGACCTGCTCACGTTGGTGACCCACCACCACGACGATCGCGTCCGGGGAGATCCCGGCGGCCGCGTGGAGAGCGTGACCGAGCATGGTCCGCCCACACACGCGGTGCAGCATCTTGGGGGTGTCGCTCTTCATCCGCGTGCCTGACCCTGCGGCCAGGATGATGACCGCGGTCTTCCCGCGATCGGTCTGGGGTGTCGTCATCTGGTCTCCTCGGGCGTGGCAGCGCCCTGTGGTGCGGTCGACGGTTCGGCCCAGGGTACGGACCGCGGTCAAGGATAGAGGGTGGGCGCGGCGATCCGGCCCATGTCGAGGGGTAGCGTCCACGAGGTGTCAGTGTTCAGACGGCAACTCGCGGACACCCGACCGCTCCGCGAGCCGCACTTTCGCAGGCTGTGGGTCGCCAACATCGTCACCGTGATCGGTGCGCAGCTGTCGATCGTCGCCGTGCCCCAGCAGGTGTTCCAGATCACCGGCAGTTCCGCCTATGTCGGACTGACGGGTGTGTTCGCGCTCGTGCCGCTCATCGTGTTCGGGCTCTGGGGCGGGGCGCTGGCCGACGCGCTGGACCGTCGCAAGCTGCTGATGCTCACCACCTCCGGCCTCATCGTGACAGCCGTCCTGTTCTGGCTCCAGGCCGCCGCCGGCAACCAGAACGTGTGGCTGGTGATGGGACTGCTCGCCGTTCAGCAGGCGTTCTTCGCGGTCAACCAGCCCACCCGTTCGGCGATCATCCCCAGGCTCGTGCCGTCCGACCAGCTGGCCTCGGCGGCGGCGCTCAACATGACGGTGATGCAGTTCGGCGCGATCGTCGGTCCCGTCTCCGCGGGCATCCTCATTCCGGTGCTGGGGCTGCAGACGCTCTATCTGCTCGACTCGATCGCGCTGCTGGCGACGCTGTACGCCGTCTACCGCCTGCCGCCGCAACCGGTGTCCGGCGAGCGCAGGTCGGTGGGGCTGCGGTCGGTGATCGAGGGGTTCGCCTACCTGGCCACCCGGCGCATCCTGCTGGCCTCGTTCCTGGTGGACATCATCGCGATGGTCTTCGGCATGCCGCGTGCGCTGTTCCCGCAGATCGCGACCGAGACCTTCGGTGATCCGATCTCCGGCGGGTCCGCGCTGGGTCTGTTGTTCGCCGCGATGAGCGTCGGCGCCGTGGTGGGCGGGGTGTTCTCGGGCTGGATCCCGCGCGTGCGGCGACAGGGGCTGGCGGTGCTGGTGTGCGTGGCGTTGTGGGGTGTGGCGATGGTCGTGTTCGGCCTCGTCGTGGCCGTCGCCTCGCCAGGTGGGTCGGCGATCTGGCTGTGGCTCGCGCTGGCCGCGTTGGCGTTCGGCGGTGCCGTGGACATGGTCTCGGCGGCCTTCCGTCAGGCGATTCTCCTCGACTCGGCCACCGACGAGATGCGGGGCAGACTGCAGGGCGTGTTCATCGTGGTGGTGGCCGGCGGGCCCCGCATCGGCGACGTGGCTCACGGTGTGGCCGCCGCGTCGGTGGGGACTGCCGTCGCGGCGTCGGGCGGGGGAGTGCTGGTGGTGATCGGTGTGGTGATCTGTGCGGTCGCGTTCCCGACGTTCCTGCGCTATACGGTCCGCAGCGCCGTCGAGCGCGGCGGCAGGGGCTGAGTCGGGCCGTCC
>DWWG01000100.1 GCA_019119875.1 Candidatus Dietzia intestinigallinarum | reverse complement strand
CGCCGGCGATGAGCTCGGCCTCGAAATCCGTCCAGGTCTTCTCCCCGGTGGCCTCGGCGATCCTGGGGCCCACCAGATCGGGGCGCAGGAGCTCGTCGAGGGGTAGGTCCGCGGGCGCGGAGGCTGAAGGGGTCATTAACTCGATCCTCGTTGTCGATGAACGGGTGTGTGACTGGATCGGACCATACTGGTAGCGAAACACCAGCCGGGCTCGATCAGTTGTCTCCGACCTTGTGCAGGTCACTGCCGTGGGTTTCCTTCATCACGGCGGTGGCGACGATCGTGCACACGCACAGGAAGATGATGTAGGCGCTAATGAGCCAGGACAGGTCCCACTGGATGAACTGGGCGTTGAGGTAGGGGGCGCTGCCACCGAACACGGCGACGGACAGTGAGTAGGCGAAACCGATGCCGGCAGAGCGCATCTTGGTGGGAAACGCCTCGGACATGAAGGACGAGAGGATCGAACCCGCGGCCGCCACCAGGGTCATGGCGATCAAGGAGGCCACGAACAGGGTCCAGGCCTGGTCGCTGATCATGCCCATGAGGAACGGGGTGGTGACGATCGTGCCGACGGCGAAAATGAAGATCACCGGGCGCCGGCCGATCCGATCCGAGAGCAGACCCCACAGCGGCAGGGTGCACAGCGCGATGAGCTGGCTGCCGAAGATCATCCAGAATGCCGCGCCGGCATCCATGTCGCGCTGCGTGATGGCGAAGGTGGACGCGTACGAGCTCCACGTGTAGTGCGCCACGGTGATACCGGAGACCATCGCCACGACCAGGCCGACGGCCCGAACCATGCGTCCGCGCGAGAAGGTCGTCACCACCTCAGGGACGACCTCGCCGCCGCCCTGCATCTCGACGGTCTCTGCTGTGTCGAAGACCTCGGACTCCTCCATGCTGCGCCGCAGGTACAACACGAAGAGCGCGAACAGAGCGCCGAGCAGGAACGGGATACGCCATCCCCAGTCCCCGACCGCAGTCTCGGACAGCAGCGCGGTGATCCCGCCGCCGATTCCGTAGGCGATCACGGTGCCGCCCATGATGGCGACGAAGACCAGGCTGCCCCACATTCCGCGACGGTGCGGGGGTGCGATCTCGGCGACGTAGCTGTATGCGGTCGCCGACTCGCCACCGTGGGCGAAGCCCTGGATCATGCGCGCCAACAACAGCAGCACCGATGCCAGGACGCCGATGGAATCGTAGGTGGGCAGGATGCCGATCAAAAGGCTGGCACCGGCCATCATCAGCATCGTCACGATCAGGACATGCTTGCGTCCTCTGACGTCGGCGATGCGGCCGAACACTATGCCGCCCAGCGGGCGCATGAGGAACCCGACCGCGAATACCGCGAAGGTCGCCAGCAACGCCGAGACCGGGTTGTCGTTGTTGAACATCGCCGCCGCGATGAACGGGGCGAACACCGCATAGGCGGTCCACTCGTACCATTCGAACAGCTGACCGGTGGTGCTCGCGACCAGAGACTTCACCGCGTTGCGGTTGCCGCTGGCGGATTGCCTCGTCGCGACGGCACGGACTGCGTGTCCGTGCTCGCGTGGATCCGTGGTGGCCTCGGCCATGTCAGTTCCTTTCGGAGGGGTGTGAGGGGGTGGGGAGAGTGTGGTCGTCGCGCAGTTCGCGGCGTCGGATCTTGCCGGTCTGGGTCTTGGGAAGCTCACCCAGAACGTGGACCTCGGTCGGTCGCTTGTATGCCGCGAGCCGCTCGGAGGCGAAAGCGGTCAACTCGTCAGAGGTGGCCGTGAGTCCGCCCTTGAGCGAGACGAAGGCGACGACCTTCTCACCGCGGTACTCGTCCGGAAGCCCGACCACCGCGGCCTCGAACACCGCGTCGTGCTCGTAGAGGGCGTCCTCCACCTCACGCGGCCAGACCTTGTAGCCGGACGTGTTGATCTGGTCCTTGAGCCGGTCCACCAGGTAGACCCACCCACCGGCACCCATCACGGCGACATCACCGGTGTGGAGGCGCCCGCCGGGCATGGTGGAGGAGGTGGCCTCCTCGTTCCGCCAGTACCCGGAGACGATCTGCGGGCCGGAGAGCACGAGCTCACCCTGTTCACCGGCGGCTACCGGGACCCCGTTGGCATCGACGACCTCGGCGTCGATCCCGGGGAGAGGCACGCCGATCGACAACGTTCCGCTGGCCTGGTCCACTGGCGCACGGCGTCCCGGCGGGACGGCGATGACACCGGAGGTCGTCTCGGTCATGCCGTAGCCGTTGTGGATGTAGTGGCCGAACCGGTCGGCGAACCTGTCGACAGTCGACGGCGGGATGGGAGCGCCACCGCTGTAGAGGCACTTGACCGTCGAGAAATGCTCGGGTCCGGCCTGGTCCAGCCGCATGAGCGCGTTGTACGCGGTGATCGAGCCGATCGTGAACGTGACGCCGTGTTCCTTGAACGCATCGAGAATCACCTCGGGCCGGAACCGTCCTGCGAAGACCAGCGTCGTGTCCGTGATCAATCCCAGAGCCGCGTTGATGACCGCGCCCGTGATGTGGAACAGCGGAGCGATGGCCAACACCACGTCTCCGGCGGCAACGTCCACGAAATCGGCGAAGCTGCGCGCCACAGCCACCACGTTGGCGTGCGAGTTCATCGCACCCTTGGGCGGTCCGGTGGTGCCCGAGGTGTAGGTCAGCAGCGCCAGATCGTCTGGGGAGACCTCGACCGGAGACGGGACCCTGCCCTCGAATCGGTATATCAGGTCGAGCAGGTCTCCGTCCGCCGACGCCGGGACACGCGCGTCGTCCGGGTACACGCGCGGGTCATTGCGGTTCTGCAGGTCCTGCTCGCTCGTGCTGAGAATCCATTCGACCGCGGTCTCGCTGACGGCCTCCCGGATCGCCGCCACGTCCCGGTCGGTCGCTATCACGCCGACGGCGCCGGAGTCCTCGACCGGCAGGCGGAGCTCACGGCCGAAATACATCGGGTTGAGTACCACCGCCACCCCACCGATCTTCCACAGGGCGAGCATCGCCAGCGCGTACTGCGGGATGTTCTGCAGGTGGATGCCGACGCGATCCCCCGCCCCCACTCCACGGTCCTGGAGTGCGGCGGCGAGGGCGTCCGCCTTGGCGTCCACGTCATTCGCGGTCAGCACGGTGTCGAAGTAGGCGATCGCGATCCCGTCCGGGTTGGCGGTGACCCGCTCATCCCACGCTCCGACAACCGTCGAGCGCCGGAAGACCAGCCCCTCGTTCAGCCCGGAGCGGTACAGCTTCCGCCACGGGCGTGAATCAGATCGGCTCATCCCGTCCTCCGTTTCCCATCCAGTGCGACACTTGCCCGACCGATCGATCGCTCGGTATGCGACAGTGTTACCCACACCACATCGGGTGTCAAGCAGGGGTGGCGAGGAAGCGACTCGACGAGCGGGGAGAATGAGCACATGGACAACTGGCGCGAGTTCGGCCCCGATCACATGTCACCACCGTTGCGGGCCGCCCTCGGGGTGTTCGCCCGCCACGGCTACCACGGCGCGTCGATCCGGATGATCGCCGAGGCGGCTGGGCTCTCGGTGCCCGGCCTGTACCACCACTACAAGTCCAAGCAGGCGATCCTGGCGGCCGTGGTGGACTCGGCGATGGTCGAGATGCTGGAACACACGTCCGCGGCGGCCGAGGACGCCGGCGACTCCCCGGCCGCCCGGTTCTCGAACGTGGTGGAATGTCTGGCCCGGTTCCACATGGCGCGGCGCGACCACGCGTTCGTGGCGTCCACCGAGATGCGCAGCATGAATCCGGACGTGCGGGCCCACCACATCTCGCAACGCGACGCCCAGCAGGCGATGATCGAGGACACCATCCGCGCGGGAGTGGACGCCGGGGAATTCACGTGCCTGTACCCCGAGGACACCGCGCGGGCGATCGCATCACTGTGCGTGTCCATCGCGTCCTGGTACCGGCCCGACGGGCCACTGTCCGCCGACGACGTGGTGGCCCGCTACCTCGGATACGCGCGGGCGATGGTCGGCGCGAAATCGTCCTGAGCCGGGGACCCGCCCCACCGCGTACCCCGGATGTCGCCCGGTCGGTCAGCGGCTGCCTCGCCTCTTCCCCCGGCCGACCCGCGCGGCACGGCCCGAACCCTGGGCAGCACCCGGCCGGCCGACCGTGTCCGCCTGCCCCGCACGCTGTGCCCGAGCTCGCGCCTTGGCCGCCGCCTTCTCCCGCGCCGAGCGCTTCTCACGACGCGGCTCCGTGGCCCCGCGCGAACTCGCCGCGGACCGCCCACGGACGATCCCCACGAACTCATCGATGAGC
>DWWG01000099.1 GCA_019119875.1 Candidatus Dietzia intestinigallinarum | reverse complement strand
CTGCGGTGGTACTGGCGCTGGCGGCAGTGCTCGCGGTAGTGCTCGGCGGACTGCCGGGGACGGTCTGGGTGGCGGTGCCGAAGGCCGGCGCGCAGCCCTCCGGTGGTCCGACGACGACGGCGACGACGACCCCCGGCCGGGCCGGCGACTCCGGCGGAGCGGGCTCGACGGATGCTGAGTTGGCGATCATCATGGATGCCTCCTCGTCGATGCTCGAGCCCGACGAGGGCGGCACCCGACTGGATGTGGCCAAGGGTGCGGCCACGGATCTGGTGGATTCGCTGCCGGATACGGCGAACGTGGGGATGCTCGCCTACGGCACGCAGGTTGGCGACGCGCCGGAGAACCACGCCCCCGGATGCGAGGACATCCGCACCCTCGCGCCCGTCGGGGCCGTGGACAAGGACCGGCTGCGCGCCGAGATCGCCGGCCTGGAGGCCCGCGGGTACACCCCGATCGGCAACGCCCTTCGCGCCGCTGCGGACGAGTTGTCCCCGGATGCGTCCGAGCGGTCGATCGTGTTGATCTCGGACGGGATCGACACGTGTGCGCCCCCGCCGCCGTGCGAGGTGGCCGCCGAGCTCGCCGATGAGGGCGTGGGGTTGGCGGTGCACGTGGTGGGATTCCGCGCCGACGAGGCCACCCGCGCCGAGCTCGAGTGCATCGCCGGCGCGACGGGCGGCACCTACCGTCAGGCCGACGACGCCGCAGCGCTCAGCGAGTCGCTGCAGTTCCTGGCCCAGCGGGCGATCGTCGGCTACGAGACCGCCGGTACCGAGTTCGAGTTCGCCGACTCGCCGGCCGAGGCCCTCTACGTCGGTCGAGGGCTGTACCGGACCACGCTTCAGACCTCGACCGGGCTCAGGCCCTCCGATGCGCCGGAGCGGTACCTCCGCCTCGCCGTCCCCGAGGGGCATCGGGCGATCGTGGCACTCACGGCGCTGCCGCGCATCGACCTGGGGCAGACGACCGGCGGCCAGAGCGTCAACGTCCGGCTGGCCGCGCAGAACGAGTCCGGCTCCGACTGTTCAGAGGACAACGCCGCCACGCAGACCACGGGCGGCGGGTTCGAGGCCCCGGAGTCGGCGGTCGTCGAGTTCGCCGACCAGGAGGCGGGGGATGCCTGCGACGCCGCCGGGTGGGTCCTGGCCGCGCAGGTCCACTCCGCCGGCCGGGGGGACTCCGAGGAGGTCGAGGTGGAGATGTCCGTCCAGTTCGAGCCGCTGCCCGGGAACGAGATCGGCACCTGGCCCGAGGGCCACCCCGGCAGCGCCCCGGACCCGGCCCCGGTGGATCTCGCCGACCCGCAGCCGGTGGTCGGCGGGAACAGCTTCACAGGCGCGGCCCCGGTTTCCGAGGGCTCCTTCTCGGACGCGATCGTGCCCGGCGAGTTCCGCTATTACCGCTTCCCCGTGGAGTGGGGGCAGCGGCCGGTGGTGACGGTGCGGACGGGGCCGTCGGTCACCGAGAGCAGCGACATGGTGTCCTCTTCCCTCTACGGGCCGGTGCGGCATGACCTCGCCGGCGGGACCGAGAGCTTCCACGACGAGCCCGGCGAGCTGACGATCGCCGCGGACAGGCCGATCAACTACCGGAACCGCGACGTGAATGTCGCCGGCGCGTCCGCGGCGATCGCGGGTGAGCACTACGTGGCGGTGTCGATGAACGTGTCCGGCACCGGTGCGCTCGGGGTGGAGCAGCCGTTCGAGATCGGGGTGCGCCTCGATGGATCGCCCGGATCGGGGCCGGAGTGGGAGCCGGTGAACGAGCCGGGGCCGACGCCGTCGTCGTCGCCGATCGGGACGGGTGACGCCGCGCCGGACGGCGAGGTGACCGGGGGAGATGGCGACGACGACGATCCCTCCCTCGTGGCCGCGCCGGATGAGGACTCCGTGCTGCCCGGTTGGGCGCTTCCCGCCGGTATCGGGGTGGTGTTGCTGGTCCTCGCGGGACTCGGGCTGTGGTTCTTCAGCCGAGACAGGTCCCGCTGAGGCTGCAGCGCTGAGTCGGGACCCGGTGACGCTGAGCCGCTGATCGGGGCCCGGTGTGGCGGTTGCCGTGGCGCGCTCGTCGTCAATCCGCCATCCCGAGGAAGACGATCATGCTGCGTTCCAGGGCGATCAGCCGGCTCCAGCGTGCCGATCCGTTCGCGGACCCGGTCGCGGGGAGCCTCGGGCGGAGGTGCCGCACCGGCGCCCGTGCCGGCGATGGCTACGATGTCGGCCGTGAGTCTTACTGTGTCGACCGTCAACGTCAACGGGATCCGCGCCGCCGTCAGGCAGCGGTCGGAGACCAACCTCGGGTTCCTGCCCTGGCTGGAGACCAGCGGCGCGGACATCGTCGCGCTGCAGGAGGTGCGTGCCGACGAGGACCAGACACGCAAGGCTCTCGCGCCCGCGTTGGACGCCGGATGGCATCTCATCGGGTCGCCCTCCTCGCTCAAGGGCCGCGCCGGGGTCGCGATTCTCTCCCGGCGGGAGCCGGCCGAGGTGCGCGTCGGCTACGGGGACCCGGAGTTCGCCGAGTCGGGCCGGTACATCGAGGCCGAGTATCCGGGTGCGGTGGACGGCGAGACGGTCACCGTCGCGAGCCTGTACCTGCCGTCCGGCACGGCCGACACGCCCAAGCAGGACGAGAAGGACCGCTTCCTCGGCACGTTCCGGGAGTTCCTCACCGAGCGCGCGGCGGCGATCGGCGCCCGCGACGGTCACGAGATGATCATCTGCGGTGACTGGAACATCGCGCACCGCGAGGAAGACCTGAAGAACCACAAGGGCAATCACAAGAACTCGGGCTTTCTGCCCCACGAGCGCGAGTGGATGACCGATGTGTTCGCCGAGGGCAGCGGCTGGACCGACATCGTGCGCCACCGCCGCCCCGACGAGGTGGGCCCCTACTCGTGGTGGTCCCAGCGAGGAAAGGCGTTCGACAACGACGCGGGCTGGCGCATCGACTACCACGTGGTGACCGACGGGCTGGTGGATCGTGCGGTCGACGACTGGGTGGATCGCGCCAGCGCCTACGACATGCGCTGGTCCGATCACGCGCCGGTGACGGTCGTCTACGAATAGCGCGCGTCGCGCCGCCGACTCCTCGCGCTCCCGGTCCTCGCGCCGCCGGCTCCTCGCTCCACCGGCTCCCCGGCCCGCTCCGCCGGCTCCTCGCGGCCCGACTCACCGGCCCGCTCCGCTCGGGGGGTGCATCCCTTCCGAGCTTGTGCATCCGCTCGGTCGGCGACGGACGAGCTTATGCGTCACGTGCGCTGCAGAGATGATGCACAACCCCGACGGGCTACTCAGATCAGGCTGCTCTGAACAGTCTGCTCTGATCAGTCGCGCGGTGGTCGGGAGTCGATCGCGTCGGGGAACGCATGGTACCGCTCGGGCCAGGCCAGGTCGTGGTCGGCTCCGGCCCGGCTCGATGATGGTTCCGGGCTCACCAGTCGATCGACGTCCGGGATCAGCGCGCCGGGCGGGACCCGCAGTCCGAGCGCAAGACGGTACACCGTGTCGAGCCGGGGATTGGCGGGCGTGCCGCGGTGGTGCGCGTTCGTCTCGATCGCGGAGATGATGTTGCGACTCACCCCGGAGGCCTCGGCGAGCTGCTCCTGCGTGAGCTCCCGGTGATGGCGCAGGGCGCGGATCCGGTCGCCGAAGGCGAGCCCGTAGCTTCGCCAGTTGAGTCCCTCGTGGGGAGCTCTCCGGCCCTTGCGTCCGTCCACTCGACCAGCGTGGTCGGCCGGGACGGCGCTGTCCGCATACCATGGTGTGCGAATATGGCGCGGTGAGCGACCGGGTGATGACCTTCGATGACTTGCAGCAGGGAGCCCTCGTCGAGGGCCTCGCCCCGGGGCCGGTGACGATCGCCGCGTGCCTCCCGCAGGGGCCCGGGTGCGCGAAGATCTTCTTTCAGGATCTGGACGCCCAGGCGGGTAGCGTGATCCTGTTCGAGGCGGATCTGGCCACCCTGAGGCTCGCCGCGGACAAGGCCCGGTGGACCTTTGACGCGGACGCCACCGAGTTCAAGCTCGCGGCCGAGGCGATGCGCATCCGGAGGGCGGGTCATTTCGATCCGATGATGGCGGTGTCGTCGTCGAACGTCGATCCGCTGCCACATCAGATCCGTGCGGTGTATGAGGAGATGCTGCCGCGCACGGAGCTGCGGTTCCTGCTCGCCGACGATCCCGGGGCGGGCAAGACGATCATGGCCGGGTTGTATCTCAAGGAGATGCAGCTGCGGGGAGATGTGGAGCGGGCGCTGATCGTGGCGCCGGGCGGGTTGGTCGAGCAGTGGCAGGAGGAGCTGCACTCGAAGTTCGGGATCGAGGCCGCGATCTTCGCCCCGGACTCGGCGTTGCCGAACGTGAATCCGTTTGCCGATGCCCGCGTGTTGATCGCCCGGATGGATCAGCTCGCCCGCAACGAGGTGTTGCACGAGTGGCTGGGGCAGTCGCAGTGGGATCTGGTGGTGGTGGACGAGGCGCATCGGATGTCCGCCAGGTGGTATGGGCTGGAGCTCGATCCCACGCGTCGGTATCGGCTTGGGCAGACGCTCAGTGACACGACGCGGCATCTGCTGCTCATGACGGCCACGCCGCATGCGGGCGACGCGGGTGCGTATCGGGCTTTTCTCGCGTTGGTGGATCCGGATACGTTCGCCGGCCCGCAGCCTCCGGGTGCGCCGAGTCCGGATGCGAGCGCGCATATGCGTCGGATGGTCAAGGAGGATCTGCTGCGGTTCGACGGCACGCCGTTGTTCCCGGAGCGCATCGCCGAAACGGTGCCGTATGAGCTCACGCGCGCTGAGCAGGAACTGTATGAGGAGGTCACGCGCTATGTGCGGGAGGAGATGAACCGTGCTGACGCGTTGGACGATACGCGCAAGCGGACGGTCGGTTTCGCGCTGACGGTTCTGCAGCGCCGGTTGGCGTCGTCGACGCATGCGATCGTGCGGTCGTTGGAGCGTCGCAGGGATCGGCTTCAGGCGCGGTTGCGGGAGGAGCAGGCCCGGCCGTTCACGGTGCCGGCGGTGGTGCCGTCGTCGATCGTGGAGGGGGATGAGTGGGACGACGACGACGTCGCGGCTGCTGAGATGGAGGCGGCTGAGGACGTGCTCGTCGATGCGGCATCTGCTGCGCGGACGGCGGCGGAGATGCGGCTGGAGATCGGTGAGCTGGATCGGCTGGTGGCGTTGGCCCGCTCGGTGCGGGATGCGGGCGAGGACCGCAAGTGGGCGCAGTTGCGGACGATCCTGGACGAGGAGGTGCTCACCGCTCCGGTTGTGGATCCTGCGGCGGGCCCGCGCAAGCTGATCGTCTTCACCGAGCACCGGGACACGCTGACGTATCTGGAGCAGCAGATCTCGTCGCTGTTCGGGCAGGCGGAGGCGGTGGTGACGATCCACGGTGGCACGCCGCGCGAGGAGCGGCTGCGGGTGCGTGAGGAGTTCACGCACAATCCGGGGTGCCGGATTCTTCTGGCCACGGATGCGGCGGGGGAGGGTCTGAATCTCCAGGCGGCGCATCTGATGGTCAATTACGACCTGCCGTGGAATCCGAACAGGATCGAGCAGCGTTTCGGTCGGGTGCATCGGATCGGCCAGCGTCAGGTGTGTCGTCTGTGGAATCTGGTGGCGGATCAGACCCGCGAGGGCCAGGTGTTCCAGCGGTTGCTGGGCAAGATGGAGGAGCAGCGTCGGGCGTACGGGGGAAGGCTCTTCGATGTGCTGGGGGAGGCGTTTCGGGAGCGGCCGTTGCGGGAATTGCTGATGGAGGCGATCCGTTACGGGGACCGGCCTGAGCATCAGGAGCGGCTGGAGCGGGTGATCGACGCCGAGGTCGCCGACGGGCTGGAGGAGCTCCTGGCGGAGCGTCGTCTGGCCGATGACGGGTTCGGTAGTGACGAGTTGCACGCGATGCGTCGGAAGATGGAGGAGGCGCGGGCGCGCCGGCTCCAGCCGCACAATGTCGAGTCGTTCTTCCTGCGGGCGTTTGCGGATGCCGGGGGTCGGATCGTTCCGCGGGAGCGTGGCCGGTACGAGATCCGTAATGTGCCGGCGGCGCTGCGTCACCGGGTGGGGCAGCGGCCGGTGTCAACCAGGTATCAGCGGGTGACGTTCGATCCTGCCGATAGTGGTGGGGCGCGGCCGGCGGAGTTGCTGGCTCCCGGTCATCCGCTGATGGACGTGGTGCTCGAGCACACCATCGAGGCGCATCGGGATGCTCTGCAGCGGGGGACGGTGCTGGTGGAGTCCGGCCGGCTCACCGGCCCGCCGCGTCTGATGTTGGCGGCCACGAGCACTGTCTCTGACGGCAGCGGGCGTGCGGTTTCCAGGCGTTTCGAGTTTGTCACCATCGATGCGGACGGCCTGATCGATGCCGGTGGGGTGGCGCCGTATCTCGACGCCGAGCCTCTTGACGGGGCCGGCGGTCCGGAGGGGGATCCGCGCGTGACGGAGCTTCTCGAGGCCCCGTGGTTGCGCGGTGGCACCGTGGATGAGCTCACCCGGTGGGCGTCGGCGCATCTTCTGCCGGAGCATCTGGCGGCCGTTCGTTCGCGGGTCGAGTCACGGGTGGCCAAGGCGCGGCGCGAGGTGCGGGAGCGGATGACGGAGACCATCAACCACCTTGATGCCGAGGCGGTGAAGTTGGAGGAGTCCCGTGGGCGGGGGCGCCCCAACAAGCGTCGGACGCCGGAGCGGCTGCGAGCGGACATGGAAGAACTCGTGGCCCGCCGCGATGCCCGACTGGCCGAGCTGGATTCACAGTCGGTGGTGCGGGCGGAGTCCGTCACCGTGGACGGCGCCGCGCTGCTGGTGCCCGCTGACTGGGTTCGTCCGGCGGTGGCCGCGCACGCGCGGGAGACGGAGGAGACGGACCGGCGTGCGGTGGCGGCGGTGATGGCCGCCGAGCGTGAGCTGGGGCGGATGCCCGAGGAACAGGCGCATAACAATGAGGGCTACGACATCCGCTCCGAGGACGTCGACGGCCAGGGTGTCTTCATCGAGGTCAAGGGCCGCATCGCCGGGGCCGACTCGTTCTATTTCTCCAAGTCGCAGGTGTTGTGCGGCAAGAACATGGGCCCCCAGCACCGGTTAGCGTTGGTCAGTGTCTCGCCCGACGGCCCGGCAGGTGACGAGGTTCGGTATCTGGTCGATCCGTGTCGTGGGATGAGCTTCGGAGACTTCGCGGCCAGCGGGGTGGAGGGGGACTGGAAGGCGATGTGGGCGAAGGGCGGGCCGCCGGTCTGACGCCCCGCTCGGGGCGGGTTTTCTGACCAGTCACGCCCAGTGTCAGAGGTCTCGCCTAATGTCATCTGCACACCATGGTGTGCAGAGTTTTACCGATTTGCCAGCTGTCAGCCGATTTCGAGGAGCCCCGTTGACGACCCAGGACGTGCCCCGCCGCAAGCTCATCGAGGTGGCGCTGCCGTTGGAGAAGATCAACGCCGAGTCAGCTCGGGAGAAGTCGATCCGACACGGCCATCCCTCGACGCTGCACCTGTGGTGGGCTCGCCGGCCGCTTGCCGCGTGCCGCGCGGTTCTGTTCGCCCAACTCGTCGACGACCCTTCGTCTCACCCCGACAGATTTCCCACCGAAGAGGCGGTCGCGGCGGAGCGGGCACGGCTGCATGAACTGCTGGAACGGCTGGTGGTGTGGGAGAACACAGGCGATGAGGCACTGTTGGAGCAGGCCCGCAAGGAGATCTACGACTCGTGCGGCGGCAACCCGCCGCCCATCCTCGACCCGTTCGCCGGTGGCGGCTCGATTCCGCTGGAGGCGCAGCGGCTCGGTCTTGAGGCGCACGCGTCCGATCTCAACCCGGTGGCCGTGCTCATCAACAAGGCGCTCATCGAGATCCCGCCCAAATTCGCCGGCCGCGCTCCGGTCTTTCCCGGCACGGTCGACGAGCTGGGGTCGTCGTGGCCCCGCGCGACAGGCTTGGCCGAGGACGTGCGCCGCTACGGGCGGTGGATGCGGGACGAGGCCGAGAAGCGCATCGGCCACCTGTACCCCAAGGCAACGCTGCCGGATGGGTCCACAGCCAACGTCATCGCCTGGATCTGGGCGCGGACCGTGACGTGTCCCAACCCGGGGTGCGGAATCCAGATGCCGCTGGTGCGGTCGTGGTGGCTCGGCAAGAAGAAGGGCAAGGAGGCGTACGTCGTCCCTCACGTCCAGGACGGCGTGGTCCGATTCACGATTGGTCACGACAAGGCGGAGGCCCCGACCAAGGAGACCGACGGCACCATTAATCGGCGGGGCGCCGTTTGTCTTTCCTGCGGTACTGGAATCGAGCGAGACCACATCAAGGCCGAGGGCTTGGCGGGGCGCATGGGAGCCAAACTGATGGCGACGGTCGCAGAGGGGAAGCGGACGCGCATTTATCTCGATCCGACTGAGGCGCACGAGCGGGCGGCGAACGTTGAGCGGCCAAACGACGTGCCTACGCAAGAACTCGGCTACGATCCGCGAGCCCTTTGGACGCCGCTCTACGGGCTAACTGAGTTCGCCGACCTCTTCACCCCTCGCCAGCTGACGGCGCTGACCACGTTCAGCGACCTGGTGGGAGAGGCTCGCGAGCGCGTCCTCGCCGACGCGCTTGCCGCTGGCCAGCTTGAAGGGGCCCGCCTCGCCGACGGCGGCACCGACGCATCCGCCTACGCCGACGCCGTCGCGACCTACCTCGGCCTGGGTGTCAGTCGAACTGCGGATCTCGGGAATTCTCTTGTGACTTGGTCAAGTGGTCGAGACCAGGCTCGAAACCTCTTTGCGAGGCAAGCAATTCCGATGGCTTGGGACTTCGTTGAAGTCTCGCCATTTGCGCGAGCTGCCGGTGACGTGGTGATCGCGTTGGAAACGATGGCTGGTGCAATGGAGAAAATCGGGTACAGGCCGGCAGCCAGCAGTGTCATGCAATCGGACGCCCGAGCCGTCCGTCACGGAGTATTACTCTCGACGGATCCTCCGTACTACGACAACATCGGATACTCGGACCTATCTGACTTCTTCTACGTCTGGCTGCGTCGATCGCTTCGTGACGTTCATCCCGATCTGCTTAGCACGATGCTCGTTCCGAAGGCCGAAGAACTTGTTGCCAATCCATACCGCCATGACGGCAAAAACGGCGCCAAGGAGTTTTTCGAGACGGGATTTAGAGAGGTGTTCCGCCGCGCCCGCGAGCACGCGCTCCCAGACTTCCCCATCACCGTCTACTACGCGTTCAAACAGTCGGAATCGATGTCCGGAGGTGAATCGTCCACCGGCTGGGAAACTCTCCTGGAAGGCATGATTCGTGGTGGTTGGGCCATTACAGCGACGTGGCCGATGCGAAGTGAGCGCACGGGCAGGATGCTCAGCGTGGGCACCAATGCCCTCGCCTCGTCGATCGTTCTGGCACTCCGCCCCAGGCCCGAGAATGCGACCACCATCGACAAGCGCCGCTTCCTCGGCATCCTCAAGTCCGAACTCCCGCCCGCGCTCAAGGAACTGCAGCAGGGCAGGATCGCGCCCGTCGACCTGCCACAAGCAGCCATCGGCCCGGGCATCGCCGTGTTCTCCCGCTACTCCGGCGTGCTCGACGACGACGGCAAGAAGATGACCGTCCGAGCCGCGCTCCAGCTCATCAACCGCATCCTCGACGAGGTGATCTCTGAGCAGGAGGGCGACTTCGACAACGCCACCCGCTTCGCGCTGGCCTGGTTCCGCCAACACGGCTTCACATCCGCCCCCTACGGGGACGCCGACACACTCGCCCGAGCGCGCGGCGTCGACGTTGCCCAGCTCCAACGCTCCGGAATCCTCACCTCCGGTGGCGGCAAGATGACGCTCCTCGGCCCCGCCGCGATCGGTGAACAGTACGGCGAGGCAGGCTACGACCCCGCCGCAGACACCGAACTCTCCCTCTGGGAACTGGTCATCCACCTGGCCGCACGTCTGGAATCCCACGGCATCGACGGCGCAGGCGCGTTGCTTGCTCGGGCGCAGTCGAACCCCGCCGGTGCCGAGCTGGACCTCGACCTGGCCAAGGAACTCGGCTTCCTCGTGTTCAACCTCGCCGAAGACCGCAAGGAATCCGGCGTCGCCCTACCCTTCAACGCCCTCGTCACCTCCTGGGCGGACATCCTCACCGCCGCGCGCACCGGCGTCGTCGAAGACAGCCTGTTCTAAACCGGATACGAGCACACCAACCTCATGGGATTTCAGACACCACAACACGAACTGCCCCGGCTCCTCGACCGCATTGATGCGGGCGAATGGCAATTGCCCGACTTCCAACGCGGCTACCGCTGGGATGTCGAACGCGTCCGCTCGCTGATCCTCACTGTGATTCGTGGCTACCCGCTCGGGGCTGTAATGACCCTCTCGACGGCCAATGCCGACGTGAACTTCAAACCCAAAGCCTTCACCGGCACGCCGGCCACGGCTGCCGAAACCACCCCAAAAGAACTCGTGCTCGACGGGCAACAGCGACTCACCTCCCTCTACCAGGCCATGCATGGGGACGGGGTCGTCGAGATCATCGACCCCGCCGACGAATCGAAAATCTCCCGAGCCCGATTCTTCATCGATATGAGCCTCGTCGGCGACCCCGACGACATCCCCGACGACGCCGTCTTCTACACGCCGCACGACGGGATCATCCGGACAAACTTCAACCGCGACATCGTCAAGGACCTGTCCACTCCCGATAAGCAAACCGAGCACGGAGCCTTCCCCGTCAACTACCTGCTCAACGATGACGGTGCGAACTGGCTGTTCGACTACCCGGACAGAGCGGTGAGCAAGGAGTTCCTCTCCCGTATCGCCACCCCCGCGAAGGCGTACAAGATCCCCGCGATCTCGCTCGACGAGAACACCACCAAAGGCGCGGTCACCACCGTCTTCGAGAAGGTGAATACGGGTGGCATGCCGCTGGACGTCTTTGAACTTCTCACCGCTACCTACGCCGGAGACAAGGCATATCAGGAGCAGACAGGCACCGATTTCAAATTGCGGGGCGACTGGGAGCTGACGCAGGCCGTCATCGACGCCCACCCGGTGCTCAAGGGGTTGGACAAAGCAAAATTCCTCCAGGCCGTCACCCTCCTGGCCACGCACGAGGGGGCCGGCAGCACATCGGCACGACGGGACGACATCCTGCGTCTTCCGCTCGGTGACTACGTCGGTGCAGCAGACCGCATTCGGAGCTCACTCAAATGGGTGGCGTCATTCCTGCGCACCCAATACATCTACACCGCCACCGACCTGCCGTATCCCACTCAGGTCGTGCCGCTCGCAGTGCTCCATGCAGTTCTCGGCGACGAGATAGGCACGCACCGGGCAGCGGCACAGATCAGACGCTGGTTCTGGTGCGGGGTGCTAGGCGAGCTGTACAGCTCCACCACGGAAACGCGTTTCGCCCGCGACGTGGACCAGGTCGTCACCTGGATTCGTGGCGGCGATTCAGTGGTCCCGAAGACCGTCTCCGACGCCTCATTCCAGCAATCGCGACTGTTCTCCATCCGGACCCGGAACTCCGCTGCCTACAAAGGCGTGTACGCGCTGCTCATGGCGGGACAGAGCAAAGACTGGATCCTCGATCAAACCTTCACCGACACGATGTACGACAACCACAACGTGGACGTCCATCACGTCTTTCCCCGCAAATGGTGCGGGGACCGCCGGATCGAAGCGGAGACGTACAACTCCATTCTCAACAAGACCCCACTGGCAGCCTCCACCAATCGGTCCATCGGCGGCCTCGCCCCGTCGAAGTACCTGAGCACCATCGCCCGCAGCGCGGGCATCACGGAAGCCGAAGTCGACGCGATCATCACCGGTCACGAGATCAACCCGGAGCTGCTGCGCACCGATGCCTTTGGCGAATTCCTCCGGGATCGGGCCGAGCGCATCACCGCCCGCATCGAAGGTGCCATGGGCAAGTCCGTCACCCGAGACGTCGACCCCGACTTTTACGACTCGCTTCCGACCTGAGCCTCAAGGCCACATCGACAGAGGAGACCACCATGGCGCTGAGCAACACAGACCGCATCGGACGGGGATTCGCCGCACTCGGCGTGGGGCTTGACGCATTCCTCACCAAGGCCCTCCGCCCCACACTCGGAGACACCTCCTGGGTCGACATCCTGGAGAACACCGACCTCAAAAATGGGCGCACCATCGGTACCTATGAGGCCACCGACCCGCAGACCTCGCTGCGATTCATCACCGAGAAGACCACCGCGCGGTTCAAACACGGTTGGTATCCGCTCTCGGACCACCTCTCCCGCTCCCAGGAAGCCCTCGCCTCCGAGCTGAGGGACACACGCAACGCCTGGGCCCACGGAGTGGCCCGGGGATTCTCCGACGACGACGCCTACCGCGCACTCGACACCATCGAGAGGCTCCTCCGCGCCTGCGGACAGATCGCGCAGGCCGACGAGGTCGCCGAACACCGCCGAGAAGTACTGCGGCAGGCCTCCGCCAAATCCGACCGCGCAGCCAGTAGAGCCGCCGGACTCGCCGAAGCCGGAGGCCAGAACCTCCCCGCCTGGCGCGAAGTCCTCGCACCCCACCCCGACGTGGCCACCCAGCAATTCCACGCCGCAGAGTTCGCCGCCGACCTCCACACCGTCGCCACCGACCAGGCCGAGGGCGAATACGGGCAGCCCGTCCCCTTCTTCGAGCGCACCTACCTCACCGAAGGACTCCGAGACCTGCTGGTCCGGGCCGCCCGCCGCCTGAGCGGCGACCCCGGAGCGAGCCCCGTCATCAACCTGCAGACCACATTCGGCGGCGGCAAGACCCACTCCATGCTCGCCGTGTGGCACCTCGCCTCGGGCACGCCCGTCTCGCAGTACCCACAGGACGTCCAGGACCTCCTGGGAGACCTCGCCGTTCCCGAGGGCGTCAAGCGCGTGGCGCTGGTCGGCAACCGACTCCAGGCCGGCGCGCCCAACTTCATGCCCGACGGAACCGAATGCAACACCCTCTGGGGCGTGCTGGCGTGGCAACTCGCGGGCAAGGAGGGATACGCGCACATCGCCGAGGCGGACCGGACCCGCACCAACCCCGGCGACAGTCTCCGGACGCTCTTCGAACAGTACGGGCCCGCCGTGATCCTCATCGACGAGTGGGTCGCCTACGCGCGCGAACTGTACGGACGTGAAGACCTGGCCGGCGGCACCTTCGACACCCAGTTCACGTTCGCCCAGACCCTCACCGAGGTCGTCAAGGCGGTACCCGGAGTGCTGCTGCTCGTCTCCATCCCCGCCTCGGCGGAGATGAACGAGGGCGAATACGTGCCCAACGACGAGGAGGTGGGCGGCACCTACGGGAGAGAAGCCCTCACCCGGCTCCAGCGGGTCGTCGCGCGCGTCGCAGACCAGTGGCGGCCCGCGGACCGCGACGAATCGTTCGAGATCGTCCGCCGTCGCCTGTTCACCACCCCCGACCGCGAGGCACTCGGCACCATCTCCGGCGTCGCCAAGAACATGGTCAAGTACTACCGCACCAATTCCGCTCAGTTCCCCAAAGACGTCCAGACCCCGGACTACGAACGACGGATCCGCAACTGCTACCCCGTGCACCCCGAACTGTTCGACCAGCTCTACTCCGACTGGTCCACGCTGCCGCGCTTCCAGCGCACCCGCGGCGTGCTGCGGCTGATGAACGAGATCGTCGGCGCACTGTGGACCCAGGGCTCCGAGGCGCCGCTCATCATGCCCGGAAACGTCCCACTCGGCGACGAGCGGGTCGGCGCCGAATTCACCCAGTACCTCGACGACGGCTGGAAAGCGATCATCGCCACCGACGTCGACGGCCCCGGCGCGATCCCCGGAAAAGTCGACACGGACTCGCCGCTCTACGGGCGTCGACACACCGCCCGACGACTGGCGCGGACCGTGTTCATGGGCGCCACCCCCACCCTGCGCAGCGCCAACAAGGGACTCGACCGGGCACGGGTCTTCCTCGGGACCGCCCTGCCCGGAGACACCCCCGGCAACTTCCACTCCGCCCTCGAAGCCATCGCCGACCGCGCGACATACTTCTACAGCGGCGGACAGGCATACTGGTTTGACACCCAGGCAAACACCACCCGCACCGCCGCCGACTACGCTGAAGGGCTCGCCCGAGAGGACGTCTGCGCGGAGATCGAACGTCGTCTCCGACACCACCAGCACACCTCGGCGACCGGCTTCGCCGGCGTCCACGTCGCGCCCGAGTCGCCCGCCGACGTCCCCGACACCGACACGGTCCGCCTCGTCCTGGTGCCACCCCAGGACACCCACAGTGGCAAGGACACGGGCTCGGCGGCCATGAACTACGTCAACAAGGTGCTGGAGTCCCGCGGTTCCGGGGCCCGGATGCATCGCAACATGCTGCTCTTCCTCGCCGCCGACTCCAAGCGCGGCAGCGACCTGGAGAGCACCGTGCGCAAGTACCTGGCGTGGCAGCACATCGTCGCGGCGGCAGACACCGCCTACGACCTCACCGCCAACCAGAAGGCGCAAGCCGTCGAACGCGCCGAGCAGCACGATCAGACCGCCACCACCCAGCTGATGAGCGCCTACATCTGGCTGATCTGGCCCGAACAGTTCGACCCCGCCGGCAAAGCCACCCTGGAGGAGAAGAAGGCCGACGGCGCCGGCACCTCACTGGCCGAGCGGGCCGCTGAACGCGCACGCACCGAATCACAACTGTCCATCAGCTACGCCCCGTCGAGAATCCGCATGGACCTCGACGGCCCCTTGAGCGCGGTGTGGAAACGCGAACGCGAAATCTCCGTCGGCACACTGTGGAGCTACTACTCGGCATACCCCTACCTCCAGCGGCTCCGGGACCGCTCAGTACTCGAACAAGGGCTCATCGCGGTGCCCGACGACCTGCACGGGCGGTTCGCGCTCGCCGAGGCCAAGGACGGAGACCGCTACGTCGGCCTGGTCCTGCCCGAGGACGACACCCGGCCACTGGCCCTCGCCGATTCCGCCCTGATCGTCGACATCGAGATCGCCCAGGCGCAGCGTGAGGCCGACCTCGTCGTCGTCGACCCCGGGCCCGGCGCAGGCACCTCCGACGGGGGAGCGGCGGCTACCGGCGGCCCAGGCGGCGGCGCGTCGCCGACACCGACCCCACACGGCCACAGCGGCGGTTCCGGGTCCGGGGGAGACCAGAGCGATCGGGTGGCACGGCCCACCCGCTATTACGCGAGCTTCCAGGTCCCCGAAGACCGCCCGTCCAGTCGCATCAAGGAGGTGCTCGACGAGGTGGTCGCCAACCTGCGCCGCCACAACGGGACCACGGTGACCGTCTCGCTCGAGATCGAGGCCCAGGCCCCGGGCGGCTTCGACGACCACACGGTGCGCGTGGTCCGCGAGAACGGGAACACGTTGAAACTCGACGGAAACGAGTTCGAGTTCTGACGGACGGGGAATCGACGGCGACATGGGAAAATCCGGTGACGAGATCGGCCTGCCGGAAGCTCGTCGTGGCCTAGTCAAAGAGATCTACGCGGTGGTCGAAGGACTGGTCCGCGACGAGGGGTGGCGGATCAGGCAGCAGGGGCACAAGTACGCGATTTACTGCCCGTGCGGCTCCGAAGGGGCATTCATCACCTTGCCGGGTACTCCGCGAAGCGCAGGCGCATCGGCCAAGACGATACGCAGGAAAGCTCAACGCTGCCCGGAGCGTCACGAACTCATGTGACCAGTGCCGTTTCCAATTGACAACAGGGCTGGGATGAGGCACATTAGAGGCATGTCCACGACAGACTTTGAGATCGCGTTTCTCATCCCTGAGCTCACCGACGCGTTCGATCCGCGCGTGTCCCAGGTTGAGGAGGCAATGGACATCATCGTCTCCAGTCACAGCGGGGTGTCCGTGGCAACCGTTATCGCAACCGGCAGTGACGCAGTGGCCGCGGGACGTGCGGCCTCGGCGACCCTCTCCGCCTGCGGACTGCCTCCGAAGCGGACCTACCCGGACCTTGTCAGTCGGCAGGACATCGCCGACCGTCTCGACGTTTCCCGGCAGGCAGTCGGGAACTGGGTGCGCGGCGAGCGTCACCAGGAGTACCCATTTCCTGCCCCGACCAACCTGGTCGCCGGTGGCGTGTGGCTGTGGGGCGACATCGCCGAGTGGCTTCGTCGTACCGGGCGTGATTCTGACGATCTCGGGTACCTGACGCTGCAGGACCACGCCAAACTGGACAGCATCTTGGCGGCAGTACCAGAGGCTGTCGCAGTGCCGCGAACGGGTCGCATCGGACAGCTTCGAAGCGTCGGCAGAGTCTCAGCCCGTGTCGGCTTCAGCTCGCTTGCTCCGGGTGCGTCGGTCTCGTCGGTCAACGGTGACTACCTGGTCCTGTGCCGGGAATCCGCGTGACCGCGCCGGGGCCTTCCGTGATCACGGAAGCGAAGGAGCTTCTCGCGTTGACGGAGCTGGACGGCATCCGATTCTACGAAGTCAGTGGCGTACGTCGTGACGAGGCACGCGACCCCGGAGTGGATATCGAAGTTCGACTCCGACGCGACGAACGGGAGATCGAGATCCGCTGTGCAGCACGTGTGACTGCAGAAGACGCTGATTATCGGTCTGACGCCTCCGCTGTGTTCACGCTGAACAGTCCGGTCGAGATCTCCGACGCCGCACTGTCGGAGTTCGTGGAGCGAGTCGGGGTCATGACGGTCTACCCCTACCTCCGGGAATCTATAGATCAATCAGCTGCCAAGCTCGGTGGGGCTCGCCCCACCATGAAGCTCCTTCGGCCCGGGGACATCACCGTCTCCGTCTCGGCAGCCGAGACGCCGTCAACACGCTGACGCTGTCTGTCAAGACGGTCACCCGGCTGGATTGAGCAATTCCCGACATTCGTCCTCGGTGTAGCCCTCCAAGCACTCGGACCATTCGCGCTGCCCGTCAACCCAGGGGTGGCTGGGAGTCTGGCCCATATCGAGAACCCACGCATAGTTGTCGCAAACGATCGTGTTGCCGTATGTGTCCACGGCTGTGCGCCCGATGTCGGCGCCGATGCAGAACTCCCCAATCTGCGGACCTGCCGCCGCAGTCGCTGGCGGGACGGGATTCGGAGCGAGCGAGGCGTTTCGACTCCACACCGAGGCATCCGTGTACTGCATCCGGGCGCAGTACGCTGTCGCCCCGTCACTGAATGCCGCGACCGCGCCGCGAGGCGAACAGTAGGCGCCCTCGCCCACAACAGTGGTGCGAGGCTCCTCTGCGGTGGTGCCAGGGGCCTGTGGACTCGGGGGAGCCGACGTCTCCTCCGCTGTTACGGACGGCGACGAGGGTGTCGGGGAAGTGGACGACGAGGCCAGCTCAGAAGTTTGTGTCGGAGATTGTGCCCCGTCAGTGTTGCCGCAGGCTCCCGCGATCAGGGTAGCGAGACCGAGCATCGTCGCCCAAGGCA
This sequence comes from Candidatus Dietzia intestinigallinarum, assembly GCA_019119875.1. GTDB lineage: Bacteria > Actinomycetota > Actinomycetes > Mycobacteriales > Mycobacteriaceae > Dietzia > Dietzia intestinigallinarum. The sequence continues at coordinate 10,108 of DWWG01000099.1, read as the reverse complement.
GCATGTGCCAGCCTCCCGAAGATGTTCTCATCGTCGTCGTCGCTCCTTTTGGCCCCGTTTCCACAGTCGTACGGCCATCATCGCTCGGTCAGGGCCGTCGCTCGGAGTTTTCGCGATCCCGAGGCCGGTCGCCACCCCGCAACATCGTCCCGCAGGTTGATTAGAAGACTGCTCGGACCGATCTCCAGGGATGCGTCCCGCGGAGTAGTTGGATTGGAGTAAAGCCTGCCCCGCAGCATGGGTGACGGAAGTGGCGGAATGAAGGGAGACGGTTCGGAGTCAATACGGAGTCAACGGGCGTGACAGCTCCGGATGTGCAGCGTCCGCCACACTCGCAGCCCCAGAAATCCCAGGGAGTGATATCATCTGCGTGATATCAAGAAGGGGTGAGGGGCGTGGAGCAGATCGTCGTGCGAAATCTTCCCGCGGGCACCAAGGCTGCACTGAGGAAGCGGGCGCAGTCACGGCACAGTTCGGTCGAGGCGGAGCTACGGCGGATCATCGCAGAGGCACTCGCCGCTCAACCCGCCACGATGGCTGACCTCTTGGCATCGGACGCTGGTGCCGATATCGAGTTCGACCCGGGTCGGTTGGGGCTCGGGATGCGCTCGGTGGAACTGTGACCCGACGCGGGAGGTACGTCCTGGACACGAACGTGGTGTCCGCCCTCCGGATTTCCGGGCGACACCCGGAAGTGGAGAACTGGGTCTCGGCCGTACCGATAGCGGATCAGTACATAACAGCGTTGACGCTCGCGGAGATCGAACGGGGCGTCTTCTCACTCGAACGCTCGGACGCGGCCCAAGGGGTCGTTCTCCGGCGGTGGCTGGAGGACCGGGTGCTCCCGGCGTTCCATGGCAGAGTGTTGCCGTTCGACGCGGCAGCGGCCCGCATCCTGGCGTCATACCGCGTCCCGGAACACGCGCCCTTTGACGACGCACTGATCGCAGCGACCGCCGAGGCCGCGAACATGAAGATCGTCACCCGTAACACCCGGTACTTCGCACAACTCGGAATCGAGACGATCGACCCCTGGCGATCCTGAGGCCCCGCTACGGTCGGAGGCCGCTCGCCGCACCGCAACATCATCCCGCAGGCTGATTCGGAGGGCGACCGGGCCGAACTACAGTGGCGGGCATGGGTGACGCCACGACTCCGCTCGCACCGCCGAGCGGCCGCGTCGAACGCGTCCTGGCGTTCCTGGAACGGCAACCGTGGATCACCGACGCGCTGTTCGTGGCGATCCCGCTGAGCCTGTTGACCTATGCCAGCCAGGATTCGTTCTACGGACAGAACCCGTTCCTGCCGGGCTGGGTCGAGCTGACGTTGTCACTCACCATGACCGGTGTACTGGCACTACGCCGCACCCTGCTGGTCCCGGCCGCGATGACAGTCGCGGCGGCAGCGCTGCTCATGGTGGTACTGCTCATCCCACCGTCGTTCCAGATCGTGGCGGTACCGATCACCGTCTACACAGTGGCGAAATTCGGCAGCCCCAAGGTCTCCAAAGCGTTCCTGGGACTCGGACTGGCCGGCGCCGTGCTGGTGCTCATACCCTATGCGGCGAACGTGTTCTGGATCGAACCCGCGGAAACCGGGATGTCCCCGGCCCCGACACTCGGCTTCCAGGAAGTCGTCCTGGTGACCGTCGTCTCCGGCTTCTGCGCGTCCACCGTGATGATCGCGTGGATGCTCGGCGAGGTCGGGGCCCGAGGCCACAGGCGCCTCGCCGAGATCGAGGAGCGCAACCGTCTGCTCATCAGGGAACGCGCACACGAAGCCGCGGCCGCGGCCACCGACGAGAGACTCCGCATCGCGCGCGACATGCACGACGTGATCTCCCACTCCTTGTCGGTGATGATCGCCCAGGCCGACGGCGGCCGATACGTCGCGAGAACCGACCCGCACGCCGCCGAACGGGCACTGGACACCATCGCCGGCACCGGCCGGGAATCGCTGATCGAACTGCGCCGGATGCTCGGTGTACTGCGCAGCCCGGAAGACCCGGTGGACCATCGGCCGCAGCCCAAGGCCACCGACATCGCCGAGCTCGTCGCATCAGTGCGGGCCGCGGGACTGCCGGTCGAGTACCGCCCACCCGCATGGCTGGAGGAGCTACCCGAGGGACAATCGCTCGCCATCTATCGGGTCGTCCAGGAAGCGCTGACCAACACGCTCAAGCACGCCGGCCCCGACGCGCGCTCGACGGTGTCCATCAGCGACTCCGGGACCGAGCTCCTGGTAGAGATCGTCGACCGGGACCCACAGCTGCGCGCCCGGGACGTGGGGGCGCACGCCGGCGACATGGCGTCCGGGGCAGTCAGCGGGAGCGGGCCGGCCCCTGACGCCGAGCGCCCCGGGTCGGGGATCGAGGGGATGAAGGAGCGGGTCGCGCTGTACTCCGGGACGGTGGACGCCGGATTCGAGGGCTCGGGATTCGCCGTCCGCGCCCGGTTCCCCCGCCAGGGAGCCGGAGCGGCGCCCGGCGCGACCCGGGGACGCGTCCCCGCCGAGGAGGAGCGGCAATGAGCCCCATCCGCGTCATGCTGGTGGACGACCAGCACCTGCTGCGCGCCGGCTTCGCGATGCTCATCGGATCGCAACCGGACATGGAGGTCGTCGCCGAGGCCGGAGACGGCGCCCGGGCGGTCGACCTGCTCCGGGAGCGGCCGGTCGACGTGATCCTCATGGACGTGCGCATGCCGGTCAAGGACGGGATCGCCGCCACGGAGGAGATCCTGGCGATGGTCGACGCCGGCCGGATCCCGGATGTCCGGATCGTCGTGCTCACCACCTTCGACACCGACGAGTACGCGTTCGCCGCGCTCAAGGCCGGCGCCGCCGGGTTCCTGCTCAAGGACGTCCCGCCCGAGACCCTGCTGGCCTCGATCCGGCAGGTGCACGAAGGCGGCTCCGTGGTGGCGCCGACCACCACCCGGCGCCTGCTCGAACACGTCGGTCCGATGCTCGTTGCCGCCGACACTCCGGAGTCGCCGCGCGACCGGGCGCGGAGGGCGGGACTGACCGACCGCGAGACGGACATCCTGCTGGCGATGGTCACCGGCGAGTCCAACCGTGAGATCGCCGGACGGATGTACCTGTCCGAGGCGACGGTCAAAACACATGTCCGGCGGATCCTCGCCAAGTTGGAGGCCCGGGATCGGGTCCAGGCGGTGGTCTGGGCCTACGAGCACGGGGTGGCGGGCCCGGGCGCAGTTCGCTGACCAGGGGCCAGTACCGACGACGACAACGCTGTCGACGACGACGACGACGACGCCGCCGCCGAGGACGCTGCCGACGCTGCCTACGACGCCGACGCCGCCGTCGTCGTCATCATCGTCATCCCACAGGATGACGCCCGCGCGCCGAAAAGAGCCTCAGGGAGGATGTCTGTGCAGGTCACGGCTCCATACGGTGGTCATTGATACCACGACCACCGAGGAGAACATGATGACCGAGACCCCAGGCGGACACAGGAAGACCGCCGCCGACCGGGCCGCCCACGCGGCAGGGCACGCTGGTGACGCGACCGGGCACACCGGCGACGCGACCGGGCACGCCGCCGTCCGGGCCACCGACGTCACCCGCCGGCACGGCAGCGGCGAGAGCCAGGTTCTCGCACTCGACGGAGTCAGCATCAGCGTCGAGGCGGGCCGGTTCACCATGATCATGGGCCCCTCGGGGTCCGGCAAATCCACGCTCATGCACGTACTGGCCGGCCTCGACGCCCCCGACGAGGGCCACGTCTTCCTCGGCCGCCGGGAGATCACTGGGATGAGCGACAAGGCGCTGACCAGACTGCGGCGCACCCACACGGGATTCGTCTTCCAGTCCTTCAACCTCATCCCGACGCTCACCGTGCGCCAGAACATCGGGCTGCCGGCACAGCTGGCCGGCGAGAAGCTGGACGCCGACTGGGTCCGCACAGTCACCGCCCGGCTGGGGATCGCGGCGCTGCTGGACCGCAAGCCCCATGAACTGTCCGGTGGGCAGCAGCAGCGGGTGGCGGTCGCCCGGGCCCTGGTGACCCGCCCCGCGGTGGTCTTCGCCGACGAGCCGACCGGCAACCTCGACTCGGCCTCGGGCGCGGAGGTGATGAACCTGCTCGCCGCGGCGGTCCGCGAGTTCGGGCAGACCGTCATCATGGTCACGCACGATCCCGGGCTCGCCGTGTTCGCCGACAGGGTCATCATGCTGGCCGACGGCCGCCCGGCCGCCGACCTCACCGCCCCCAGCCCGGAGGCCGTCGCCGACGCCCTGTTGCGTCTCACTCCGCGTACCGGCGAGCAGGCCCTGCCGTTTTGCGGGCAGGAGGCACTCGCCCGATGAGAACCGTTCTGATGTCCACGTTCCGTTCCGGTGGCGCCCGACTGCTCGCCGCGGGGCTCGCGATAGCAATCTCGGTGGGCTTCGTCGTGGCGACCCTGGCGGCGATGGACTCCTTCCAGTCGAGCATGCGCACCCAGCTGGCCGGCGAGTACGCCGGTGTCGGCGCCGTGGTGGACGCACGTGGTTTCGACGACGACGAGGTCGCCCGCGCACTCACCGCCATCGACGAGCACGGTGGAGCCGGAACGGCCGAGGCTCACTCGACATCGTTCTTCCAGACGCAGATCGGGGGTCGAGCGTACAGCACCGTGGCGCGGAACCTGCCGAGCACCGACCTGCGGGTGGAGGAGCTGGCCGCCGGCCGGTGGCCAGCCGACCGGCACGAGACGGCCGTCGACGAGGCGACCGCGCAGGACCTGGGCCTGACCGTGGGGGACACGTTGACCCCGACCGTCTACGACGACGCCGGCCGCGAGCAGCAAGGGCCTGCCCTCCGGGTCACCGGCCTCTACGCCGGTGTGGAGGCGAACCCGCTGCCGACCGTGTTCGTCCTCCCCGAGGACCTGGCGGAGCTGGGGCGGGTCTCGACCACGGAGATCAGGATCGCCGCCCCGCCGGCCGGAGGCGACCACCCGGCGGTCAAGGCGTCGGTGGGGGAGGCCCTGCAGGATGCCGGTCTGGACGCCCCCGTCCTCACCCAGCAGGAGATCGTCGACAGGGAGGCCGAGCGGCTCTTCGGTGACGCCGCGATGCTGGCGGTGATCGTGCTGGCCTTCACCGTCATCGCGCTGCTGGTGGCGGCGCTGGTGATCATGAACACCTTCGATGTGCTCATCGCCCAGCGCACCCGACAGCTGGCCCTGCTGCGCTGCCTCGGCTCGACCGCGGGTCAGGTCAGGCGGCTGGTGCTGCTCGAAGGGGCGCTGGTCGGCGGGGTCGCCTCCCTGCTCGGCACGGCCGGAGGCTTCGGACTCGGGCACCTGCTCGCCGCGGTCAGCGGGAGCGTGCCGGGCCTGGCCGCGCTCGAACCGCCCAGACTGCACTGGTGGATCGTCGTGGTGGGGATGGCCCTCGGCGTGACGGTCACCCTGATCTCCGTGTCCCTGCCGGCCCGGAAGGCCATGCGCACGTCGCCGCTCATGGCGATGCGTCCGCTCGAGGCGGTCGCACCCGAACCCCGGTCCCGCATGTGGACCACCGCCATCGGCACGGTGCTCCTCGTCGCCGGCATCGCGGGAATGGCCGCCGCGGTCAGCGCGGCCCAGCTGCTCATCGCCATCCCGGCCGCAGCGGTCACCGCGATCGGCCTGATCATCCTGCTCCGCGTGACGGCGGCCCCGATGATCGCGGGACTGGCGGGCCTGGTGCCCGGCCGGTGGCTGCCGTTCCGCCTGGCCGCCCTGAACTCCAGGAAGCATCCCGGGCGGACGGCGACCACCACGATCGGCATGGTCATCGGCGTCACCATCGTCACCACGATGATGGTGGGGGCGGCACTGGCCCAGGGGTCGGTCACTAGAGAGATCGACACCCAGCGCCCCGTCGACATGTTCGTCGCAAGTGAGCAGCAGCGCCCCCTCGACCCGGCCGAGATCGCCGCGGTCACCGGGGCGGAGGGGATCGTCCACGCCGAGGCCGTGCCGGGCACCCTCGCCCACCTCGGCGACGAGGAGGTGCTGGTGCTCGGAATCGACGAGACCATCGCGCAGGCCATGCGTGGGGACGATCCGGTGCCGGCCGCGGGCACCGCAGCGGTCGGCCTCGAATCGACGGACGCGGCCACCGCCCCGGGCACACCACTCACCCTCACCGCCGCGGGCCGCCAGGTCACGGTGGAGACGACCTCCGCCGAGTCCCCGTGGCCCGGCTCGATCCTCGTTCCGATGGACACACTTGTAGAGCTGGACCCCGACGCCGGCGCCGTGCAGATCTGGGCGCAGGTCGAGGAACTGTCGTCCGCGCAGCTGCAGACGCTGGCCTCGACCATCGCCGGCGACACCGGACTACAGGCGGAGGTCGGCCCCGCAATGGAGCGGGCGATGATCGAGGAGATCATCACCACGATGCTCGGCATCGTGCTGGCCCTGCTGGCGGTGGCCATCGTGATCTCGGTGATCGGCGTGGCCAACACGCTGTCGCTGTCGGTGATCGAACGCACGCGGGAGTCCTCGCTGCTGCGGGCGCTGGGCCTGACCCGGGGGCAGATGCGCATGATGCTGGCCTGTGAGGCCGTCCAGATGACGGTCGTGGCCGCGGCGATCGGCATCATCGCCGGGACCGGCTTCGGAGCGGTCGGGATCGCCGCCCTGCTCGGCGAGATGGATGTGCCGCTGGCCTTCAGCCTGCCGTGGTCCCAGCTGCTGCTGGTGGTCGGCGCGGCACTGCTGGCCGGGCTCCTCGCCTCGGTCCTGCCGGCACGACGGGCGGCGAACCTCTCGCCGACCGCGGGACTGGCGGCCGGGTGAACCGCGGTCCGGGTGGCCGGGTGAGCCGCGGTTCGGGTGGTCGTCGCCGTCGGCCCACCGAGGCGCGGCCACCCGGGCGTGGGAGGATGGACACCATGTCTGAGCAGTCCTCCTCCGCAGCGCACACGACCGCGACCGGGGCGTCCGGGACACCGGCGCCCGCCACACGTCAGCGGGTCCTGTCCGGCATCCAGCCCACCGCAGACTCGTACCACCTCGGCAACTACCTGGGCGCGGTGCGGCAGTGGGTCGAGTTGCAGGACGACTACGACGCCTTCTACTTCATCCCGGACCTGCACGCGATCACCGTCAAGCAGGACCCGAAGGAACTGCGTGAGCGAGTGTTCCGTGGCTGCGCGCAGCTCCTCGCGCTGGGAATCGACCCGGAGCGGTCCGTGCTGTTCGTGCAGTCGCACGTCCCCGAGCACGCGGAGCTGTCGTGGGTCCTGAGCTGCATCACCGGATACGGCGAGGCCGCCCGCATGACCCAGTTCAAGGACAAGGCCGCCAAGCAGGGCACCGAGGGCACCACCGTGGGACTGTTCACCTACCCGGTGCTCATGGCCGCCGACATCCTGCTCTACCGCCCCCACCTGGTTCCGGTCGGCGAGGACCAGCGGCAGCACCTGGAACTCACCCGCGACCTGGCGATGCGGTTCAACTCGCGCTACAAGAAGACCTTCGTGGTGCCCGAGGGCAAGATCCTCGAGGGCTCGGCCAAGATCTACGACCTGCAGGACCCCACCGCCAAGATGAGCAAATCGGGGGCGAACCCCAAGGGCATCGTCAATCTGCTGGACGATCCCAAGGTGTCCGCCAAGCGCATCCGCAGCGCGGTCACCGACTCCGACGACGACATCCGGTATGACCGCGAGGCCAAGCCGGGGGTGTCCAACCTGCTGGTCATCCAGTCGTCGTTCACCGGGCGAGCGGTCGCCGACATCGTGGCCGACTACCAGGCCACGGGAGCCCGCTACGGCGCGCTCAAGGCCGACACCGCCGACGCCCTCGAGGCGTTCGTGACCCCGCTGCGCGGCCGCTTCGACGAATTCATGTCCGACCGCGGTGAACTCGAGCGCATCCTGGCCGACGGCGCCGACCGCGCTCGTGCCGTCGCCGGCCCGGTGCTCTCCCGGGCCTATGAGGCGGTCGGCTTCACCGCACCCCGCCGGGGCTGAACGGAATCGGCACGCCTATGAACCCTGAGTGGATCCCCACGATCGTCGTCGGCGTCGCCGCGGTCTGCGCGAGCGGGTACACCGTTGTCCGCGTCCTCCGTCACCGTCGGCGACCGTCGAACGGGATGTGGGCGCTCGCATCGGTCGCCCTGTTCTGGTTGACGGCGGCCCTGTACATCGTGGGCTCGCCCACTGATGTCTCGGGGTGGATCGCCTACCCCGTCGCCGCGCCGGTCCTCGCCGCCCCCGTGGTGCTGCTGTTCACGGCGGTGGCACTCGCCGCGAACACCGTCGTGGTGGTGCGCCGTGAAGGACGGCGGTTGGCGACCCTGGTCCCGCTGGTGATCGCCTGCGCGTTCCTGGTGATGCTCGGCGCCGGCACCTGGTGGATCCTCGACCTCGTCGGCGGCATGGGGCACTCGTGGTTCGAACGGTTCCTGTTCCTCGCCCTGCCGCTGCTGCTCATCCCCGGCGCGGTGTTCCTGTTCGAGCTGATCGCCTACACGGGATACGCGCTCGCCTATTCGCGACTCGACCGGATCGATGCCGGCGACGTGGTCGTGGTTCTGGGCGCCGGCCTGAACGGGGACAAGGTGACGCCGCTGCTGGCCTCTCGCCTCGACCGGGGGATCGAGGCGCTGAACGCCAGCGTTGACGCGGGGAAGGACGCCGTGATCGTCGTCTCCGGTGGGCGGGGCGTCGACGAGGTGGTGTCGGAAGCCGAGGCGATGCACGCCTACCTGCTCGACCGGGGGGTCGACGCGGACAGGATCCTCGTCGAGGACAAATCGACGACGACGGCCGAGAACCTGGAGTTCACGGTCGACCTGCTGCGCTCACACCGGCCGGCCTGGCGGCGGATGGTCGTGGTGACCAGCAACTTCCATGTGTTGCGTGCGGCTTCCATCACCGACGAGATGGGGCTGGAGGCCACGGCCGTCGGTTCCCGGACCGCCCCCTACTACCTGCCGACGGCATTCCTGCGCGAGTACGCCGCCACCGTCGTCCACTTCCGCCGCGGGACACTGGTGACGATTGTCGCAGTGATCGTCCTGTGGCTGCTGTTCGCGCTTGCCACCGGCCTGTTCCTGCCCTGGGGGGCGTGACGGTCCCGCGCGCGGCACTCGGACGGGGCCGGGATACGAGGGCGCAGGCCCGGCGAGCCCGGCGATCCGAGTGGACCCGAACACCTAGTCCAGGCGGGTGCCCTGCTGGTAGACCTGCTTCCAGTCGTCGCCTGTGCGCTGCCAGAGGGAGCTGTGCAGCGACGACTCCCCGCCCGGGCTCGTGGCGCGCCACAGCAGGAGAACCACGTCGTCGGAGAGACGCCGGGTCTCCAGCACCTCGAGCTCGACGCCGGCGAGGGAGTCCGCGGTGTCGCCGAGTTCGCGGCGGGTCCACGTCCGGCCCGCGGGGTCGACCTGCCGCCACCGCACATCGAGCAGTCGCGTGAGCTGCTTGCGGTCCCGGCGGACGGCGTCGGTGAGCAGTGATCGTTCGAGATCCACCACGAGCTCCTCGATGGCGGGACCGGCGGCGGGCGGGACCGGCCGGGAACCGGCACCGCCGGGGGAAGCGTGATCGCCGACCGAGAAGAGGTCGGGCTCGGGCGTGTCCGCGCGGCTCGTCGTCGTCGTCGGTCCGGCGGCTCCGTCGGCGGCCGGGGGGACGGCCGGATCGTCCCCGGCACCCACCGCGACCGCTCCCGGGTAACCCGGCCCGACCTCGGGCACCTGACCGGACGAGTACGCCTTGGACGCGCCGTTGGCCAGTGCGTCGGCCTTGTCGTTGAGCGCGTGACCGGCGTGACCCTTGACCCACTCGAAGGTGACCTCGCGGCCGCGCATCGCCTCGTCGAGAGCCTTCATGATCTCGACGTTGAGCACCGGTTTTCCGTCGGCCTTCTTCCAGCCCTTGCGCTTCCAGCCGGCCATCCACTTGGTGATGGAGTTGATGACGTACTGCGAATCGCACAGCACGTGCAGCGGCTCGCCCGAGTGCGCGGTCTGGCGCAGCAGATCGAGGACGGCCGTGAGCTCGCCCTGGTTGTTGGTGCCGCGCTTCCAGCCGCCGCAGCGCCAGCGGGCGTCGTCGATGTACCAGGCCCAGCCGGCGGGGCCGGGATTTCCGAGGGCG
>DWWG01000098.1 GCA_019119875.1 Candidatus Dietzia intestinigallinarum | reverse complement strand
ATCACCGATTCCACCCGCGACCTCGACGGCCGGTCCCCGCCGGCCAGATCGTTCGCGAAGCGAACCATGACCTCGGCCTCGACAGCCGACACGATCTCGTCCGGCACCGCTGCCAACCGGCAGGCGATGTCGATCGCCAACTCCTCCGGCACCAGGCCCCGCCCGACCTGGGACAGCAGCCGCGGCAGCCGTGTGTGGATCTGCACACCCGCCGTCACCAGCCGCCTGGCGTGCCAACACGACAGCTGACACGCCGCCGCCAGGTGATCACGCGCCCGCGCCCGCGGGTCCAACCCGGCCCACTTCGGCCGCGGGCCCAAGCCACCGGTGCGCTCGCGCTCGGCTTCCGCCTCCGCCCGGGCCTCGAACTCAGCCACCAGACGCTGCGCCACCTCGAGCCGGGTCGCACCCGCGAGGTTCGCGGACAGCGTCGCCGACCGTGCCGCCTCGCTGAGCGCCTCCATGCCCACCATCGGCGGCCCGTCGGGAACGGCCCGCAGGGTTGCCGACAACGTCGGCGTCCCTCCACCCTCCACGGTGCCCACCCCCCGATCGGCCATCTAGAACGTACATACGACGTTACTCCGTTGCCGACGATAGTGCAAGTGTTCGAGGAAAACTGGACGTGCGCGCTCGCCGATGCCCTACCCCAGGCGAGTGCCCACCCACTCGGCCAACACCCGGGAGCACGAGTCGACGCCTTCGACCCACGTGTCGCCGGCGGTCTCGTCGGCCGGGTCGGAGACGTGCTTGACCAGCCTCGTCGGCACGCCCAGCGTCGCTCCGGCCGCAGCGACGGCGTAGCCCTCCATGTCCACCAGGTCGGCCATGGTGGTCAGTCGGTCCCGCAGCGGCCCTCCGGCGACGAACCGGTCCCCGGTCGCGAGCACGGGCGCCTGCGCACCGCCGGGGGTGGTGGCCACCAGCGGCCGGGGGGTCGGCGTCACCGCGCGGGTCGCCGACAACTCGAGCGGCGGACCGTCATGGCGGCCGGTGACGGCATGGAGGGCGGGGTCGTCGTAGTCGTGCTGGAACACGACCGCGATCTCGTGCGTGCCCTCCATGCCCGGGTGCAGGCCACCCGCGGTGCCGACATTGACCAGTTCGCGGGGCCGCGCGCCACCGGCGAGGGCGTGGGCGACCGCCAACGCCGCCCGCACCTTGCCGACGCCGGTCACCAGCACCGGGAAGTCGGTGACGAAGTGCCGCGCCTCCTGTTCGAGGGCCACCACGACGAGCGGGTGAGATGGATCCACGATCCCGATGAGTTCCACTCCGTTCACGCTAGTCTTCTGGCAAAGACCCCGAGAATCCGGCCGAATCCCGAGGTGATAGAGATGATGTCCGCCAAGCCCCGACCCGGCTCCGGCCGTCGCGTCCTGTCGGTCCTCCCGGTGGTCGTGCTGCTCGCCGCCGCCGGTTGCAGCGCCGCCCCGGACGAGCAGAGCGTCGCCGAGCAGGAGACCGTCACCGCCACCGTGACCGCCCCGGTGGAGAGCCGCTTCGACAACGCGAACTGCTCCACCGACCGGACGGGGCAGGACATCAGCGGAGACGTGCACGTCCGCGACGGGCAGACGTGCCTGCTGTCCGACCTGACGGTGACCGGCGACATCGACGTCCACAGCGGCGGCCGACTCGAGCTGCACGGCGTCCGCGTGACCGAGGACGTCGAGGCCGAGGGACACGCGTTCGTGCTGGTCTCGGGCGGCGAGGTGTCGGGCTCGATCGAACTCGAGCACGGGGGCGAAGCGGTGGTGGAGAACGTGACCATCGGCGGCAGCCTGGAGTCGGAGGAGAACTCCGGCCCGCAGCGGTTCGAGGGCAACACCATCGGCGGCGATCTCGAGTGCGAGCACAACCACCACACGCCGACCGGTGGCGACAACCGGGTCGCCGGCGAGCGGGAAGGGCAGTGCGCGGGGCTGTAGCCGGACCTGCCGGCCGGGTTCAGAGTGCCGGGCTACGGGCGCCAGCGGGGCGGTCCCACCAGCGGTGAGACTCCCGGCCGAGGGGGAGCCGGGCGACGATCTCGTGACGGGCCCGGCCACGCGGCCCCTCGCCGAGGAAGGAGTCGACGAGCGCGATCTCGGAGACCTCCCAGTCACTGCTGCTGAACGTGTCGAGGATGCGCAACCAGGCGGTGGCGTCGTCGCGTCCGGCCAGCCGGGCGAGCGTGAGGTGCGGGCGGAACCGGGCGCCGTCCGGGGCGCAGCCGGCGGTGTTCGCGGCCGAGCGGGTGCCCGCCGCGAGCGCGTGGAGTGGCCGGTGTTCAGGCTGGTCGACGCCCGCCCACAGGACCTTCGCGCGTTCCACGGACGGGAACGCCCCCGCCCCGGCCAGGCGCAGCCGGAAGGGTTCGTGTTTGCGGGCCACCGACTCCAGCCGGTCGGTGAACTCGTCGAGACGCCAGTCATCCACGTCGGCGCAGAAGGTCAACGTGAGATGCCACTGCGACGGGTCAGTCCAGGCCAGCCCCGGCCGCGGCTCGAGGAATCGCTCGAGTTGCCCCCGAACCTCGTCCGGTGGCAGTACCGCCACGAACATCCGATGCCCCATGGCTGACACGGTACGTCGCCGGGGGGCTCTCGGGCCGCGACCGAGCTGGAATCACTCCTCGGGCATCAGCGAACCGACGAGCGATCCGCCCCCGGACGAGCCCTGCAGAGAGCCGCCGGACAGGGCGAAAAGGAAGTCCTTGAGGACGGGGATCAGCTTCTCGATGACGGTCACGGTGTCCTTGACGGAACCCATGTCTGTGTACTCCTTCGTGATTCGGTGATGACGCCGGGATCGACGTCGTCGGCGGCCGTTGTCAGAGAGCCAGGCTGGACTGCAGCGTGTTGCTGACAGAGGTCAGCGGGTTGGAGCTGCCCTCTCCCGCGTGCGAGAGAGAGCCGGACATGATTCCGCTGAACAGGTCGGTGATCGACTCGATCAGTGCAGTGAGGTTTTCGGCAGAGGTCATAGAGGTTCTCCTTGGAGTCGAGGTGTACGCCGGGGCGATTCAGCTGAGCGGGAGGAAACCGAGCGATAAGACGGTCCCCTCGTCGTCGAGGCTGAGCGTGTCGAGCTTGAGCATCGACGTGAGGATGGGCATGAGTTCCATCAGCCCGAGAGAGAAGTTGGCGTTGTTCTGATTGAGTAGTTCTTCAACAGATCCCATCAAACACTCCTTTCGTAGATTCGGATCGGTTCAGGACAGCGTCGAACCGGCAATGCCGAGGCTGCCCTCGCTGCTCAGCCCGTCGAGCTCCTTGATCGCGTCCAGTAGCGGCCTCAAAACGAGAAACGCCATCTGATTCGACGGATCGTCGACGCCGTTCTGCCTGAGTAGTTCTGTCAGTGAGCCCATGCATCCTCCCTGCACAAGTGGACAAAATAGGAACGCGTGTCAGTTTCGGTTCCGCGATGGACAATACTCAAGAGTGTGTAAAGGCACAGCGAAACCTGAAAGATCGCTTGGCGATTCAGCTGTGAGCGACGACGGCGCCGAGCCACAGCCCCGCCAACGCGGCGCAGACCGTGGCGAGCATCGTGCCCACCGCGTAGGCGAGCGCCGTACCGCCACGGCCGGCGCGGGCCAGCCGCACCGCATCGACGCTCGCGGTGGAGAACGTCGTGTACCCGCCCAGCACACCGGTTCCGACCAGCGCGGTCCACCCGGCGGCCCCGGCGCCCCCGGATCCGACGAACCCCGTGACGAGACCGAGCACCAGCGAGCCGGTGACGTTGACCAGGAAGATCCCCAGCGGGAAGTCGCGGCGCCAGCGGGCCGTCACCCACTCGTCCACCGCATACCGGACCGCCGCCCCGAGCCCGCCGCCGAGCGCGGCCAGGCCGATGAGCATCGCGGAGCTCATGATCGCCCCCGATCCGCCGACCGCCGCGCCCCGACTGTCCCGCCCAGGGCGAGCCCCGCCACCGAGGCCGACGTCCCGACGACCAGGGTGATCAGTGCGTATCCGACCGCCGTGAGCACCGCCGAATCCTGCACCAGCTCGGCCACCTGCAGCGCGAGCGCCGAGTAGGTGGTGAAGCCACCGCAGAGTCCGGTCCCGAGCAGTAGACGGGCGCGCTGCTGACGGTCTCGTCGTCGTCGGGCCCTGTCGCCACCGTCCCGACCGTCCGGCGCCGCACCGATCAACACCGCGATCAACGCGCCCAGCGCGAAGGCCCCCACGACGTTGACCAGCAGCGTCGCGGCGAGCGGCGACTCGGGAAGGGCGAGCGCTATCGCGGAGCGACCCGCCGACCCGACCGCGCCGCCGAGCGCGACGAGCAGCAGCGCCACCATCAGATGGTGATCCCGCCCTCCAGGGCGGCATCGAGGCCGTCACGGTCGCCGGAGATCTCCAGGCCCGCCGCGTCCGGCCCCACGCGTCCCCACAGCAGTAGAGCGAGGGTTTCGGGCGGGCCGGACACCACGACCTCGCCCGCGCTCTCGGGGCCCGGCAGCACCCACTCACGCTCTCCCGCACGGACGCGGATCGTCACCGGCAGCGGCGGCAGTGCCGCCGACATGAGCGGGCGCAGGGCGGTGCAGAACTCGTCGACGGTGTCCACGGCGACGTCGTCCAGAAGCGGGGTCGTGCCCGCCGCCCCGGACAGTGTCCGCTCGAGGTCCCAGCGGTGGATCACCGTCTCGTGGAGCTGGCGACGCAGCCAGTAATCCGCGCGTCCGGGCCCGGAGAACGTCCAGGTGGGGGCGTCCGGGCGCGTCTCGGTATATGTTTCGATTGCGCCGCCCGAGAGCCCCGCGTACCACTGCGCGAGCGCGGCGGCGCCCTCGGCGGCCGGCGGCGCAGACTCCATCACCGCGCGCATCCCCCGGGCCCGCGACCCGGGGTCGGCCGCGCGCACGTTGGCGCCGCCCCACCAGTTGGCGGTCCCGAGATGGGCCACCAGCGCATGAACGTCCCATCCGGGGCACGACACCACGGGCGTGGACAGGTCGGCGCCCTCGAGCGCGAACCGGACCAGCCCGGCCTGCGCCTCGATCGCGTCGAGCATCCGCTCGCGGCTGAGCTCGGTGCTCATACGCGCATCCCCTTCTCCGGGCCCGATCCCGTGCCGCGTGCATCCTCCACGAGCCCCCGGTTTGAGAAATCGATCTGTCGGCCGGCGTTGGAGACCGCCACCACGGTCCCGGTGCCGAACACGCCGTCATGATCGAACAGGGTCGCGGCGCCCACGGCCACGCCGGCGTCGCTGATGTGCTGGTCGGCCTCGATGCCGATGTCACGCGAGCGTGGCAGCCGCGCCAGTGCCACCGTGAGATCAGCGTTGATGAAACCGATCCCCTCCGTGCCCCAGTGCGCCATGAGGCTGGTCGACTCCCCGAGCGTCACGGCCCGCTGGAACGGTGACGCCTCCTCCGAGTCCACGACGTTCAACGGGTGGAGCCAGAAACGCTTGCGGCCGGCGCCCTGGTGCGGGGCCATCGAGTGGCTCCACGGCTCCTCGGCACCGTCGCTGCCGAACCAGGTACGGGCACCGGTCCCGAGCGTCATGCCCTGCGCTCCGGGCGGCGGGTCCAGGGACCGTTCGGCCAGCCACACCCGCCCCGGCGGCTGCTCGCCGCGCCGCAGCTGCACCATCGTCGCGCGCGCCACGGTCGTGCCGCCCTGCTCCACGAACGCGTCGGCGACGCGGATGCGGTTACCGCTGCGCACCTCCTCGGCGCGAATCACCAGGGGCTCGAAACGCACCTGGGAGAACAGGTCGACGGTCAGCCGCGCCGGCTGGAATCCCTCGAGCCCGTACTCCGCCTCGAGCGTCCGCGCCGCGGCCGCCACCACCGAGGGGCCGTTGAGCAGTCCGTGTGACCACGCACTGCGCGCGTACCGCGTGGGGAGGTAGGAGCCGTCGCCGCCCGAGGTGAAGAAGGAGAAATCCGTCGGGTCGCCGTCCCCGCTCACGCGACTCACCCCGCCACCGTCGCCCGGCGGCGCGGCTCGTCGGCGCCGACGGCCCACGACCGCAGGATGGCCGCGAGCTGCGTCTCGAAGTACTGCTCGGCGCTCGGCGAGGACCGCCACACGCTCAGTTCCAGCGACACCACACCGTGCAGTGACGCCCAGATCGCGGTGGCGATCTCGTGCACGTCGGCGGCCCGGAACACTCCTTCGTCGACCAGCGCGTCCACCACTTCGAGCAGCGGCTCCCGCCATCGCGGGCCCCCGTCGGCCTCTCTCGCCGCGACGTCCGGCCGCGGCGAGCGCACCGGCTCGCCCACGACCAGCCCGTACAGGCCGTGATTGTCGAGCGCCCAGAGACGGTAGGCGCGGCACAGCGACCGCATGTCGCCCTCCACGCTGTCGTGTCGCAGCGACCCGCGCAGTTCCTCCGCGAGCTGCCGGTCCGCCTCGTGCGCGACCGCCGCGAGCAGGCCGGCCTTTCCGCCGAACATCGTGTAGATCGCCGTGGTGGAGGTGCCCTGGGAGGAGGCGAGGGGCCGCAGCCCCAGGTTCTCCGGGCCGCCGTCGCGGAGCCGGCTCAGGGCCTCTTCGAGGATCCCCTGCCGAAGCGTGTCGTCGTACTGGGCGTGGCCGGGGGCGGAGCGGTCGGTTGCGCGCGGCGAGGTCGGGTTCACCCGTGTGAGGATACGACGACCACGTCGTAATCGCGTTATATCGCGGTGGCGGCGTGTCGGCGCCCCACTCAATTGGCGGCGGCTCAGTTGGCGGCGGCGTAGGCCTCCATGATCGTGGCGGGAATCCGGCCGCGGTCGGACACCTCGTAGCCGTTATTGCGGGCCCATTCGCGAATTGCCTTGGTATCGCCCGACGACGACCGCGCGGCGGGCTTCCGCGCCGTCCGCGACCTGGTTCCGGTCACCCGGTGAGCGTTCTCGACGTAAGGAGCCATTACCTCCCGGAACCGGGCGGCGTTCTCATCGCTCAGGTCGATGGAGTATTCCTTGCCCTCGAAAGCGAATGAGATCGTATTGGCGGAACTGCCGAGATCCGTTCCGTCGAGGTCGTCTATGTACTGGATCTGAAACTGCTGCGCCATCTCGCACTCTCCAACTCTGTTCGGATGTCTATTTGATGCCATTATGCACAAATGATCCGGAAATGCAGAGTCGTAGGCGGCGTCACCGCAGTGCGGCCACCATTAATTCTTATATGACTTCCCGCGGGTCTCACCCGAGATGTGACGCGTACTCCTGATATCTGCGGATGAGAAGTCCGATGATCTCCGGATGTGCGCCGAGCGGCTCGGAGGTGATATCCCCGCCCGCATCCGCTATTCGATTCGCGAAGAATCCGGGGGCGAGCAGGTGTGTGGCCACGGCGACGCGGTTGTGGCCGTCCGCCCGCGCGGCGGCGACGGCCCCGGCGACGGTGGGCGTCGCCGTCGACGCGAAGGCCGCCGTCACCGGCACCCCCAGGAGTCGGGTCAGGGTCCGGGCGAGGTCCCGGGTCTCGGTCAGGGACGACTCGTCCTTGCTCCCGGCCGCCGCCAGCACGACCGCGTCGGCGCCGAACGCCCCGGCCGCCCCGGCCTCGCCGAGTCTCTGCACGACCGCCCGTACGACCTCCGGCTCGGCGCCCAGGTGGGGTGTCTGCACGACCGGCCCGGGTGCCCGGTCGCACGCCTGCCCCACATCGTGGATCACGTGGTAGCCGCGGGCGAGGAACACCGGGACCACGACGGTCGGCACACCGTCGGCCAGCACCCGCGCCGGTCCGGGCTCCTGCACGTCGACCCACGCGAGTCTGCAGTCCACCTCGCCGAGCTGCTTGCGGGTCTCCAGCAGCACCCGCCCCAGGACGCGCCGGCCGGCCGCCGATCGGGTCCCGTGCGCCACCAGCAGCAGGCGGGGTCGCGTCGTCATGGGTTCGAGCATGCCGCAAACCGCACCCGTTCCCGCATCCGCTCGGAGACACTGGGGGTATGGGATTCCGCAGTCGTCGCCTCGCCCGGCCGGAGGTCACCGTGGCGAACTACGAGGCGGTCTACGACTTCTTCGGTCCCGGCCGGCGCCGCGACGGGTTCACCTATCCGCTGCTGCGGCTGATCGACGCGATCTACCGGCCGCGGGTCCGCATCTCCGCGGAGACCGTCGCCGAGTTGCGCCGCCTCCACCGCGCGGGTGTGGGCGTTCTCGTGGCGGTCAACCATCCGTCCACGCAGGATCCGTTGGTGCTGGCGGCAACTCTGTTCGACAAGCGGATCCGGTTCCTGTCGACCGGCACGGGCCTGACCAAGGACCCGCTCTTCCGCGGCCCGCTGCGGCCGCTGTTCGAGTACACGGGCACGATTCCGGTGTTCCGGGCCAAGAACCACCTGGGCACGGACTCCGAGATCTACGAGGCGGCGGCCGCACGACTGATCGACGTGTGCGTGGACCGGCTCGTCGGCGGCGGTGTGGTGCTGACCTTCGTCGAGGGCACCAACTCCTCCGCCGACGACCTGCGGATCCTGCGGCTGTCGTCGGTGAAGAAGGGCGTGGGCCTCATGGTCGCCGGTGCGCGGACGGCGAACGCCCCGGTCGCGGTCCTGCCTGTCGGGTTGGTCTACCACGGTCGCGAGCACAACTCCCTGCCCGCCAGGCGTGCCGTGGCGGCCGCGGGGCCGGTCATCACGTGGGATTCGGGGCCGGTGCCCACCGTCGACGAGGTGCGGGTGGCGGTCCGGGACGGGATCGACGCCGCGCTCACCGTGGCCTGGGGGTAGGTCCGCCGGCCCGGCTTCAGACCACACCCGGCACGAGCTGGTACGGCACTCCGGCCGCGTCGAGCTCTCCCGCCGCCGCCGCGAGTGTGGCCGCCGCGCCGATCCGCACCACCCCGTGCCCGGCGGCCTGCCGGGATGCGATCAGGTCGGTCACCCGGGCGACGGGCGTGTCCGTTCCGACGTCGACCACCTCGACGTCGTCGTCGAGCTCCGCCACCAATCCCACGTCGGCGGGACCGTCCACGACCAGCACGTCGGCGGCGTGGACGAGGCGGCGGGCGCGCACGGTGAGCAGGTCGCCGTCGCCGGTGCCACCGACCAGTGCGACCCATCCCGACTCGCCGCGGCGCCGGGCGCGCAGTCCCGCGGGCGCGGTGGCCAGCGAGCGCGCGACGTGCCGGCCGACCCGCACCGACCTGCGCGGGTCACCGGAGTCGACGGCGATGCGGACCAGACCCGCGGGGGTGGCGACCGCGGTGCGCGCGGGCACCCGCACCGAGCCGAGCGCGGCGTCGCCGGCGGTCACGCACCAGATGCGCCGCGCCTCGCACAGCGCCGCGATCTCGGCGTCGACCTGCGCATCGCCGGTGGCGACATGGACCACCCAGGGCGTGTCCAGGTCGGCGGGGTCGAAGGGCCTGGGGACGACGACGACGTCACCCGCAGCCCGGTCACCGGCGGCGTGTTCGATGATGTCCGCCATCTGCGGTGAGATGGCCGGGGCCACCACCCGCACGGTCGCCCCGGCGTCGAGGAAGGTCTGCGCCCGGCGGGCCGACACCGGTCCGGCGCCGACGAGCAGCACCTCGCGTCCGGCCAGGCCGACGGTGAGCGGGAGACCGTCCAGTGCCGGCGCGGGGGCGGGGGCGGTGAGAGTGGCTGTCACAGGTGGATACCGCACTCGGTCTTGGACGAGCCCGCCCAGCGGCCCGAGCGCGGGTCGGCGCCGGGCTCGACGCGGTGGGTGCAGGGCTCGCAGCCGATCGACGGGTAGCCGTCGTCGAGCAGCGGGTTGAGCAGGCAGCCGTGCTCCTCCGCGTACTTGTGGACTCGTTCGAGCGTCCACGCGACCAGCGGGTTGATCTTGACCATCGAGTGCTTCTCGTCCCACTCGACGATGGCGGCTCCCGCCCGGTGGTCGGTGTCGACGCGGCGCAGGCCGGTGATCCAGGCCTCGTAGCCGGAGAGGGCGGCGTCGAGCGGCTCGACCTTGCGCAGGCGGCAGCACAGTTCCGG
>DWWG01000097.1 GCA_019119875.1 Candidatus Dietzia intestinigallinarum | reverse complement strand
GGCGGCGAGAAGGTCCACCCCGAAGAGGTCGAGGCCGCGCTCAAGACCCACCCCGACGTCTACGACGCCCTGGTGATCGGAGTGCCGCACGAGCGGATGGGCCAGCAGGTGGCCGCCGTCCTCCAGACCCGCGACGGCACCTGCCCGCCGATCGAGGAACTCAACGAATAGGCCCGCAAGGAGATCGCCCGCTACAAGTGCCCCCGCGCACTGTGGGTCGAACCCACCGTCAAGCGAAACCCCGCGGGCAAGCCCGACTACCGCTGGGCCGCGGAGATCGCCGCGTCCCGCCCCGCCGCAGACAGCCAGGAGATCACCAAGTGAGCATCAAGACCGCCCTCGCCGAAGAGTTCGGGATCCAGTACCCGATCTTCGCCTTCACCCCGTCCAAGGCCGTCGCCGCCGCCGTCACCCGCGCCGGCGGCATGGGCGTGCTCGGATGCGTCCGCTACAACGACCCCGCCGAGCTCGACGAGGTCCTCGACTGGATGGACGCCAACACCGACGGCAAGCCGTACGGCGTCGACGTGGTGATGCCCAACAAGGTGCCCACCGAGGGCAGCTCCATGGACCTGGGCGCCATGATCCCCGACGAGCACAAGAGCTTCGTCAACCGCGTGCTCGACGACCTCGGTGTCCCGCCGCTCGGTGACGACGCCGCCGAGAACGCCGGAGTCCTCGGCTGGCTCCACTCCGTGGCGCAGTCGCACGTCGACGTGGCCCTCAAGCACCGGCCCGTGCTCATCGCCAACGCGCTCGGCTCACCGCCGGTCGACGTGATCAAGCAGTCCCACGACGCCGGACTGAAGGTCGCCGCCCTGGCCGGCAGCACCAAGCACGCCCTGGCGCACGTGGAGAACGGGGTCGACATCGTGATCGCCCAGGGCGGCGAGGCCGGCGGGCACACCGGCGAGGTGGCCACCATGGTGCTCGTGCCCGAGATCATCCGCGCGCTCGACGGCCGGGCGCCCGTGCTCGCCGCCGGCGGACTCGGCGACGGCAGCCAGGTCGCCGCCGTGGTGGGCATGGGCGCGCAGGGTGCCTGGATGGGCTCGCGCTGGCTCACCGCCGCCGAGTACGCCGAGGACGGTGGCTCGCGCGCCATGCAGAAGGCGCTGCTCGCCGCCACCAGCCGCGACACCGTCCGCTCCCGCATCTACTCCGGCAAGCCGGCCCGCCTGCTCAAGAGCAAGTGGACCGAGGCCTGGGCCGCGGACGACGCCCCCGAGCCGCTGCCCATGCCGCTGCAGAACCTGCTCGTGGCCGAGGCGCACCAGCGCATCTCCGCCGCCCAGGATCCCGAGGTGGTGGCCATGCCGGCCGGGCAGATCATCGGCTCGCTCGAGGGCGTGGTGCCCGTGGCCGAGACGATGGAGCAGATCGTGGCCGAGTACTCCGAGGCCGTCGAGCGCCTGCGGGCCTCGCTCGGCTGACCTGGCCGGGCCTGACCTGGCCTGACCTGGCCTGACCTGGCCGGGCCGGGCTGATCCGGCGTGACCTGGGCTGGCCTGGCCGGGCCTGGGCTGGCTCGGCTGACGCTGGCCGGGCCCCACCCGCAAGTCCGCCCGATGCCCGGGCCCCACCCCGCGACGGCACATATGCGGCAAATCCGTTGGCTGGGAAGGTTGTGCGTCCTCGGTGTCAGCCCTGCCGAACCTATGCGGCCGATTTGCTGCTCAGAGAGTGCACAACCATCTCCGGTGCCTGGCGGGGAGGGCTTGTCCGGTGCCCAGTAGGGAGAGTTTGCCCGGTGCCCAGCAAGGAGGGCTTGCCCGGTGCCTGGCAGGGGGCCTTCAGGCCGCCAGCCGCACTCCCCGCCGCTCAAGGGCTCGCCTCACCTGGCGTAAGAACTCGTCTCGGTGGTTCATCAGGATGTCGTAGGTCACCGTGATGACCTCCCAGCCTTCAGCCCGCAGCCGATTGATACGGCGAACATCGCGACGGTGCCGGGTGGCGTCGAAGTGGTCGTCGCCGTCGTACTCGATCGCCACCTTCGCGAACCGGTGGCCCAGGTCGACGAAGTACCCCAGCGCAGGCTCTTCGACCTGGGCCTCGAATCCGGTGATACCCGCGTCGTCGAGAATCAGCCGGGTCCTGGTTTCCATGGGCGACTGAGATGCGGGATCCGCTGAGCGGTAGGCCTCCAATGCCCGACGGATTCCCCAGGTGCCCGCCTGCTGTTTGAGGAGCGGGTGCATGGCCGAGAGGTCGAAGCCCTGGGCGTACATGCCCTCCAGAGCGATCACCGCGTCGTCACGGGGAAGGAATCTCGACAGGTCGAACGCCGCCCACTCGATCGAGCACACGAGGACGCCCCGGACGTGTCGGATCTCGGGTTCGGGCAGGTCCTGATACCTCCTCACGACGAGCCCCCTCCTTCGGCGGGCCGAACGGCCGATCCACAGCTCCGGACGCGCAGTGCCCGGCGCGGTGAACCCGTGCAACGCGAGGGCCGACCAGCCGGACAGGACCGATCCGGGGTACAGGCGCTGGTATGCAATTGCCAGACTGGCGACGTCGACGCTCGATCGTCGATCCAGCCAGAGTCCATCTGACAGGCGGATATATCGGCTATCCCGCTGGCCCCGGCTCAGTCCAAGCAGCTCGGAGGCACGTTTCGTGTGAGCCAATGCGGGGTGAGGTGTCGTGGGTGGGTGAGTACGGGCAGGCCATCTGCGGTATGTCATGCACACATCGTTGCGCCTCGATTGGCGGCAAACGGGGCGCCGTGGCTCTCTCGCGGAGATCCTGTGGAGGAAGACGGGACCGTGGATCGCGGGGCTCGGTGCGCGCTCGTTGAATGCTCGGCCGGGCCAGCCGTTCCGGCCGTTTCCGGGTTCGGGCACCACTGACCAGCCAGCCGCGGGGTGATCAGACCGGTAAGGCTGGCTCGTCAGACGCCGAGGCCGGCCAGAGGACGCCTCCGATTCGGACGACCATGCACCGCTGGGCGTGCCCACGTAGCCGACGTGGGGGAGTCCGCAAAGTTATGCATCCTGGAGGTCGCAGATTTGCCGCATAGGCTCGGCGGGGCTAACGCCGGGAGTTCACAACCGGTCGACTTGTGCGCCGCGTGGGGCGGGCCGGGGAAAACGGGCCCCGGGCGGACCGGATCGGGCCGGTGCCGGACACGCAGGGAGGGGGCGGCCCCGAGAAACCGGGGGACAGGCCGGAAGGGGGCGGCCCCGAGAAGCCGGGGGACAGGCCGGGAGGGGCGGCCGCGAGAAGCCGGGGGACAGGCCGGGAGGGGAGGCCGCGAGAAACCAGAAGGGGGCGGCCGCGAGAAGCCGGGGACAGGCCGGGAGGGTCAGCCACCCAGGACGAACAGCAGCATCGCGGCCCAGTGGCAGGCGAACGCCACCACCGTGCACGTGTGGAACACCTCGTGGAAGCCGTACACGCCCGCCACCGGGTCGGGACGCTTGAGGCCGTAGACCACCGCGCCGCCCGTGTAGGCCAACCCGCCGGCCAGGACGAGACCCACGGCGAGCGGGTCCACCTCGATGAGGTCGCCGGCGAACCAGACCGCGGTCCAGCCCAGGACGATATACAGAACCACGTACAGCCAGCGCGGGGCCGAGAGCCAGAACAACCTGAACGCGATCCCCAGGAGCGCGCCGGTCCAGACGACGACGAGCAGGATCGTGCTGGCCGGCGGCTCGAGCGCTGCCACCGTCATGGGCGTGTACGTCCCGGCGATCAGCAGGAAGATGTTCGAGTGGTCCAGCCGCCGCAGCAGCGCCGTGGCCCGCGGGGACCAGGTGCCCCGGTGATACAGCGCCGAGATGCCGAACAGCAGCGACGAGGTGGCCAGGAACACCCCACACGCCAGCTTCAGCGCGGTGCCCTCGGCGAGCACGGTGAGCAGGACGCCGAGCGCGATCGCCACCGGCAGTGTGCCCAGGTGGATCCAACCCCTGAGCAGCGGCTTCTCCGGGAATGCCGTCACGCTGAGGTCGTCGTCAAAGGGGCGCGAGGCTGCATCAGTCGGTGGGGTCACATGCCGAACCTACCCGGCACGCGCGGCCGCCCCGCCCGGGTCAGCGGGTGGGTGCGAACCCCTCCGCCCCCTGCCCGCGCAGCCACACGCGGTCCCCGGCGGGATCGGCGCCGAGAGCGGTCAGATCGCGGGCCCGGAACTTGAAGCTCGCGGTCCGCGGCAGCGCCGAGGTGATCCGCAGCAACGACGGCCACTGCTTCGGCCCCAGATCCGCCTGGCCTGCGAGGAACCCGCCGAACCCCTCGGCGAACCAGCAGGCCACCGCAGAACTCGCATCACCGCGCAAAACCACGGCCGCCGCCACGGCATCACCGATCGCGCCCGTGCCGTGCACCGACGCCGCCGGCACGGCGTACACGCCCACCTCGGCCACATCGGGATGACGTCGGATCACGCGCTCGATGGGAGCCGCCGCCAGGTTCTCGCCGTCGACACGCATCCATCCGCCGGAGCGGCCTGCGAAGTAGACGTAGTCGTCGTCGTCGACATACGCCAGGTCACCGGAGTGGAAACGTCCTCCGCGCATCCTCTCGGCGTCGGCGGCCGGGTCCCGCCAGTAGCCGGCGAACAGGCCGGGCCCGTCGGCGACCATCTCACCCACGGCCTCGTCGGGGTTGGTGAGCTGGCCGTCGGCGTCGAACCGCGCGCGCGGGCACTCGTCCCCGGTCTCCGGGTCGATGATCCGCACGCCCCTGGGCAGCGGCCCGAGCGCGGCGTCCGGGGTGTCGGGCGTGCGCGAGATGGACAGCCCGCCCTCGCTGGAGCCGAACCCGTCGACCACGCGCACGCCGAAACGCCGCGTGAACTCGGACCGCACATCCGCCGGCGCCTCGTTGCCGTAGACGACGCGCATGGGATTGTCGGCGTCGTCGGCGCGCTCGGCGGTGGCGAGGATGTAGGACAGGGGCGCGCCCACGTAGTTGGCGAACGTGCAGCCGTAGCGGCGGACGTCCTCCAGCCAGCCCGACGCGGTGAACCGACGACGCTGCGCGATCGAACACTGCGCGAACAGGGCGATCGGCCAGGCCACCATCACGGCGTTGGAGTGGAAGAGCGGCATCGCGCTGTACACGCAGTCGGCCGGCCCCATCTCGAACCGCTCGGCCAGCATGCGTCCCGGGATCGAGATCTTGGACTGGGTGATGCGCACGGCTTTGGGGTCGCCGCTGGTGCCGGAGGTGAACACGAGCGCCACCAGGTCGTCCGCGCCGGTGGGGACGTCCGCGGGGTCGGGCAGGGTGGCGTCGGCGTGGCGGTCCAGCAGCTCCGACCACTGCGGCGAGTCCACCGAGATCACCGGGACACCGGCGTCGAGGCCGTCGAGGAGCGAGTCGTTGTCGGCATCGGTGAGGATCACCGCGCAGTCGGCGAGCCGAGCGTCGCGCAGGAGTGCCTCGCCGCGCCGCGTGGGGTTGAGGCCGGCCACCACCAGCTCCGAGCACGCCGCCGCGCCGAGCAGGTGGAGGTACTCCGGGGTGCCGGACATGAGCAGGCCGACGTGGGGGTG
>DWWG01000096.1 GCA_019119875.1 Candidatus Dietzia intestinigallinarum | reverse complement strand
GAACAGCGGCTTGCGGGCGAAGACCGGGAAGACCTCGGAGACGATGCCGAAGAACGGCAACGCGAGGACGTACACCTCGGGATGGCCGAAGAACCAGAACAGGTGCTGCCACAGGATGGCCCCGCCGTTACCCGGATCGAAGATCCGACCACCGAACGTCCGGTCGTAGAACACGCCCATCGCGGCGGCGGTGAGCAGCGGGAAGATCAGCAGGATGAGGATCGAGGTGACGAGGATGTTCCAGGTGAAGATGGGCATCCGGAACATCGTCATCCCCGGCGCACGCAGGCAGATGATCGTGGTGACGAAGTTGACGGCACCCAGAATGGTGCCGATACCGCCGATACCGACACCCAGAATCCACAGGTCCGCGCCGACGTTGGGCGAGTGGATCTTGTCCGCCAGCGGCATATACATGGTCCAGCCGAACGAGGCCGCACCGCCGGGGGTCAGGAAGCCCGAGATCACGATGAGTCCACCGAAGGTGAACAGCCAGAAGCCGAACGCGTTGAGCCTCGGGAAGGCCACGTCCGGGGCGCCGATCTGCAGCGGCATGATGTAGTTCGCGAAACCGACCACGATCGGGGTTCCGAAGAACAGCAACATGAGCGTGCCGTGCATCGTGAACATCTGGTTGAACTGCTCGTTCGACAGGAACTGCATGCCCGGGAAGAACAGCTCGGCGCGGATGAGCAGAGCCATCAGGCCGCCGATGAAGAAGAAGATGAAGCACGAGACGATGTACATGATGCCGAGCATCTTGTGATCGGTCGTCGTCAACATCTTCCACACGAACGAACCCGGGCGGCCGTTACCCGCAGGTTCACCCGGTGGGTAATCGAGGTCGTGGACCGGCTTGGGGGCCACTGCGGTCATAAGGGTCCTCCTGAACGCCTCACCCGACGTCGTGGGTCGAACCACCGACCCCACGTCGAACGCATAGGAATAGTGCGTGGCGTCAATCCTAACCCCCGCCTGAGAGCAGCGCCCATCGACCCCGCCGAACTCGTCTCGGGTGGTCATCCGCCTCATCGGAGGTGACCCTCGCCGCATCCCGACGGGCTCCGGAACATGCCTCTACCTCCGCGTACGCGGGCATCGACGGCCGATCTCCTAGGCTGTATCCCCATGACCGACTCCGCGCCGACTCCCCGCCGTCACCCCGGGCGGGGGTACGGACGTAACGCCGCCCTCCTCGTGGCCCCGATCGCGCTCGGCCTGACGCTCGCGGCCTGCGGCCCGTCCCCCGTCGACATGGTCGAGCACCCCGTGACGACGACGCCGTCGCGGATGGCCGGCGAGGAGCTGCAGCGCGCCGCCGAGCCCGAGAACTCCTGTGCCGACGACCCGGCACCCCCCGAGTTCGAGGGGACCGGTGACCGCGGGGTCCGGACCGACGAGCCGGGGGTCGATGCAGTGGAGGTACCCCGCTCCCCCGAGCGCATCCTGGCACTGGGGGTGACCGCGGTCGACGTCGCCTGCGCCCTGGGCCTGCAGGACCTCGTCGTGGGCACGTCGGGGTTGCCCCGCGACGCCGACGTCTACCTCCCCTCCCCCCTGGTCGATCTGCCCGAGGTCGACACCTCCGGCGTTGCCCCCACGGAGGTCGCCACGGCCGCGCGGGAGCTCACGCCGGACCTGATCGTCGTGGGCGGCGACGACCTCGACCCGGCGGTGGTGGACGCGCTGTCGTCCGTCGCGCCCACGGTCGTCTACGACTCCGCGACCCTGTCCTGGACGGCCGCCTCCGAGATGATCGCCGACGCCTACGGTCGTCCTCGCGCCGGCGGTGACGTCCTGCTGAGTGTGATCGAGCAGGCCCGGATGACAGACGCGGCCGCCACACCCTCGGATACCCGGGTCTCCCTGGTCTCCGTCGGAGGTGCCGACGGTGACGGCGTGACCGTTCAGGCGCCGGACACCCTCGGCTCGCTGATGCTCGAGGCGGTGGGTGCCGGTCGGCCGCCGTCCCAGTTGACCCGGGACGGCGAACGTGTCCCCCCTCTGCCGGAGTCCCCCGCGGTGGGCGACGAGTTGGACGGCGACGTGATCTTCGCGGTGGTCGGCGGTTCCCCGGGCGCCGAGGACGACGCGAGGGAGGTCTTCGCCTCGGACCGGTGGACCGACCTGGACGCGGTGGGCGCCAAGCGGATGTTCGTGGTGGATCGAGCGGTCTGGGAGGGCGCGGGCCCGGTGGCGGCCCGGGCGGTCCTTGAGGACATCCGCAAGTCGATCAACGGCATCGCCCCCGACGGATAGCGCCCGACCGGCGCCGCCCGACCACAACGCCGCCCGACCCCGGCGCAGCCGGGCCTTTCGACTGCGCCGGGGTGAGTGATCAGAAGTCCCAGTCCTCGTCCTCGGTGGCGACGGCCTTGCCCATGACGTAGGAGCTGCCGGAGCCCGAGAAGAAATCGTGGTTCTCGTCGGCGTTGGGGCTCAGCGCGGCGAGGATGGCCGGGTCGACGTCGGTCTCGTCCTTGGGGAACATCGGCTCGTAGCCGAGGTTCATCAGGGTCTTGTTGCCGTTGTAGCGCAGGAACTTCTTGACGTCCTCGGTCCAGCCGACCGGGTCGTAGAGGTCCTCCGTGTAATCGGCCTCGTTGTCGTACAACTCGAACAGCAGCTCGAACGTGTAGTCCTTGAGCTCGTCGCGCGTGGCCTGGTCCACGTGTTCGAGGGCGCGCTGGTACTTGTAGCCGATGTAGTAGCCGTGCACGGCCTCGTCACGGATGATCAGCCGGATCATGTCGGCGGTGTTGGTGAGCTTGGCCCGCGACGACCACCGCATGGGCAGGTAGAAGCCCGAGTAGAACATGAAGGACTCGAGCATCACCGAGGCGATCTTGCGCTTGAGCGGGTCGTCTCCCGCGTAGTAGCCGAGGATGACCTTGGCCTTGCGCTGGAGGTACGGGTTCTCCTCGGCCCACCTGAACGCGTCGTCGACCTGCGGGGTCGAGCACAGCGTGGAGAAGATGGTCGAGTAGCTCTTGGCGTGGACCGACTCCATGAACGCGATGTTGGTGAGCACCGCCTCCTCGTGCGGGGTCGACGCGTCGGGGATCATGCTCACCGCGCCGACGGTCCCCTGGAGGGTGTCCAGGAGGGTCAGGCCGGCGAAGACGCGGGTGGTCAGCGTCTGCTCGTACTCGGTGAGTGTCTCCCACGAGGGCATGTCGTTGGAGACCGGCACCTTCTCGGGCAGCCAGAAGTTGGTGGTCAGCCGGCCCCAGACCTGGTCGTCGACCTCGTCGGGGATGCGGTTCCAGTTGATCGCCGACACGCGGTCGATCAGCTTGGGCTGGACGCCGGCGGCGGGGCTGTGGGATCCCGGAGCGTGGAGCTCGGCGGTCATCGGATCTCCTCCTGATGGCGGATGGTGGCGGTGGCGCGGCCGTGCGGCCGGGCTGTCAGAGCATGCACGAGACGCAGCCCTCGACCTCGGTGCCCTCGAGCGCGAGCTGGCGCACCCGGATGTAGTACAGGGTCTTGATGCCCTTGCGCCACGCGTAGATCTGCGCACGGTTGACCTCGCGCGTGTCCGCGGTGTCCTTGAAGAACAGGGTCAGCGAGAGTCCCTGGTCGACGTGCTGGGTGGCAGCGGCGTACGTGTCGATGATCTTCTCGTAGCCGATCTCGTACGCGTCCTGGTAGTACTCCAGGTTGTCGTTGGTCAGGTAGGGCGCCGGGTAGTAGACGCGCCCGATCTTGCCCTCCTTGCGGATCTCGATCTTCGAGGCCACGGGGTGGATCGACGAGGTCGAATTGTTGATGTAGCTGATCGAGCCGGTGGGCGGCACCGCCTGCAGGTTCTGGTTGTAGATGCCGTACTTCTGCACGTCGGCCTTGAGGGCCCGCCAATCGTCCTGGGTTGGGATGGCGACCTCGGAGTCCGCGAACAGCTGTCGCACCTTGTCGGTGGCCGGCTCCCACACCTGGTCGGTGTACTTGTCGAAGAACTCGCC
>DWWG01000095.1 GCA_019119875.1 Candidatus Dietzia intestinigallinarum | reverse complement strand
GGGCCGAGGACACCGATGTCGCGCACGACGCCCCGGAGCGTTCGGCCGCCTCGCAGTGGCTGATCCTCATCGCGCAGGTGCTCGCATCCGCGGTCGCGGGTGCGGCCCTGTTCATCGGCTTCCAGCTCTTGTGGGGCGACCTGCCGTGGGTGGCGTTCGCGCTGGCGATCATCGTGATCGTCGGACTGGTGGCCATGGTGCGCGTGCTGCGCCGCTCCAATGACACGGTCAGCATCGCGCTGGCGGTGATCGTCGGCCTGGGCGTGACCTGCGGGCCGCTCCTGCTCCGCCTGATCACCTAGCGACCCGCGTCGCCGCCCAAGGCGCACCCGCCTGCTCCGCCCGCATCCGCCGCGAGATGCGGGCGGAGCTCATTTCGCGGCCCGCGCTCGTCCGGGCCGGTCGCCTGGCCGGTCGTCTGGCCGGTCACCTGGTCTCGGGCGCGCAGGCGCGGTCGCGGATGTTGCGGTTGGTGGCTACGGCTAGGCGAATCGTGGTTCATCTGCCCCAGGGGCTCCGCCTCACACATCCGTTTCCGGTGCACCTAGCGGAGCCGCTAGGTGTGCCGCATTCTGATGGGTGGCTCGTGCTGGGGGGTGGACGGGCAGTGGCGGGAGGGTAGCGGCAGGACTCCGGCGGCGGGACGGGCGGCGGCGGGAGGTATGGCACTGTAAAGGCCATGACGAGAATCGCAGTAGTCGGTGGCGGACGAATCGGAGAAGCCCTCATCTCGGGCCTGCGCGAAGCCGGGACGCCGCCGTCGGACATCGTGGTGATCGAAGCCGTTCAGGCCCGCGCCGACGAGCTGGCCAGGAAGTACTCCATTCTCGCCACCACACTCGACATCGGCTGCGAGGGCGCCGACGTGATCGTGGTGGCCGTCAAGCCGCAGGACGTCCCCGCGGTGGTCGAGCGGATCGACGGCGCCATCTCCGACAGCGTCCACGAGTCGATCGTGGTCTCCCTCGCGGCCGGCATCCCCACGCAGACGCTCGAGAACAAGCTCAGCGCCGGCTCGCCGGTCGTGCGGGTCATGCCCAACACGGCGATGCTCGTGGGCCGGGGCGTGTCCGCCATCTGCAAGGGCCGCTTCGCGCGCGATGAGCACCTCGAGCAGGTGCAGACGATCATGGAGAGCGTCGGCGTCGTCGTCGTCGTCACCGAGGCCCAGATGGACGCGGTGACGGCAGTGTCTGGCTCCGGCCCCGCCTACTTCTTCCTCCTCGCCGAGGCCATGGTCGACGCCGGCGTGCAGCAGGGGCTGCCTCGCGACGTGGCACTGACCCTGGCCACCGGCACGGCGCTCGGCGCGGGCGCGATGCTCACCGCCGGCGGAGACGGCCCCGGCCAACTCCGCTACAACGTCAGCTCCCCGGGAGGCACCACCGCCGCGGCGATCCGACAGCTGGAGGCCGGGGGACTGCGGGCGACCGTGGCCGATGCGATGGAGGCCGCCGCGTCCCGCTCGCGTGAGATGGCCGTCGCCGCGGCGGAGGACGACGACGAGATGCACTGACCCCGCGGGGGATCGACCCCAGGGTGAGAGAAAGCACACCTGCCGGATCGCGCCTTTTAGCACAACCCCAGCTCAGAACGGGTGAGCCTTGGTCGATGCGGCGTGTCATCGAAGTAATTCGCCCACACCCGTCGCATTGATCACACCTTTCACGCTAGGCTCATCCCCAGCACGTGCGTGTCCGTACCGCAGGAGGGGAAGCCTGCGGCACGACGCGTGCCACGAAGGGTTGTGACGATGGCGAACAGCGACAAGACCGAAGGCAGCTCGCAGCCGGCGGGGGGCTCCCAGTTCCTCACCGTTGCAGAGGTGGCCGCGCTCATGCGCGTGTCCAAGATGACGGTCTACCGACTCGTGCACTCGGGCGAGCTCCCGGCCGTCCGGGTGGGGCGCTCGTTCCGCGTGCACTCCAAGGCCGTACACGAGTACCTCGACACCTCGTACTTCTCCGCCGGCTGAGCGCCGCCCGGGCGGCGCGGCCGTCGCCCGCTCGCGACCGACGGCCGGAATCGACCCATTTTCGTCGAGGACCCGCCTGCAGGTAGTCTGGACGGGTTCCGTCCCGGCTCCCGAGCCGCTCGGAGAGCCGGAGCGCTAGGCAAACCCACGACCAGTTAGTCGACAGGTAGGTGACCCCGATATGGGTTCTGTGATCAAGAAGCGCCGCAAGCGCATGTCCAAGAAGAAGCACCGCAAGATGCTCCGCCGGACCCGCGTGCAGCGCCGCAAGCTCGGTAAGTGAGTTCGGCGGCGCCCGGGTGGCGCCCGAACTCACACCTGTAGCGGATGCCCGTCGCCCACGTGGTGGCGGGCATCGGTGTTTTCCGGGCCGGACCCGGCGCCGTGAACAGGGGGTGCGCGGCTAGACTCGGGCGGGTGAACACCGATGCCCCCACCAGTCCGCCGGCGCGCGCCGTCGCGGTCGTCGGCGGCAGCCGCTATCTCGGCGCGCACCTGGTGGGGATGCTGCTCCGGAACGAGTCCGTCGAGCGCGTGTTGGCCATCGACTCGGTCAAGCCGTCACCGCAACACCGCAGGCGCATGCGTGACGCCGAGTTCGTCCGGCTGGACCCGCAGTCCCCGAGGTTGCAGGGCATCCTGCGCGAGGCGGGGATCGACACCGTGGTCCACGCCGGACTGTTCCACACCGACTTCGCCCCGGGCGGCCGCGCGGCCGTCAAGGAATCCAACATCATGGGGTCGATGCACGTCATCGCGGCCTGCGGGCGGGCCGCCACGGTCAGACGTTTCGTACTGATCTCCTCCACCACCGTCTACGGCTCCTCGGGGGCGGACCCGGCAATGTTCACCGAGGACATGGCCGCCCGCCGCCAGCCCGGCGGCGGCATCCCCCTGGACCACCTCTCCGTCGAGGGCTACGTGCGCGGCATGTCCCGCAAGCGCCCGGACATCGACGTGACGATCCTGCGCATCCCCGCCATCCTCGGACTGCCCGAACCGACCGTGCTGGGTGAGCTGCTGCTGCCGTCGGTGGCCCCGGTCGTGGCCGGTTTCGACCCGCGCATCCAGCTGCTGCACCCACAGGACGCGCTGGACGCGCTGCTGCACGCCACCCTGGGCGCGGCGCCCGGCACGTTCAACATCGCGGCCGACGGGGTCCTCACGCTGACCCAGGCGATCCGCAGGGCCGGCCACATCCCGTTGCCGGTACCACCGCAGACGTTCAAGGTCGCCGCCCGCCTACTGCTCAGCCGGGGACTGCGCGACATCGGGCCCTCGCAGATGCGGTACCTGCGGTTCGGTCGCGTGGTGGACACCTCGCGCATGCGCACCGAGTTCGGCTTCGAACCCGGGTACACCACCGAGGAGGCCATGCAGGCCTACCTCGTGGACTCCGGCACCGAGCCGCTGGTCACACGCGCCTCGTTGGAACGCAAGGCCGCCAAGATCGAGAAGCTGCTGCCGGGGCCGGTGGCCGTCCGGCTGCGCGCGCGCGTGGACACCACCATCGGAGAGCTCGAGGCGCTCGGCGCCCTGCCCGACCCCACGGAGGAGGCGTAAGTGAAGGGCCCGGAATTCGACCTGAGCCAGCCGCTCGGAGGCCCCCGGTGGGGCGAGGGGAGCCGCGACTCCCGCAGCGACCGCATGGTCGGCGAGGGCTTCCTCGGCACCACCACCAGCAGTGACGC
The DNA here is from genome assembly GCA_019119875.1 of Candidatus Dietzia intestinigallinarum. GTDB lineage: Bacteria > Actinomycetota > Actinomycetes > Mycobacteriales > Mycobacteriaceae > Dietzia > Dietzia intestinigallinarum. The sequence goes on along the minus strand of DWWG01000095.1, from coordinate 22,472 downwards.
CGCAGCCACCGAGATCGGCCGCCTCGTGGACAGGTTCCTCACCTCCATGCGGACCTCGCTGGGCCAGATCGTCGAGGCCCTGCCCGTCGACGCCGAGATGCTGGCACCCGTGCGCGACCTGGCTCGCGGCGTGGACGCGATGCTTGCCACCGGGGACGTCAGTGTCCTGGCCGGGATGACCGAGGCGATCAACGCGGCCGGCGAGATCCTGGCGACCCGGATCACCGGCGGCTACGAGATCGACGAGTTCGGCTTCGACGAGCACTTCTACACCAACGTCTGGCTGCCCCTGTGGCGGCCACTGTTCGAGCACTGGTTCCGCGTCGAGGTGATCGGGGCGGACAACATCCCCGCCGAGGGCGCCGGGCTCATCGTGTCCAATCACGCCGGTGTGCTCCCGCTCGACGGGCTCATGACCAGTGTCGCGGTGCACGACCACGCCGGCCGGGCGCTCCGCCTGCTGGCCGCCGACCTGGCCATGACGCTGCCGGTGTCCGCGCCGCTGGCCCGCCGGGCCGGTGCCACGCTGGCGTGCGGCGCGGACGCCGAGCGGCTGCTCGAGAACGGCCACATGGTGGCCGTGTGGCCCGAGGGCTTCAAGGGGCTGGGCAAGCCGTTCGCCGACCGCTACCGGCTCCAGCGCTTCGGCCGCGGCGGCTTCGTGTCCACCGCGCTGGCCGCGGGCGCGCCGATCATTCCGTGTTCCGTGGTGGGCTCGGAGGAGATCTACCCGAAGATCGGCGACATCCCGGCCCTGGCGCGGCTGTTCGGATTCCCGTACATGCCCATCACGCCCACCTTCCCGCTCCTGGGCGGCCTGGGCGGCATCCCGCTGCCCACCAAGTGGACGATGGAGTTCGGCGAGCCCATCGAGACCGCCCACCTGGGAGCGGACGCCGCCGACGACCCGATGGTGGTCTTCGAGATCACCGACCAGGTCCGCGAGACCATCCAGAACACGCTGTTCCGGAACCTCGCGCGCCGCGGCAGCGTCTTCTTCGGCTAGCCGCGACGCGTCGGAAAGGACGCGGCGGGCGCGCCGGGGCGCTCCGGCCCGGGCCGCCTGCGCCTGTTCCCAGGGCGCAGCACCCGGTGGACGTACCCGTCCGGCCGCAGGACCACCACGTCGCCCAGCCGGATCCCCGAGAACCTAAGCCCCTCCGAATCCGGCGCGACACGGACGAGAGCCGGGTCCCGCCCGGACAGCGAGGAGGGTGGGGTCACCGTGCCCGGGTCGACTCCCACCCCGACCAGCGCCCAGCGCCGTCCCACCACATCGTCGAGCCGGGGGCCCGCCGCGTCCTCGGGGGCGGCCACGGACCCGCCGCCGTCCGTCGCCACGACCCGGGCCTGCGGGAACAGCGTGCCCTCCGGCCCGAGCATCCCGAGCCAGGCCCGCCCGGGGCGGAGTCGGCGGGGCTCTCCGTGGTAGGAGCCGCGGCGGAAGCGGGGGCGCGGCTTCATCCACGTCTCCCGCAGCATGCGGCCGGTGCCGGGCATGCGTGAGAGAACCGGCAGCACCCGGTCCCGGAGGCCGGTCAGAGCGGGATGCGTCCAACTGACGACGTTCTTGCTGGTCACGGATAGTCGGGTCATGCCCCGGACGTGGGCGGCGCGCTCGGACTCGTAGGTGTCCAGCAGTGACATGTCGGCACCGTGCCTGACCACCTCGGCGAGTTTCCACGCCAGGTTGTCGGCGTCCCGCAGGCCGGCGTTCATTCCCTGCCCCACGAACTGCGGCATCATGTGCGCGGCGTCCCCGGCCAGCAGGATGCGCCCGTGCCTCCAACGGGAGGCGATGAGGGCGTTGAACGTGTACACCAGGCGGCGGTCCACCACCACGTCGTCGGGCTCGACCCACCGCGAGAGCATCCGCCGCAGAGAGGGGTCGGAGGCGAACTCGTCCGGGTCGTCGGCGTCGGTAAGCAGGAACTCGAACCGGTGCCGACTGCCGGGCTGGGGGCAACTCACCGTGGGCAGGGCGGGATCGCAGACGAAGTCGAAGTGCGGGACCCCGGTGAACGGGTCGTGGCCCGACCCGGGTCGGGCCGACAGGTCCACGACCAGCCATCGTTGGGGGAACTTGTGCCCGACCATTGCGATCCCCAATTGCTCCCGGACGGGACTTCGGCCCCCGTCGCAGGCCACGACGAACCGCACCGTGTCCCGCTCCTCGGTGCCGGGTACCACCGGGGCGTCGCTGTTGCCGTAACCGGAGCCAGAGGACGCGACATGGGTGACGACGACGACGCCGTCGCCGTCGTCGTCGACCCTCGTGACCGCGCGTCCCCGGCGGACGGTGACGCCGGCGCGCTCGACGAGCCGTGACTCGAGGGTGTTCTCGAACAGAGGTTGGTAGAGGAAGTTCGAGGTGGGCCAGCCCTGGGGGCGGCGCCGGTCGTGGGCGACCGCCAGCACAGTACCGTCGGCGGAGACCCACCGGACCGGGCGGTCGACCAGCATGTCGGACAGCACCTCGTCCGCGACGCCGGCCCGCTGGAGGATTCGCAGGCACTCGTCGTCGGTGTAGACCGCGCGCGCCATGCCGTAGAAGTGTGGCTCGCGCTCCAGCGCGAGTACCCGGAGCCCGTGGGCGGCGAGGAGGTGCGACATGACCAGTCCGGTGGGGCCGAGTCCGATCACGCTGACGTCGTACCCGTGGTCCGGCGGGGGAGGGGGAGGGTTCACCAGTTCACCTCCGGTCCGTCGGCCTGCCGAAGTGATCCCACGGCGTTGCGGACCTGCCCGAGTCGGCTCAGGACGCTCTCGCCGATCGGTGTGTGGCCCCAGATGGAGATGGACTCGTAGGTGCGCGGAGCCCACGCCTGCTCGAGTTCGGGCGTGATCACGATCGGGTTCCAGCCCAGCTCCCACTCGAAGCCGGACGGGGTGACGCAGTAGAAGGACAGTTCGCGATCGTTGGTGTGCTGACCGACGTTCCACTGCATCCGGAAGCCCTGGCCCACCACGCGCTCGTAGGCGCTGAGCAGGTCGTCGAGAACCGCGACCTCGGTGTTGAAGTGCTGGATCCGCGTTCGGATGGGGTTGATCGGGAGGCGGTGCAGGCCGGCGATCGCCACCGAGTGGTGTCTCTCGTTGACCCGCAGGAACCGGATGCGCAGGGGCAGGCCGGCGATGCGTTCGTGTACCCAGTCCGACAGGCGGGCGTCGAAGACGGCGTCGAAGTACGACCGCACCGATTCGGGGCGTCGGGCGGTGATCGCGACGTGCCCCATCCCCGCGTCTCCCGTGACGAACCCGGTCTGCAACATCCGTAGCGGACGCGGGGACAGGACCGGCTCCGTGAAGATCTCGGTGGCCAGACCGCCAGGGCCCGGGAAGCGGTGGAGTCGCTCGACGCCGCGCACCGCGCATTCCTCTTCGGTCCCGGAGGTGACGGGCAGTCCGGCATCGCGGACGCGGGCGAGGATCGTGTCGGCGACCTCGTGCGTGTCGGCCTGCCAGCCGATGGCCGTCACGTCCTCCTCGGTGCCGCGGGTGATGACCATCCGGCAGGCGTGATCGTCGATCCGGAAGCGGAGGATGTCACGGGTGAGTTCGTCCACGTGCAGGCCGATGGCGTCGGCTCCGAACCGTCGCCAGTCGGTGAGGCGGCGGCTGGAGACCGCCAGGTAGCCGAGTCGGACGGAGCCGAAGATGTCCGAGGTGTTCATCGGTCGCGGGTGAGGAAGTCGACGGTGAGCCGGTTGAACAGGTCCGGCGCCTCCCACTGGACCCAGTGGCCCAAGCCCGACGCGAGGTAGAGGTCGCACTCGGCCATGGTGTGCGCCAGTCGTGGCCCGCCGGAGGGGCGGTTGACCGAGTCCAGGGTCCCCCAGATGGCCAGGGTGGGGACCTCGCACCGGGCCAGTCTGGGATCCCGGGTCAGGTCCATCCGCCACAGGGTCCGGACTGCGGAGGGGCCCGACGGCCTGCGCAGCGGTGGATCGGCCACTACCTCGGGATCGAGACTGTCGGCGTAGCGGCCGTCGATCACCTCGTCGGGGATCTGAGATCCGTCGGCGACGAGGTGGGTGCGGATGAAGTGCTCCATCTTCTCGCGCGAGGGTCCGGTGCCGCCGTAGTAGTCCAGGAGTGCGTTCAGCCCGCGGGTCGGAAGTGCGCGGGTGGTGCCGATCCCGCCGGGGCCGTTGAGGACCATCCGGTCCACACGATCCGGCCGGTCGAGGGCCAGGCGCAGCGCGGCGGCGCCCCCGTAGGAGTTGCCCACCAGGTGTGCTCGGGGGATCTCCAGCTCGTCGAGCAACCCGCCGATCGACCCCGCGAGATCGCCGAAGGGGTCTGTCTGGTCGATGTACTTGGTGGACCGGCCGTATCCCGGTAGGTCCGGGATGACCAGGTGGAAGTGCGCGGCCAGGGCGTCGATATTCCGGCGCCAGTTCGGCACGCCGCTCGCGCCCGGTCCGCCGCCGTGGAGGAGGACCACGGTGGGGCCGGAGCCGGTGTCGGCCACGAAGAGGTCGCGGGCACCCACCCGGACAGTGCGTTCTCTGAGCTGCGGCACGTCTTCCGTCCAATCTGATCGAACGATCACAATGTGTCGTGAGTAATACTGAACAGGAGACAGTCCGGTGTCAACCTGTTTATGATCAAACGATCAACTTTGAGGAGATCGTGGTGACCAACACCGAACTTTCCGGCCCGGCTGTCGCCGGAGGCCAGACACGCCGCCGGCTGCGTACGAGGTCAGCGCTGCTGGGAGCCGCCCGCGAGCTGCTGGCGGAGGGGCGAGAGGACGCGAGCATCAAAGAGATCACGGCCCGCGCGGGTGTGGGCTTCGGATCGTTCTTCAACCACTTCCCGGGAGGCAAGGACGAGCTGTGGTTCGCCGCCGTCATGGAGGTGCTCGACGAATACGCCCGCTGGTTGGCGACAGCCACCGCGGACGTCGACGACCCGGCGGAGCGATTCGCCCGCAGCTTCCGGTTGACGGGCAGGCTCGCACTCTCCAATCCGGACCTGCTCGCCCCGGTCCTGGCCCGGGGTACCGAGCTGCTGTTCCTCGAGGGCGGTGTGCGGACGGCCGCGATCGCGGACATCACGTCAGGTGTAGAGAGCGGGCGCTTCGTGCCGCTCGACCCGGAGGTGCACCTGGTCGTGGTCGGCGGGGCGCTGCTCGGACTGGTCCGCATGTTGGCCACCGAGCCGGGAAAGGCCTCGCCGGAGCTCGTGGACGAGGTCGCCGCCTCCGCACTCCGGATGCTCGGTCTGGACGGCGCCACCGCGGAGGAACTGTGTGGCCACCCCCTGCCCGACGGACTGTCCTGGGGCGGGGACGGGGACGCCACGCCACCCGGCGCGGCACGTGCCGCCGGTGAGGAGGAGGAATCATGACCGCGAATGGACCCGTCACGTCGCGCCGGGCCTTCGTGGGGGGCGCACTGGCCGCCGGCGTCGCCGCCGCAGGGGGCACACCGGTCGCCTCCGCGGAGGGGCTGCCCGCTCAGGGGCCGGCCCCGCTGGTGCCCGGGCCGCACGGGGCCCCATCCGGTCGCTATCGGATCGACCTGCACGCCCACGTGTTGCCGCCGGAGTACCGCTCGGCGTTGCTGTCTCGGGGAATGGTCACGATCGGCGGGTTCCCCACCCCGGACTGGTCGCCCGAGGCCGCAGTGGACTTCATGGACCGGTACGGGATCCAGGCACAGGTCCTCTCCGTCTCCGATCCCGGCGTGTCGTTCCTGCGTGGTGTCGAGGCCGCAGATCTCGCGCGCTCGGTCAACACCTATCTCGCCGAGCTCGTCGCACGCGAACCCGGTCGCTTCGGGGCGCTCGCGGTGCTGCCGCTGCCCGACGTCCCGGCGTCGATCACCGAGCTCGCCCACGCCCTCGACGTGTTGCACCTGGACGGGGTGGCACTGCTGTCGGCCTACGACGACATCTACCTCGGCGACCCCCGCCTCGAACCGCTCATGTGGGAGCTCAACCGCAGGGGGGCGTACGTGTTCGTCCATCCGCGCTCACTGGCCCCGCAGGACAAGCCGCCCGTACCGCTACCGGACTTCCTCATGGAGTTCACCTTCGACACGACACGGGCCGCCGCCCTGCTCATCGCAGGCGAGACCCTCGCGCGATACCCGCGCATCCGCTTCCAGCTCGCCCACGCCGGAGGGACGCTGCCGTTCCTCGCGCACCGGATCGGGATCGCCTCGGAAACCGTGATCGGGCAGCAGTGGCCGCACGGGCTGCCCCGGCCTTCCGCTCTGGAGGTCGCCCGCAGAGCCGGAACCTTCTTCTATGACACGGCACTGAGTCCGGCGCCGGCGTCGATGGGCGCGGTCCTGGCGGTGGCCGACCGCAGCCGGGTGGTGTTCGGTTCGGACTGGCCGTTCAGCGCGCTCACGCTCTCCGGAGCCGGTGACCCGCAGCCCGATCTGGACCAGACGTTCGACACCGAGGGCAGGCTCCGGGTCGAGCGGCTCAACGCGCTGCGGGAGCTACCCCGGCTCGCCGAGGCACTGGACGGCTGACCGGACCTACGAGGCGGGTCACGCCGCGCGGCGGTCGTGGGTCAGTCGCCGTTCGAGCGCGCCCCGTACCTCGACACGGCCGCCCCGACTCCGGCGAGACCGCCGACGGCGAGGACGCCCGGCATCGCCTTCTTGGCGGCCTTGCGCACGGTGCGGAAGTCCTTGACGTCCCACCCGTTCTCGGAGGCGTACTTCCGCAGTTTGGAATCCGGGTTGATGGCCACCGGATGCCCCACCATGGTCAGCATGGGCATGTCGTTGAAGCTGTCCGAGTAGGCGTAGCAGCGGGACAGGTCGAAGCCCTCCGCCTCGGCCAGCGTCGCGATGGCGTGGGCCTTGCCGGGCCCGTGCAGGATGTCGCCCACGAGCCGGCCGGTGTAGACGCCGTCCACCTCCTCGGCGACAGTCCCCAGCGCGCCGGACAGGCCCAGCCGGGTGGCGATCACGCGCGCCAGCACCACCGGGGTGGCGGTGACCAGCCAGACCTGCTGCCCGGCGTCCAGGTGCATCTGCACCAGTGACCGGGTGCCCGGCCAGACGCGGTCCAGCATCGAGGTGTCCACCACCTCCTCGCTCAGCTCGACCAGCTCCGCCACGGTGCGGCCCTCCACGAACGCCAGCGCCTTGTCCCGGCCGGCCGCCACGTCGTCGGCGTTCTCCTCGCCGGAGATCCGGAACTTCGCCTGCGTCCACGCGAGCCCCATCAGGTCGCGAGCGGTGAAGAACTTGTGCTTGGCCAGTCCGCGGGCCAGCAGGATGATCGAGGCGCCCTGGATGAGCGTGTTGTCCACGTCGAAGAACGCGGCGACCGTCGGATCGGCGACGAACGGCTCGGTGGCGTGCTCCTCCTCGGTGACGTCCGCATCGGCGACCGGGGGGTGCGGCTCGGTGACGGACTCGAGCTTGACCGCGTTCTCGGCCGAGGCCTCGCCCGCCACACGTTGCCTGCGGTGGTTGCGTCGCCGCCAGGCCAGCCGGCCGAGAGCGCTCATCACGTCGGCGCGACCGGGGAGCCGCATGCCGAACACGGTGGTGCCGGAGTCCGGGTCCTCGTGCTCTGCAGCGGGAGCGGGGGAGTCCGCGTCACCGGGATCAGGGCCGATGCCGCTGGTGGGTGTGGTGTCGGCGTCGTCGTCGTTCACCTGGGGTGACCTCCTGCAGGGCGATGGCACCCCATCCTAGGGCAGCCCGCGGGGCGGTCGGGCACTATCGAGGCATGGCGCACACGGTGACTCTGTTGACGCGCGCGGGCTGCGGGAGCTGCGAGCGGATCCACGGCCAACTCGTCCCGCTGTGTGGGCGGGCGGGCGCGCGCCTGGAGGTGGTCGACGTGGACGAGGCCGCCGACCGAGAGCTCGCCGTGGAGTACGGGGACCGCCTGCCGGTGGTGTTGGTGGACGGCGCGGAGCATTCGTGCTGGGAGGTCGACGACGACGAGCTGATCGGCACTCTCGCCGAGCCCGAACCGTTCCCGGGGTGGGACTGACGGCGCCTGTCGCGGGCCGCTCGCGTGCGCACCCGCCGCGGCAGGACGCCCGGTGCGGGGGCGTCCTATCCCGGGTCGTCGACCGGATCCGGCGCCCCGTCCTCGTCCCGTGCCGCCGCGCCGGCCCGCACCTCCTGCAGGAACGTGGCGTGGCGGAGCAGGAACGCGCCCTCGTCGAGTCTCTTGCGGCGCATCCAGCCGGTGACCTCACTGTTGTGCTTGCTGGCGTTGCAGGACGCGCAGGCAGGCACCACGTTCTCGATCGTGTAGCGACCACCCCGGGAGACGGGCTGGACGCAGTCGCGTTGCAGGGCCGGGCCGGTCGCCCGGCAGTACGCGCAGCCCCGCCAGGCGTCGAGGATCTGCAGCCACTGCCGGTCGGTGAGGTCGTTGTCCACCCGGGACAGTCTCCGCTGCCGGCGCCTGGCGTGGCGGGCCCGGGTCGCGGGCGACTTCGTCGCGGAGAATCTACGGCGTGGGGGCACGGCCCGACCCTACTCACGGCCGGTGACGGGGCGGCTCACGGCCTGTGACGGGGCGGTGGTGCGCATAGCATCAGCCCCGGCGACGGTTTTGTCCCGGGGTGTCATGCGGGTTACGGTGGATCTCGTTACGGGTCGTACGCAGGCTCAGGTCGTGGCCGTCCCGTCAGGTCGATCCCGGCGTGGGATCGGTCTCAACACAGCTGTGCCCATCGACAGGAGACGACCGACTGTGGAGCAGAGTTCCGCGAGTTCGTCCTGCGGTGCCCTGTCCGCTTCTCCGGCGGTCGGCGCGCGCGGGGGCGGCCGATCCGGTGTCGTCTCCCGGGCCGTGAGGCCACGAGTTGACGAGCTGGCATCCATTCTGGCATGGACTCCTGGAGCCCTGACGCCCGGGGGTCCGCTGTGAGCATTCTCCTGGTGGGCGTGTCCCATCACAGTGCGCCCGTCTCGCTGCTCGAGGCGGTGGCGGTCTCCGAGGCGGACCGCGACTCCCTCACCGAGGAACTCATCGCCGGACAGAACGTCGACGAGGCGATGATCGTCACCACCTGCAACCGGGTCGAGGTCTACTCCGCGGTGGAGGCGTTCCACCCGGCGCTCGACGACGTGGTGGCGCTGCTGTCCAGGCACTCCGGCATGAGCGTCGACGAGCTGAGCCGTCACCTGTACGTGCGGTATTCGGAGTCGGCCGCCGAGCACCTGTTCTCTGTGGCGTCCGGGCTCGATTCGATGGTCGTGGGCGAGCAGCAGATCATCGGACAGATCCGCACCGCCTACCAGTCGGCCTCCGACATCGGCGCCGCCGGCACGACGCTGCACCGTTTGGCCCAGCAGGCGCTGCATGTGGGCAAGCGTGTGCACACCGAGACCGGCATCGACTCCGCCGGCGCCTCGGTGGTCTCGGTCGCGTTGGACCGCGCCGCGGAGATCCTCAACGCCGCCGACGAGGCCGCCTCCGCTGCTGCGGACCGCCGGCTCGACGGCCGGCGTGCCGTCGTGCTGGGGGCCGGCGCGATGGGCGGGCTCGCCGTGGCGCACCTGGGGCGCGGCGGCATCTCCCACATCGACGTGACCAACCGGACCCCCGAGCGCGCGAACCGGCTGTCGGAGATCGCCCGCGACTCGGGCACCCCGGCCACGGCCTTCCCGCTGGAGGAGCTCTCCGCCGCGGTGGCCGAGGCCGACATCCTCTTCACCTGCACGGGCGCTGTCGGCACGGTCGTGACGCTCGGGGACGTCCACACCGCCCTGACGGGTCGGGGCGACCGCGGACCGCTGGTGATCTGCGACCTCGGCATGCCCCGCGACGTCGACCCGGCCGTCTCCGGACTGCCCGGCGTCACGGTGCTCGGCATCGAGGCGCTCAAGGCCGACCCGGCCACCTCCGCCGCCGCCGCGGAATCCGATGCGGCCCGCACCATCGTCGACGCCGAACTCACCGCGTACACCCAGGCCGAGCGCATGGCCGGCGTGGGCCCGCTGATCGGCAAGCTGCGCGGACGCGGCGGCCAGGTGGTCGCGGCCGAGATGCGGCGCCTGGAATCGCGGCTGCCCGACATGGACGAGAAGGTGCGCGACGAGGTCGCCAACACCATCCGCCGGGTGGTCGACAAACTTCTGCACCCGCCCACGGTGAGATTCAAGGAACTCGCCGCCAGACCGGACGGTGAGAACTACGCAGCGGTCGTACGAACACTGTTCGACCTGGACGGCAACGTGGACGAGGAGGCGTCATGGGCAGGACCCTGAAGGTGGGCACGCGCGGCAGCACACTGGCCACCACGCAGGCCGGTCACGTGCGCGACGCGCTCATCGCCGCCGGGTACCCCGCCGAGCTGGTCATCGTGCAGACCAAGGGCGACGTCGTGATGGCGCCGGTCGAGCGGATCGGCGTCGGGGTGTTCACGCTCGAGTTGCGAGCCGCCCTCGAGCGGGGCGACTGCGATATCGCCGTCCACTCCTACAAGGACCTGCCCACCGCCCGCGACGAACGCTTCGCCCCCATCGCCGTGCCGCCCCGTGTCGACCCGTCGGACGTGCTCATCGCCCGTGACGGGCTGACGATGGAGACCCTCCCGGCCGGTGCCCGCGTCGGCACCTCCGCGCCGCGGCGGCGCTCCCAGCTCGCGGCACTGCGACCCGACCTGGACCTGCACCCGCTGCGCGGCAACATCGACACCCGGATGGGCTACGTCACCAGCGGCGATCTCGACGCGGTGGTCCTGGCCGCCGCCGGACTCGACCGCACCCGGGTCGGCGGACGCGCCACCCACCGGTTCGGGATCGACGAGATGTTGCCGGCCCCGGCGCAGGGAGCGCTGGCCGTCGAAGCCCGTGCCGACGACCCGGAGGCGATCGCGGCCCTCGCCGTCGTCGACCACCTGCCGACCGGGGTGCGCATCGCCGCCGAACGGCGCCTGCTCGCCGACCTCGAGGCCGGCTGCACCGCGCCCGTCGGCGCCCGCGCCGAACTCGACGGCGTCACCCCCGCCGACTCGGCCTTCGCCGGCACCGACCCCGGCGCCGACGAGCCCGCCGCCGACGCGGTCCTCACGCTGTACGCGGTGGTCGCGGCCCACGACGGATCGACCGTCCTGCGCACCGAGGGGACCACCGTCCCCGCCGCACACCCGGACGGGCCGATCGCGGCCGCGGAGGAACTCGGACGCAGCCTCGCGGCCGAACTACTCGAGCGCGGCGCGGAGGACCTCATGACCGACGAGTCGCCGGAGACACGCGACCCACTCGTACCCGAGAAATCAACGACCGCACCACCCACAGTCCGAGATTGATGACCCCACGTACTCCCCAGTACGCCCAGAACTCCCTTCTCGCGCGCAGCCAGTGCGCGACACCCACCCCACGGAGAGACGAACAATGACTCGAGCACGCACCACCCGCCCCGGAACCGTCCGCTTCGTCGGCGGCGGACCAGGCAACGCGGGGATGCTCACCTGCAGGGCCCGGGAGGTCCTCGCCGGAAACGCACTGGTCTTCGCCGACGCCGATGTCTCGGCCGAGGTGCTCGCGCTCGTCGCCACCGAGGTTCCGGTTCCGCAGGAACTGCTCGACGCACGCCAGGCCGAGATGGACGCGGCCGTCGCCGCCGCGGACAAGGCCGAGGTCAAGCGACTCAAGGCGCTACCCGCCCCCACCGCCGCCGACATCCGGCCCGTGCTGGGCGAGCCCGCCGCCGTGGCCAAGCAGCTCGTCGCCGAGGCCAAGAAGGGCCGCGACGTGGTCCGCCTCGTCACCGGCGACCCCATGACCACCGACGCCACCGTCACCGAGATCGCCGGGGTCGGCCGGACCGTGGTGCCGTTCGAGGTCGTGCCCGGCGTCGCCGAGGCCACCGCCGTGCCCGCGTTCGCCGGCATCGCGCTCGGCTCCAACTACGTGTTCGCCGACAGCCGCGGCAAGGTCGACTGGGCCGCCCTCGTCGCCGGGCCCGGGCCGATCGTCCTGCGCACCACCGGCCGCCACCTCGCCGAGGCCGCGTCGAACCTGGCCGAACAGGGGCTGGCCGCCGGCACCCCGGTGACCGTGACGTGCTCCGGATCGCTCTGCGCCCAGAAGTCCGCCGACGGTACCCTGGCCACCATGGCCGACGTCGGGCGCGACATGGAGGGCGACCTGGTGGTGACCATCGGCAAGTCCGCCGGTGAGCGCCGTCGCCACCAGTGGTGGGAGTCGCGCGCCATGTTCGGCTGGAACGTGCTCGTGCCCCGCACCAAGGCGCAGTCCGCCGAGATGAGCGAACGAATCGCCGAGCACGGTGCGGTGCCCGCCGAGGTGCCGACCATCGCCGTCGAGCCGCCCCGCAGCCCCGCCCAGATGGAGCGCGCGGTCAAGGGGCTCGTCGACGGCCGCTACCAGTGGGTCGTGTTCACCTCCGCGAACGCCGTGCGCGCCGTGTGGGAGAAGTTCGTCGAGTTCGGCCTGGACGCCCGCGCGTTCTCCGGCGTGAAGATCGCCTGCGTCGGCGAGGGCACCGCGGCCCGGGTCCGCGAGCTGGGTATCCAGCCGGAGCTGCTGCCCACCGGCGAGCAGTCCAGCCTCGGGCTCCTCGAGGTGTTCCCGCCGTACGACGACGTGCTCGATCCCGTCAACCGGGTCCTGCTGCCGCGCGCGGACATCGCCACCGAGACCCTGGCCGAGGGCCTGACGGACCGCGGCTGGGAGATCGAGGACGTCACCGCCTACCGGACCGTCCGTGCCGCACCGCCGGCCGCCGAGATCCGCGAGATGATCAAGACCGGTGGGTTCGACGCGGTGTGCTTCACCAGCTCCTCGACCGTGCGCAACCTCGTCGGGATCGCCGGCAAGCCGCACGCCCGCACCCTGATCGCGTGCATCGGGCCGCGCACCGCCGAGACGGCCGCCGAGTTCGGCCTGCGCGTGGACGTGCAGCCCGAGAACGCCTCCGTGCTCGAGCTGGTCGACGCCCTGGCCGCGCACGCCGATCAGCTGCGTGCCGCCGGCGAGCTGCCGCCGCCCCGTCGTCGCGCCCGTCGACGCTAGACCCCGGCGCGCGGGGAGGACCGGCACCCGGCGGTCCCCGCGGCCCCCCGGCGCCTGGCGGTCGTTGAGTCGTTCCGTCAGCCGATCGCGCCGCCGCACCTGGGAGAACGCTGCACGCATCGACTCGACACAGGTCGTCGATGGCGGGGACGGTCCGACGTCGTGAGCGTGTCGCGGCGTGGAACGAGCGTCATTCCCGCCGGATCGGCGTGTGCTCGCCTGTGCCGGGACTTTCGTAGAGTGGGAAGTGTGAACGAGTTTCCGGAAAGTCCTACCGCCCCGTCAGTTCGACCACGTCGCCTGCGGAACACGCCCGCGATGCGTCGGCTCGTGGGGGAGACCTCGTTGGAGCCGCGCCATCTCGTCCTGCCGGCGTTCGTCGCCGACGGAATCGACGAGCCGAGGCCGATCTCCTCGCTGCCGGGCGTTTACCAACACACCATCGACTCGCTGCGGAGGGAGTCCGCCGCGGCGGCGGGGGCGGGGCTCGGCGGCATCATGCTGTTCGGCGTCCCCCGCGAGCAGGACAAGGACGCGAGGGGCACCTGCGGTGCGGACCCGGACGGCATCCTCAACCGCGCGTTGCGGGCGGTCCGGGAGGAGGTCGGCGACGATCTGGTGGTGATGGCGGACACCTGTCTCGACGAGTTCACCGACCACGGCCACTGCGGAGTGCTCGGGACCGACCCCCGCGGTGAGCAGATCGTGGACAACGACGCGACCCTGCTCGCCTACAACGAGCTGGCCGTGGCGCAGGCGGCCGCCGGGGCCCACGTGGTGTCTCCCAGCGGGATGATGGACGGCCAGATCGCCTCCATCCGGCACGCCCTCGACCTGAAGGGATATCAGGACGTCGCGGTGCTGGCCTACAGCGCCAAGTACGCGAGCGCCTTCTACGGGCCGTTCCGTGAGGCGGTCGGCTCCTCGCTGCGTGGCGACCGCCGAACCTACCAGCAGGATCCCGCGAACCTGCGCGAGTCGCTCCGCGAGGTGAGGCTGGATCTTGAGGAGGGCGCGGACATGGTGATGGTCAAGCCGGCCATGTCCTACCTCGACGTGCTGCGTCAGACCGCGGAGGTCTCCGATGTGCCGGTGGCCGCCTATCAGGTCTCGGGGGAATACGCGATGATCTCGGCTGCCGCCGAGCGCGGATGGATCGACCATGATCCCGCCGTCATGGAGTCCGTCCTGTCCATCCGCCGGGCCGGCGCCGACATCGTGCTGACGTACTGGGCCCTCCACGTCGCGCGGCTGCTGGCCGAGGACCGGGGTGGCCGGTGACCTCCGGCGGTCCGTGGCGGCCTCCGAGCGCGGGCGAGGCCGGTAATGCCTCCGGGGACGGCGCCGGGAACGCCGCCGGGCGGACGCCTGAACCTCCCGAGGAGATCCGCACCGCGTGGGTGCTGTGGCTCGCGGCGACGGCGTTCGCGCTGCTGGGCATGCTGCTGAACTCGGCCACCGCCCGGTTCGGAGACCTGCCGCAGGCCACTCGCGAGGCGTTCCGGGACGCCGTGGACACGGCCGGCAACGACATCGCCGTCGAGTCGATGTTCTCGATCGCGCTGGCGGTGGCCTCGGTCCTCGCTCTGCTGGCGGCCGCGGTCACGGTGTGGTTGGCATTCCGGCTCCGCGCAGGAAAGGGGTGGGCCCGGACGCTGCTCGATCTCGTGGCCATCTTCCTCGTGGTGGACGCCGTGTCCATGGTCATCGGGGTGTTCGGCGGGGCCGCCGGGACGGGCGAACGCGACGACGTGCTCAGCTTCGCGATCTACTCCCTCCAGATCCTCGCGGGACTGTGCGCGGCCACGGCGGTGTGGCGCCAACACACCGCCGAGGCGATGGAATACACCACCGGCAACGGGAGGCGCCGTGCCGGCAGGTGAACCGGCCCGCATCCGGCCGGGAACCGAGCCCGACGGCCCGGTTCTGTACGCCGAGGACGGCTGGAGCTGGGCGTGGATTCTCGCGGCCCCGCTGTTCTGCGCCGGTGCCGCACTGTTCGAGGTCCTCACGGGAGCTCCTGTGCACTGGCTCATGCTCACCGTCTGTGCCATCGCCTCGGCGCTGTGTCACGGGGTCATGATCGCCGCCACCCGCGTGCACGGCCGGATCCGGCTGACGCCCACCGCGTACTACCAGGGCACCGAGGAACTCGACCTGGCGCGGGTGGAGGCGGTGCTGCCGCCGGCCGACGACGAGGGCCGGGCGTCGTGGCAGACCGCTCGCACCCTGGGCGAGCTGCGCGAGGTGCCGCGTAAGCGCGGGGCGGTCGGCCTCCGGCTGGACAACGGCGCGGAGGTTCGTGCCTGGGGGCGCCACCCGGACGCGCTGCGGGCCGCTCTCGTGGGCGCGGTGGGGTCGCAGGACCTGCCCGAGGGGACGGAGGAACCGGGAGACGACGCGCCCGACAGTCCTCCGGAGTCGGCGTGACCGCGCGTCGCCCGGCGATCGGGGCGGCGGTGGCCGCAGTCCTGGCGATCATCCTGTGGTGGCTGTCGCGGGGCACCGTGGAGGTGCTCCCCCCGGTCGTCGACCCTCCCGTCGAGGGCAGCGTCCAACGCACGGTCACCACCACCTGGCTCCTGCTCGCGGCCACCGTCGCGGCCGGTCTCGCGATGGTGCTGGCGACCCTGGCGCTCGTTCGGGGCCGATCCCGTCCAGAACCCTGATATATCTACTTCTGCCTGGGCTTTTCCGGGGAATCGCCTCTGCGCGGTAACGATCGGATGACGGTTCGCTGAGTGTTCGCCCTGCCATGACGCGTGGCGCGTGCCACACGCTACATTTGGGGCTGTTCGGACGTATGTGGCCCCGGTGAGAATCCCGGCCGATACGTCCGATTCTCGGGAACGGACACCTACAGCACATGGAATCGGGGATCGGTGCAGCCATCTAGCACTTTCGTTGGCACCACCGCGGTCGTGGGAGCGATCGCACTTCTGGGATCGGGAGTGGCAGCGGCCGCTCCGGTCGAATGGCAGGACTGCACCGAGATGCTCGGGGTCGAGGCCGAATATCTGCCTCAGGGGATGGAGTGCGGCACCGTCGAGGTGCCCGTTGACTACACCCAGCCCGACGCCGCCAAGACCGAGGTCGCGCTGACCCGGATCAAGGCCTCCTCGGGCAAGGCGCGGTCCACCGTGTTCGGCAACCCGGGTGGGCCCGGCAACTACGCGCTCAACTTCTGGAACCCGCCGCTCGACGGCAGCGCGCCCGCCGGCCTGTATGAGAACCACGACCTGGTGGCTGTCCAGCCCCGAGGCTTGTACGGCTCCAACCCGATGGTGTGCGACGTGGAGTTCGTCGGCCCCAACGCGGTCAACCCGCTTCATGACGCGTGCTACGGCACCGACCCGGCCTACATGGCCTCCATGACCACGGAGAACGCCGCACGCGACATGAACGCGGTCCGTGAGGCGCTCGAGCTGGCCGAGATCGACTATGTGGGCGTGTCCTACGGCACGGCGATCGGCACCGACTTCGCCACGCTGTTCCCGGAGCACACCGGCAGGATGGTGCTGGACTCCAACACCCACCCCGACTGGCGGTGGTCGAAGCAGGCGGAGCAGGGCGCATTCGCGCAGGAGAAGCGTGTCAACGACATCTTCGCCTGGATCGCCGAGCGGGACGACTACTACGGCCTCGGTGACACCCCGCTGAAGGTGTTCCACTCCTGGAAGTGGGTGACCGACCAGGAGGTGGGCGGCCCCGCCAACCTCACGCCGCCCCCGGCCGAGTCCCGGGACCTGCCCGTCGAGCTCCGCGGATCGATGATCGAGCAGCCGGCCCTGGACGTGATCAACACGACCGCGCCCGGTCGTGCCCGTGTCGAGGGACTCGCCCGCGCCGCGGCCCTGCAGGGGCTCACGAACAACGCCACCACCGGACTGTTCGACGCCACGGTGGGCGCCACGTACAGCGAGCAGGCCTGGCCGATGTTGGCCCACATGCTCAAGTACTACAACGACGGCGGGACCATCGCCCGGGTGGACTACGAGACCGTCGGCCTCATGCTCGCCGCGCAGGAGAACCGGACACCGGTCCTGCGTACGGACGTCGAGATGAACTCCATCATCACCTGCAACGAGACGGCGCAGCCGTCCGATCAGCTGGGTGTGATGGCGGCCAAGGCGGACAGGGCGACCGGCGGGAACAAGCTCACCACGCGCGCGGCCGTCGAGGCCGCCGGCGACGACTGCGTGGGCTGGGAGCCCGTCGCCCAGACCATCGACCCGAACGGTGACGCGCTTGAGGAGAAGCCGCTCGTCCTGCACTCCGAGGACGACGCCGTCACGCCGATCGCCGGTGCCCACCGCGTCGTCGAGGCCCTCGGCGGCACCCTGGTCACCGTCGGCGGCGGGGACCACGGCGTGTTCCGGATGGGCAACGAGGAAGTGGACCGGATCGTGATGGACTACCTCACGAACGGCACCGCGGTGGCCGGACACGTGCCCGGGAAGCCGTCGCCGGAACCGCTGCCCAAGTGGGACCAGGCCGACCGTGCGGCGGCGGCCCAGCAGGGCATGTCCGCCCCGATCGAGGGCGCCGACGACTGGTACGGGACCCACCACGAGCCCGTGCCCGCGCCGGCGACCGATCCCGCGGACGTCGCTCCGGCGGCCCAGGCTCCTGCGGTGCCGGCTCCGGCACCGCTGCCGACCCCGCAGGAGGTGCACCAGCAGGCGGAGCAGGCCGTACGGGACGTGGCCGGGCAGATCGACGCCGCGGCCAAGTCGCTGTTCGCCCCGCCGGCCGCGCCGGCCGAGCCGCAGGCCTGATACCGCGAACGGGTACGTGTCGGGCGTCTCTGGAACACTGGTGGCGTGACGTCTTCGAGTGATGCCTTCCTGACCCCGTCCGGCCTGTCCGGCACCACACGATCGGCCGAGCTCTTCGCCGAGGCCCGTGAGCTGATCCCCGGAGGGGTCAACTCTCCGGTCCGCGCCTTCAACTCCGTCGGTGGAACCCCGCGCTTCATCCGTGACGCGCGGGGTTCCCGCATGACGGACGTGGACGGCAACACCTACATCGACCTGGTGTGCTCGTGGGGGCCGATGATCCACGGCCACGCCCATCCGGAGATCGTGGACGCGGTGCGTGAGGCGGCCTCCCGCGGCCTGAGCTTCGGCACGCCCACCGAGGGCGAGGTGGAGCTGGCGCGCGAGATCATCTCCCGCTCCTCCGTCGAGGAGATCCGGCTCGTCAACTCCGGTACCGAGGCCACCATGAGCGCGGTGCGACTGGCCCGCGGCTTCACCGGCAGGTCCAAGGTCGTCAAGTTCTCCGGCTGCTACCACGGTCACGTGGACGCCCTTCTCGCCGACGCGGGCTCGGGTGTCGCCACGTTCTCCCTGCCGGACTCGCCCGGCGTCACCGGGGCCAGTGCCCACGACACGATCGTGCTGCCGTACAACGACGTGGAGGCCGTCCGCCTCGCGTTCGCCAACCACGGCGACCAGATCGCGTGTGTCATCACGGAGGCCGCGGCCGGGAACATGGGCACCGTCCCACCGCTGCCCGGCTTCAACGAGGAGCTGCGCACCCTGTGCTCGTCGAACGGCGCGTTGCTGATCATGGACGAGGTCATGACCGGCTTCCGTGCCGGCGACCGCGGTTGGTGGGGGATCGACGGTGTGGCGGGGGACCTGACCACCTTCGGCAAGGTCATGTCCGGAGGCCTGCCCGCGGCGGCCTTCGGCGGTCGCGCCGACGTCATGTCCCATCTCGCCCCCGCCGGGCCCGTCTACCAGGCCGGCACCCTGTCCGGTAACCCCGTCGCGGTGGCCGCGGGCCTCACCTCGCTGCGGCTGGCCGATCACTCCTGCTATTACACGCTGCAGACCAACGCCGACCGGCTCGAGGCGCTCATCACCAACGCCCTGCAGGCCGCAGGTGTCGCGCACACCATCCAGCGTGCGGGAACCATGCTCAGCACGTTCTTCACCGAGGAGCAGGTCACCGACTACGCGGGGGCCAAGGCGGCGGAGTCCTTCCGGTACGCGCCGTTCTTCAACACGCTTCTCGACCGCGGGATCTACGCCCCGCCGAGTGCGTTCGAGACCTGGTTCGTCTCCACCGCGCTGACGGATGACGACTTCCAGCACATCGCCGACGCACTCCCGGTCGCCGCCGAGGCCGCCGCTGCCGCCACCGCGCCGGAGGACGCCCGATGAGCAGCATCCGGCGTGGTCTGTACGGCAGACTCGACGTCCCCTCTACCGGCCCCACCTCCCTGCCGATCCCCCTGCGGGGAGAGCATCCCGCCCCCGCGGACGCACCGCCGTCGCTGGGCGGACCCACCGCCACCGCCGCCCCGGCCGAGCCCGACCTTGAGTCGCAGCCCGAGGGGTCGGAGGCCTATGGCGCCGAGCCGGGGACGATCGCCGCTCCGGGTGAGCCGCTCTCGTCGTCGTCGCCCTCCCGTGACGCGTCGGCACGTGCCACCGAGACGCAGACGATCGTCCACCTGGTCCGCCACGGCGAGGTCCACAACCCCGACGGCGTCCTGTACGGGCGGCTGCCCGGATTCGGGCTGTCTGAACTGGGGTACAGCCAGGCCGAGACCGTCGGCCGGGTGCTCGGCAGTGGGCACGACATCGTGTCGATCGTCGCGTCGCCGCTTCAGCGGGCCCAGGAGACCGCGGCGCCGCTCGCGGAGCGGCTCGGGCTGCCGGTGGGGATCGATGAGGACATCATCGAGGCCGACAACCGGTTCGAGGGCAACAAGGTCGGCGGCCGCGGCGGTGCGTTGCGCGATCCGCAGTACTGGCCGATTCTGCTCAACCCCCTGCGGCCGTCGTGGGGCGAGCCGTACCTGCAGATCGCGCACCGGATGATCGGTGCCGTGTACTCGACCCTCGACGTGGCGCGTGGGCACGAGGCCGTCCTGGTGAGCCACCAGCTGCCCGTGTACACCACCCGCCGTTTTCTCGAGGGTCGGCGACTGTGGCATGATCCGCGCAAACGGCAGTGCTCGCTCGCCTCCGTCACCTCGCTCGTGTTCGAGGGCACCACCCTGCGCGACATCGTGTACTCGGAGCCGGCGGGCGCGTCCGACCCGTCACAGACCGGAGCCTGAGCTGAGAGCAATGCGTAAGAAGCGAACCGCGCTCGGTGCGATGGCGCTGGGCCTAGCCCTGGTGACCAGCGCCTGCGCCACCGGCAGTGACGCGGCGACCGCCGGTCCCGAGACCTTCGAGTTCGTCAGCCCCGACGGTCAACTGGAGATCTTCTACGACCCGCCGTCCGAGCGTAAGCCCGTCGCCGAGATCGTCGGCCCGGACCTGCTCGACCCGGACACGACGCTCAACCTCCAACAGGACCACGCGGGTGAGGTCGTGGTGCTCAACACCTGGGGCCAGTGGTGTGGTCCGTGCCGGGCCGAGGTCGACGACCTGCAGCGCCTCCAGGACAAGTTCGGGCCTCGGGGCGCCACCGTGTTCGGCATCAACCTGCGGGACCCCAACCGGCAGAAGCCGGTGGACTTCGTGGAGGACAACGGCGTCACCTACCCGTCGATCTGGGACCCCAGCAACGCCGCCGTGGCCGCGCTGCGCGGATTCCCCACCTCCGTCGTGCCCACCACACTGCTTCTCGACAAGCAGCACCGAGTGGCCGCCGTGTTCCTGGTCGAGATCACCGACGACAAACTCAACGACACGATCGAGCGGCTGCTCGAGGAAGAGAGCAGCCCGGCGTGAGTCCGGACGTGGTCCTGCTCGCGCAGAGTGTGGGGGAGACGTTTCAGCAGACGGTGGCCGGCGGGCCGATCCTGCTCGCGCTGGGAGCCTGCCTGCTCGCCGGACTGGTCTCGTTCGCCTCGCCCTGCGTCATCCCGTTGGTGCCCGGCTACCTGGCCTACCTCGCCAGCGTCGTGGGCGCCGAACGTCCTCCCGCCACCGCTGCGGCCGCGGCTAGACAGCGTGCTGCAACCGCCACGCTGACCCGCGAGGAACGTCAGACCCGGCGAGCCTCCCGCGCCCGGGTCGTGGGGGCGTCACTGCTGTTCGTGGGTGGCTTCACCGTCGTGTTTGTTCTGCTCAGCGCCATGGTTCTGGGGACCGTGCAGTATCTGGCGCCCCAGCAGGAGTTGCTGCAGCGGCTGGGCGGAGTGGTCACGATCGTCATGGGTCTGGTGTTCATCGGACTCGTCCCCACCCTGCAGCGAGATACCCGCATGCAGCCCAGGTCGATCTCCACGTGGCTGGGCGCCCCGATGCTCGGCGCGGTGTTCGCTCTTGGTTGGACTCCGTGCCTGGGGCCGACGCTGGCCGCCGCGCTGTCCGTTGCTGCGGGTACGGGAGTCGACGCGGCACGAGGGGTGCTGCTCATCGTGGCCTACTGTCTGGGGCTCGGGTTGCCGTTCGTTCTGGTGGCGTTCGGCTCCACCTGGGCGATGCGCACCGTCGGCTGGCTGCAGAAGCACACTCGCGCCATCCAGGTGTTCGGCGGCGTCATGTTGATCGTCGTCGGCCTGTTGCTGTTGAGCGGTGCGTGGGCGCTGTTCATCGACTGGCTGCGCGACTTCGCGATCTCCGACACCACGCTGCCGATCTGAGCCCCGGCTTTCCCGTCTCGACGGGACTCTGCGGTCGGGCGCACCGCTCATCGCCGGCGCTGAGGTGATTACAGGGTCTGCTGGAACCACCCGGTCGGGTCGGCGCGTCGTACTGGTTGTGGGGATGAGTAGAGGCGTGGGCGCGGTGTTGGTCGCCGCCGCAGTGGTGGTGTCCGGGTGTGGTGCTGACGACGGTGAGGTGACGACGACGAGCCCGCCGCCCGCTGCGCCCGTCAATCCTTGGGATCTCCCTGCCGAGGAGCGCCCAGACCTTTTCGACCCCTGTGCCGAGATACCGGTCGAGGCCGTGGAAGAGGGAGCGGGATCACGGCTTGAGGTCGTCGATGAGTTCAGCAACTACCGACCCGGTGAACTCATAAGCTGCGGCTGGAAAAACGACGAGGTCCATATCAGTATGTTGTCGACGTGGAAAAGCAAACAAGAGTTCCTCACCGATAGCAGTCTCTTCACATTGGATCCAGAGTCTAATTCGACAGGGAGACCATCTGTCCGGATGAGGGAACGAGCCGATAGCACCGACATAGGCTGCTTCCACCTCTTTTTCACCGAACTAGGAACTGTTATGTTCAGGCTCGACCTCATAAGCAGTCTTGATGAATTTCGAGGTGAGCGGTTTGTTGAGTCTTGCGATGCGCTCGATGAGGCTGCCGGTCATATAGTTGCGTACATCCCAAATGGAGACTTCTAATGAACCTTCAATTAGACCCTGGTGTAGCAGAATCTTGCATGAATGCCTGTAATATATTTGTCAGCAGTCTCAACGCGCGACACCTCAGTGAGTTTCTCACGGACCATCAATCAAGTTCGGAAACTTTTGACACTGCCCGCCAACTCGGCGCTGTGTATTCGTTGTTCTGTGGAGCTGATCTTCGGACGTTGCTTGATGGGTTTGTGACTCAAGTTGAAGCAAT
>DWWG01000010.1 GCA_019119875.1 Candidatus Dietzia intestinigallinarum | reverse complement strand
AGCAGCACCGCGCCGGTGGCGAACATGTGGTGCGCCCACACCGCCATCGAGAGCGAGGCGATGGCCAGCGTGGCGAACACCAGGCCGGCGTAACCGAACAGCGGCTTGCGGGAGAAGACCGGGAAGACCTCGGAGACGATGCCGAAGAACGGCAACGCCACCACGTACACCTCGGGTTGGCCGAAGAACCAGAACAGGTGCTGCCACATGATCGCCCCGCCGTTGCCCGCGCTGTAGATGTGGCCGCCGAACGTCCGGTCGTAGAACACGCCCATCGCGGCGGCGGTGAGCAGCGGGAAGATCAGCAGGATGAGGATCGAGGTGATGAGGATGTTCCAGGTGAAGATGGGCATCCGGAACATCGTCATCCCCGGCGCACGCAGGCAGACGATCGTGGTGACGAAGTTGACGGCACCGAGAATGGTGCCGATACCGCCGATCGCCACGCCGAGGATCCACAGGTCCGCGCCGACGTTCGGCGAGTGGATCTTGTCCGCCAGCGGCATGTACATGGTCCAGCCGAACGCCGCGGCCCCACCGGGGGTGAGGAACCCGGACAGCGCCACGATCCCGCCGAAGGTGAACATCCAGAACCCGAACGCGTTGAGCCTCGGGAACGCCACGTCCGGGGCGCCGATCTGCAGCGGCATCACGTAGTTGCCGATCCCGATCACGACAGGGGTGGCATAGAACAGCAGCATGACGGTGCCGTGCATCGTGAACAGCTGGTTGAACTGCTCGTTCGACAGGAACTGCATGCCCGGCAGGAACAGTTCGGCGCGGACGAGCAGCGCCATGAGACCGCCGATGAAGAAGAAGACGAAGCAGGTGATGACATACATCAGACCGATCTGCTTGTGATCGGTCGTCGAGAGCATCTGCCACGCGGACTGGCCGGTCCGCGGCCGGAGAACGGGAGTCTCGCCTCCCGGGGTGTCGTGACGGGACGGGGCCAGAGTTGACGACATTGCACTCCCTAGGACGAGATGACACGGTCGCAGCCACTGCTGGGCAGGCCTGCGACCCAGACGCCGATGCCCACGACGCTAGGGGCCCGCGACCCGGGATGCATTGACCCGCGTCAAGTCTCGCTGTCCTGCAGAAATCCGCGGCCGGGGCGATACTCGAACCATGGCCATGTCACAGTCGGACCCCGTGTCCGACGAGTTCGACCTCGTCGCCGCTGTCGGCCCCGCCTGCCGCCGGGAGCTCGCGGAGGTCGCCCGCGTCGTCGAGGTCGAGGCCGGCGCGGTGGTGCAGACGGCCGGCGGGCCGTCGACCCGGCTGCTCCTGGTGAGCTCCGGATCGCTCCACGTGATCCACAGCAACAGTGCCGGACACCGCCAGATCATCCGGATCCTCGGCCGGGGCGATCACTACGGGCTGGTGGAATGCGCCCTTCCCGGACCCGCCCGCTACCGGGTCGAGACCGCCGAGGACTCGGTCCTCACCGAGATCCACTTCGACGCCCTGCAGGCGATCGCCGACCGCCACCCCGACCTCCAACGCGCGATCACCACGGCGTTGGCCCGCAAGACCGCGGAGAGCGAGCACCTCCTGGTGTCGCTCACCTCGGAGGACGTGATGACCAGGATCGTGTCGTACCTGCTGTCCCTGCCCCGCATCCGGAACCGGGACGGCCGGGTGTCGGTACGACTGCCGGTCACCCAGAACGACCTGGCCTCGCACCTGGGCACCACCCCGGAGACCCTGAGCCGACGTCTCCGCGAACTCATGGACGCAGGCGCGATCACCCGCGCGGAGAACCGCGAGTTCACGCTCAGGTACGACCTGCTCGCCGACTACTGACCGCCCCCGGTCGACCCGCGCCTTACGGACCCGCGCCGGAGCAGGGGCGGCAGTCGGCGCGGCTCACCAGATGCTGACCCGCTCCTCGGGCGCCAGCCACATGCCGTCCCCCTCGGTCACACCGAACGCCTCGTGGAAGTCGTCGATGTTCTTGACCACCTGGTTGCACCGGAACTCCGGCGGCGAATGCGGGTCCACCGCCAGGCGGCGGGCCGCCTCCTCCTCGCGCGTCTTGGTGCGCCACACGATCGCCCAGGAGGTGATGAGCCGCTGGATGCCGGTCATCCCGTCGATCTCGGGCCCCACGTCGTCGCCCCGAGCCGGCTCGCCGACCTCGCCCTGCTCCGCCGGGGCCTGTCCGGCCGAGCCCTGCGCCAGCCGGTAGGCGAGCAACGCGATGGTCAGTCCGCCGAGGTCACCGATGTTCTCGCCCACCGTGAACGCACCGTTGACACGGTCCGTCTCCGGATCCAGGCCGTCCGGGGTGAGGCCCTCGTACTGGGCGATCAGCTTCTCCACGCGGGTGCCGAAAGCGGACCGGTCCTCGTCGGTCCACCAGTCGACGAGGTTGCCCTCGCCGTCGTACTTCGACCCCTGGTCGTCGAAGCCGTGGCCGATCTCGTGCCCGATCACCGCACCGATCGCGCCGTAATTCGCGGCGTCGTCGGCGTCGGCATCGAAGAACGGCGGCTGCAGGATCGCCGCCGGGAACACGATCTCGTTCATCACCGGGTTGTAGTAGGCGTTGACGGTCTGCGGCGTCATGTGCCACTCACCGCGGTCGACCGGGCCGCCGAGCTTGCCCAGCTCAAAGTCGTGCTCGAACTGCGCGGAACGCCGGATGTTGCCGATCAGGTCGTCGGCCTCGACCTCGAGCGCCGAGTAGTCACGCCACTTCTCCGGGTAGCCGATCTTGGGCACGAACGCCTCGAGCTTGGCCAGCGCGCGCTCGCGGGTGGCCGGGGTCATCCACGGCAGGCGGCTGATCGAGTAGCGGTAAGCCGCGGTGAGGTTGGCCACCAGCTCCTCCATCCGCGCCTTGTGGCCGGGCGGGAAGTGGCGTGCGACGTACTCCTTCCCGACCTCCTCACCGAGCGCGGCCTCGACGGCCGCGACACCGCGCTTCCAGCGGGCCTTGATCTCCTCGGTGCCGGACATGGCGGTGCCGTAGAAGCGGAAGTCCTCATCGACCAGGTCCGAGGTCAGATACGGTGCGCGCGAGCTCACGACCCGCCAGCGCAGCCACTCGGCCCAGGTCTCCAGCGGCTCGGAGGCCCACAGCTCGGCGACAGCGGTGAGGAAGTCGGGCTGCATGGCCACGAGCCGACCGAAGGTCTCCTCGGTGCCGCCCATCTCCCGCGCCCAGGCGTGCCACGGGAAGCCGGGCGCCAGGGTGGGCAGCTCGTCCCAGGTGACGGGGTTGTAGGTCTTGTCCGCGTCACGACGGGCCACCACGTCCCAGTGGGCGGCGGCGATGCGGGTCTCCAGTGCCACGATCCGCCCGGCCTGCGCACGAGCCGAGTCCTCTCCGGTCCCGTCCGCGGGGGCCAGCCCGGCCAGCTCGAGCATCCGCGCGATGTGCTCGGTGTACTGCTCGCGGATGGGGCCGTACTGCTCCTCGCGGTAGTACGACTCGTCCGGCAGTCCGATGCCGTACTGCACGAGGTAGAGGATGTACTCGCTGGAGTTCTTGGCGTCGTTGTTCACATACGCACCGACGAGCCCGGCGACTCCCGTCCTCTCCAGTCGCGCCATGGCCAGGGCCAGCTCGTCCGCATCGGTGGCCCCGTCGATCTCCGCCAGGTCGGGCGCGAGCGCGGCCACACCGGCGGCCTCGACCGCGTCGGTGTCCATGAAGGAGGCGTAGAACGCGCCGATCCGCGAGTCGACAGGCGCGTCGGTGATGATGTCGCGCACCCGCTCCTCCGACAGGTCTCGCAGTGCCAGGAACGCCCCGTCGATCGGCCTGTCCGCGGGGATCACGTGCTCACGGATCCAGGTGCCGTTGACGTGCTGGTAGAGGTCGTCCTGGGACCGCACACCGGCGTCGACGTAACGCAGGTCAAGGCCCGAGGGGCGCGGGGTGTCGGTGGCGGGGTACTCGGTCGCTGTCATACGACCCAGGCTACGGAACCCGGGGCTGGCCGGGGTGTGCCCGCGGGGTGCGCTCAGGGCAGACCGTGGCGCGCGTTGTGGTTCTTGGCCCCGGAGTAGGCGTCCACCATCCCCCAGACCCAGAAGCCGAACATGATCGGCAGCCCGATGAGGATCACCGACAGCAGTGCGCCGATGATGTACCCGGCCAGGATGCCGATCCCCTTGCCCGTCTCACCGTTGAGGATGGTGCCCAGGCCCGGGATGATCAGCGAGGCCACCAGCATGACGGCCGGATCCTTGCGCACCGCCGGCGTCGGCTGCCCGTAGGGCTGGACCGCGCCGTATCCAGGCGCGCCGTACGGCTGCGCCCCGTAACCCGGCGCGGTGTAGGGCTGGACGTCGTATCCGTACGCGCCGTATGCGCCGTACGGGTTGCCGTAGGTCGGGTTCCCGTAGCTCGGCGCCCCGGCCGGGTCCCCGTAGGCCGGGTTCCCGTAGGCCGGGTCCCCGTACTGCGGATCCGGGTACCGACCCTGCTGACCCGGCCCGTAGGGCTGCGCTCCGTAGCCTGGCTGCGCTGCATAGCCGGGCTGCTCTCCGTAGCCGCCGGTGGCGAACGGGTCCGCCTGGTCCGGTTCGGCGAAGCCCCGGTCGCCGGTGCCGTACGGGGCGGGGTCGGGAGTGGTTCCCGGCTCGGGCTCGTTCCGCCAGTCTTTCGACGGGGTCGAGCTTCCGTCCGAGGGCAGATCGTCGGATCCCTCGGGACGGTGGTCATCGGCGGGGTAGCTCATAGCCCCACAGTAACCCTCGGTGTGGCCCCTCGCCCGGACAGCAGTCGTCGACGCGGCGGCGGGTTCACCGCCCGGAATCCATCCCGGGTCGCGCCCAGATGTCGGCGCAGTCCACACAGGCGTCCTCGGAGACGATCCCGGCCCGCTGCAACCGCCCGTAGATCCAGCAGCCGAGGCAGAAACCGAGCGCCGCCTCGGCGAGCGCCGCGAGCACCAGGACGTACAGGACCACGGTGCCCGCGGTGGCGTGACCGGCGAGGAACAGCCCCAGCGCGACGGCCGACATCACCAGGCCGATCGACTGGGCGAAACGTTTGGGTGCTCCCGCCACCATCTTCGGCCCGGCGCTGACCATGGGCGCCAGGACGTGCACCGACAGCCGGCCGAACGGCGAGTAGCGGGGGCCGCCGGCCACGCGCAGGGCGAAACCCACGACGAGCACACCGGCGAGCCAGGTCTGCAGCGGCGCCGGGACGACGATAGTGAGCACCGCGAGTGCGACCACCAGTGCGGCGGTACAGCGGGCCGCGTAGTCGTTGACGATCTCGGGGAAGGCGAACACCTCGCGCACGCTCATAGGAACACTCTCTCCACACTCCCGATAGACCGATCTGTCTACCGCTGCGGCCGAGACTACTCCTACCCGACCCGGATTCCCAGACGGGCCGGATCCGGGCATCTTCGGCACACCTAGGCTGGGACCGTGCCCCCTCCGCCTCGTCGTCGCTCCGAAACCCCACGCCCGCCTGCCGCCCCGGACCTCCCCCGGCGCGACCAGCTCGACACCCCGCGCTCGGACCTCGAACCCGACGGCCTCTGGGACGGCGTGCTGGCCACCGCCGCCGACGGGCCCGACCCCGTGGACGGCCCGGCCCACCTGGGCGGGATGGAGATCCGGGAGTCCGTCCTGGAGGGCCTGCGCCTGAGCGGTGCGCGCGCCGACGACCTCCGCCTGACCGACGTCGAGGTGCGGGACTGCGACCTGTCCGGCCTCATGGCCGACGGCGCCACCCTCACCCGTGTGCGGTTCGTGGGCTGCCGTCTGACCGGACTCGTCCTGTCCGCCGCGCGACTTCACGACGTGTCGTTCGAGGACTGCCACGCCGACCTGATCAACTTCCGGATGGCCCGGCTACAACGCATCCGCCTGGCAGGGACCCGCTGCCGACACGCCGACCTGCTCGACTCCCGGGTGGCGGACCTGTCCACCGAGGGCGCGGATCTCCACGGGGCGAATTTCGAACAGGCACGCCTCACCGTGGCCGACCTGCGGGGAGCTGATGTGGAGAACATCCGCGGGGCCTCGGCGCTGCGCGGCGCGGTGATCTCGGCCGAGCAGGTGCTGAGCGTGGGACTGGCGCTCATCGGTGAGACCGGGATCCGGGTCATCTGACCGCGTGGACACCCGGCCCAGTCCCCGTCAGGCCAGGTGCGAGGCCGACTCGCGCCACTCGTTGGCCGCCCGGTTGATCAGCGCCTGCAGTCGCAGGACCTGATCCCTGTCGGTCAACACGATCCCCTCGGCGCCCGTGTGGAGCCTGAGCTCCGGCATCCCACGACCTGCACCGTTCTCGTCCAGCACCACCGTCTCGGCGACGAGCACCTCCAGGAACGGGTCATCCTCCGGCCCGTCGACCTCGGTGACGAGGCTCTGGCGGTACCGCGGCGTTGTGAGATCGATGGCATCGGTCATGAGGGGCACTCCCGACTGGTCGGCGGAAATATCACCTGGTCAGTGGATATGCCTCCCAGGGTAGGCGCGGATCTCGCCGCATCGTACGGATGGGACAGCGTGTTACAGGTTGTTGCGAATCCGTGATCGTCGACCCCCTCACGGGATCGTCGACGAGCGGGCCGAAGGGCCCGGGAACCAGCCCCCGCGAATGTTGCGGACGTTACTTGTGTGACTGGAGGTGTTGCCACATACTCGCCCCATGACTCCAGCCGGTCCGCCTGCCCGAGCCACCCTCACCCGCCGTACGCACCTGCCCCGAAACCTCGCCACCCTGGCCTCTGCACTCGTCCTGACGCTGGGCGTCGTCGTCGTCGACCCCACCCCAGCCCGCGCCGACGCCACCACCCCGCTCCACCCCTCCCTCCACGGCCTCGCGCAGGGCCTGGACTCCTCCAGCTGGCAGCACCCGCACGGCGCGGACGTCCACTGGCAGGAGGCCACCGCGGCGGGGCGGTCGTTCGCGTTCATCAAAGCCACCGAGGGCACCGGCCCCGCCAACCGCTACTACGAGTCCGACATCCACGCCGCTCGCGCCGCGGGCATGCTGGTCGGCAGCTATCACATGGCACGCCCGGCCACGGAACCCGCGAAGCAGGCCCACGCGTTCGCCGACCGGCTGCAGTCCGTCGGTGAACCGCAGCTGCCGCCCGTGCTCGATCTCGAGTACGACGAGGGACTCGAGCCGGCCGAACTCGCCGAATGGGTACAGGTCTTCCTCGACACGGTCCGGGCGCGCACCGGACGCACCCCGATCCTGTACACGTACCGCCACTTCTGGATCGAGAAGATGGCCGACACGACCCGATTCGCCGAGCACCCGCTGTGGCTCGCCGAGTACGGGGTCTCGCAGCCGACGCTGCCCCTGATCGGCGGCTGGACCGAGTGGCTGCTGTGGCAGCGGTCCGACACCGGGCGCGTGCCGGGATTCGCCGACCACGTGGACGTCAACGTCTTTGCCGGGACCCCGGGTGAACTGGACGCTTGGTCCGGGCCCGTTGAGCCCGTTGAGCCCGTTGAGCCCGTTGAGCCCGCGCCCGTTGAGCCCGTTGAGCCTGTGGAGGCAGTTGAGGCTGTGGAACCCGTTGAGCCCGAGCCAGTGGAGCCTGTTGAGCCCGGGTCCGACCCCGCGGGACCCGCCCCGGCGTGAGTGTGGACATCCGCTCCCGCGCCTGCGCCCTCCCGCTCAGGGCCGACCGCATCCGCTCCCGCGCCTGCTCGCTCGGACGGCATCCGCTCCCCGTTCTGAACTCGCGCTACCGCCGAAGCACTGGCGGGAGTTCCGGCCGAGGAGCGGGCGTCATTATCGGGAGCGCGAGTGCAGGCGCGGGAGCGGATGCCGGGGGTGGCTCGGCTCGGTCCAGCCCGGCCGGTCACGGGGACGAAGCAGAAGCGACCCGAACTGCTAACGGCCGTGCTGACGAGCGGGAGACCGGGCGCCCCGCCTGCGGACCACCACTGCGCGGATCGCCCGCCACCCGATGAGGAAGATCGCGGTGACCGACCCCGCCACAACGATGAAGCTCCAGTGCGGCACCCGGCCGTCGCCGATCCCACGGATCACCATGCCCACCACGAGCGAGGCCAGCCACACCACGACGCCGGCCACCACACCGCCGGGCTCGCGCCGCGTGACCAGCAGGATGAGCCACCCCACCACGAGACCCACGAGGAAAGGCCAGGCGGTTCCCCACACCTGCGCCGCGCCGAGTCCCTCGGAGTGTGCGCCGCGGCCGAATATGGAGAACACCCCGATCAGGACTGCGTCCACCACGAACATCACCAGCGGAGCCATGCAGCTCATCTCCCCTTCTTCTCGGACCTGCCGAGACTGTCGATCCGGCGCGCATCGTCGGCAGCATCCGGGCCGGCCTCCGAACCGGCGTCCGAGCCGACATCGCGTCCGGCATGCCGACCAGCATCCCGGCCGTCATCCGGGCCGTCATCCGGGCCTGCCTCCGAACCGCCATCGCGGCCACCGGCCGGGCCGTCGGCGTCATGCCCGAATTCTCCCGCGCCGGCGTCTCGTCCGCGTCGCAGCGAGATCGGCCCTGAGACGTGCGGCATCGACGGTCGCCACTGCGTGCCCTTGAGGGGCCACATCGAGGTGAAGCCGAAGTGATGCGCCGGGTGGTCGCCCGCGTGGGAACCGCCCGGTCCCGAGGGCTGCGCGGCGCCGGTGGAGGCTGCGGGGTAGGTGGCGGGGGAGGTGGCCGCGGGATCGCCCGACGACGACGAGGTTATCCGCCGCACCTTGCCGGCGCGCTCGGATTCCTCCTCCAGGTCCACGTCCGGATCGATCTCCGCGGCGCCACGGTAGAACAGGAAGAAGACCACCCACCCGGCCAGGGCCACCAGGACGAAGCTGACGATGCGGTAGACGAACACGGTCGCGAACGCCTGGTTTGCGCCGAGGCCGCCCGCGGTCAGGGTGGTGATGAGCGCGAACTCCACCGTCCCCAGGCCGCCGGGCGTGATGGGCGCGGTCGCGACGATCTTGCCGGTCACATAGGCGATGCACAGGCCGCCGATGCTGTGTTCGGCGCCCACCGCGTTGGCTGCGGCCCAGAGGCAGCCGATGTCGGCCACCCAGTTGAGCAGGGAGAACCCGAACGCCTTGGACAACTGCGTCTTGGTCAGGTCGACGGCATCGGCCTGTTCGACGATCTTGCGGACGCCTTCGGCGCCGTGATCGGCGGGCTTGTGACGACGCTCGTTGACCCAGGCCAGCATCGACAGCGCGACGCCCTCGATCTTGTCCGGATTGCGGGCCGCCCACTGGACGGCCACGAAGATCGCGGCGAGACCGAACGCCGAGAGCACCAGCAGGAACGGGTTGGACACCGACC
The DNA here is from genome assembly GCA_019119875.1 of Candidatus Dietzia intestinigallinarum. GTDB lineage: Bacteria > Actinomycetota > Actinomycetes > Mycobacteriales > Mycobacteriaceae > Dietzia > Dietzia intestinigallinarum. The sequence goes on along the minus strand of DWWG01000010.1, from coordinate 5,775 downwards.
CCACCAGGAAGAAGCCCAGCAGCGCCAGCAACACGATACCGACGGTGGACAGCACACCCGAGATGACCAGCTGCCACGAGGCCACCACCCGGGTGGCGCCCCACTGGCGGGTCTTGCGGTAGGTCAGGGTGGTGCCGAACACCTGGCCGCCGGGGATGCAGGTGGAGAACGCGTTCGACGAGAAGATCAGTCCGACGCTGGCCCAGTAGCCCACCTTGACGCCGGCGGACTGCAGAAGCAGTTTCTGCACCGAGCCGTAGCTCGACATGGACAGGTAGGAGAACACGAGAGCGACCGCCACCCAAACCCAGTGCGGGCTGGTGACGGCCTCGAAACCCTCGGCGAAGAACGGCATCTGGCCGCGCAGCCAGTAGAGTATGAATCCCAGGACGGCCAGCGTGGCGATGGCCTTGAACCACGGGTTGCCCAAGACCACCCGGATCCGTCGCCGCATCTCGGCGCCTCGCGCACCCGTCATTGCGCCACCATAACCATAGTTCCGGAACCGGCACCGGAGCCCACACCGGGCACCGAGCCGGGCGTCACCCGTCGTGCCTCTGTTGACGCTCCCGCATGAGTCGGGCGATCAACTCCGCCGCGGGGATCTTCTCCCCTGCCTCGTCGACGTCGGCGGCGGGCTCGTCGTCGTACTCCGCGTCACGGACCGACTCGAACTCCGACTCGGGCTCGGACTCGGACGCCGGGTGGGGCGCCGCCCCGGGCACCGACCCGGGCACCGACCCGGCCACGACATCCGGCGCCGGGTCGCGCTCGGGCTCCCGCTCGGCCTGCTGCCCGGCGTCCCGTGCGGGCGGCGCAGCGGGTACGCCTGCGGGCGCAGTGGGTTCGGTCTGCGCCACGGCGGGGCCGGCGAACGACGCGGCGGGGTCGGACGCGGGCGCCACCCCTGCAGGCGCCAGCGCGGGCGCGCCGGTGAGGTACTCGGGCTCGTCGTCGAGCTCCGCCTCGCCCAGGCCGATCCGCTCCTGGATGCGCTTCATCCACTGCGGCGCCCACCAGCAGTCCGGACCGAGCATCTGCATGACCGCCGGGACCAGCAGCATGCGGATGACCGTGGCGTCGATGATGAGGGCGGCGATCATGCCGAACGCGATGTACTTCATCATCACGATCTCGGAGAAGGCGAACGCGCCGGTCACCACGATGAGGATCAGGGCGGCCGAGGTGATGATCCGGCCGGTGTTGGCCACGCCGCTGCGGATCGCCTCGGCGGTCTTGACCCCGCGGGCCCTGGCCTCGACCATCCTGGAGACCAGGAACACCTCGTAGTCGGTGGACAGGCCGTAGATGATCGCCATGAGCAGCACCACCACCGGCGAGGTGAGCGGCCCGGGCGTGAATCCGAGCATGCTCGCCCCGTGCCCGTCGACGAAGATCCACGTGAGGATGCCGAGGGTGGCGCCCAGCCCGAGCAGATTCATCAGCGCCGCCTTGATCGGCAGCACCAGCGAACCGAAGGCCAGGAACATGAGGATCGTCGTGGCGACGAGCACGTAGAGCACGAACCACGGCAGCCCGTCGACCAGCGCGTCGACCGAGTCGGTCTCCATGGCCGGGTTCCCGCCCACGAACACCTCGGTGCCCGCGGGGATCGGGAACGTCTGCAGGAACTCGACGGTCTCGGCGGGCGAGTTGCGGTCGACCAGCCCGGACTGCAACACCACCACCTCCCGGCCCTGGGCGTCCTGCCCGCCCGAGCGGGCGAACTGGAAGGGACCGGTGAGCCCGGGTGCCTCACCCGCGGCGGCGCGGATCTGCGACAGGGTCGTGCTGTCCGAGCCGAGCACCACCAGTTTGACCGGGTCGGTGCGGGTTCCGGGGAAGTTCTGGTCGTAGGCCTCCTGTGCCACGCGGGTGGTGTTGTCCGGCGGCAGGTAGGTCTCGTTGATGCCGCCGAATTTGACGCCGGAGAACGGGATGATCAGCGCGACGAGCACCACCACCACGGGCACCGCCACGGCGACCGGGTGCTTCATCGAGAAATCGGCGACGCGACCGAACAGGCCGTTCTCGACCTCCTCGCGGGTGCGGTGCCGCTGCATCCGCTTGATGCCCAGGGCGTCGACGTGGCGGCCGAGCATGACCAGCACGGCGGGCAGCAGTGTGACCGACAGCAGCGCGGCGAGGATCACCGCGGCGATCGCACCGTAGGCGACCGATTTGAGGAAGTCCTGCGGGAAGACCAGCAGCCCGGACAGGGTCACGCCCACCATGACGGCGGAGAACACGACCGTGCGCCCGGCCGTCGCCACGGCCCGACGCACCGCCACTTCGGGCGGATAGCCTTCCGCCATCTCCTCCCGGAATCGACTCACGACGAACAGTCCGTAGTCGATCGCCAGGCCCAGGCCGATGAGTGTCACCACGTTCTGGGCGAACGAGTTCACGGGCGTGATGAGCGAGAGCAGGTGCAGGGAGCCGAGCGAACCGAGGATCGTCAGCACACCCACCGCCACCGGCAGGAACGCGGCCACCACACCGCCGAACACCACGATGAGCAGCAGGAACACCAGCGGCAGCGCGATGAGTTCGGCCCGCACCAGGTCGGCGTCCATGCCGTCCTGCAGCGCGCCCGCCACCGGCTGGAGACCGGCGATGTCGGTCTGGATGCCGTCGACGGGGATCGCGTCCTCGATCACCCGGAAGTTCTGGAGGATCTCCTCCTCTTCACCGGCGAGCTGGATGGACGCCACCGCCACCCCGAGGTCCCGGTTGACCAGTGCCGGGGACTGGTTGAACACGAAGCTCGTGACCCCGGTGACCTCGTCGGGGAACTCGGTGCGGATGGTCTCCAGCGACGCACGGATGGGGTCCTGGAACGCCGGGTCGTCGACAGAGACGCCCTCGGGCGCCTGGTAGGAGACCACCACGTCACCCAGCGCGTCGCGGCCGTAGGCCTCCTGCTCGAGTCGTTCCGCCGTGGCCCAGCCACTGTCGGGGTCCTCGAACCCGCCCTGGCCGAACGGGTTGCCGAACGCGCTGCCGGCGAGCGACAGGATGGCCATGACCAGAACCGAGCAGACCAGGACCAGGATGCGGCGGTGGGCGACGAACCGCCCGAGTGAGTTGAACACAGCGACAGGTCTCCTAGCGCGAGTTGAGCAGCGCGGTAAGCGGCCGGAGCGGCTGCAGCCAAGCGCCTTCGTCGGGCAGGTTGTCGAGACTGACCCGGGGCAGGGGCTCCCGGAACACGCCGGGGATGTCCTCGAGGTCGATGAAGGAGATCGTGTCGTGCTGAACCGCCCAGGTGGCGTGTTCGCGGAACCCGATCACCGTGATGGGGATGTCCTCGGCCAGCTCCTCGAGCGGCTCACGGAAGGCCTGTCCGTCTGCCGAGGCCACGACCACGCCGGCGAGGCGCCCGGACTCGGCCCGCCGGTCGATGTGCTGGAGCATGTCCTCGTCGACGTCCGAGTCTTCGCTGGTCTTGGGCTTGGCGAACACCGCGAAGCCCACGTTGCGCAGCGCCTCGACCCACGGCCGGACGTTGTCGGAGGTACCGGCCACGATGTTGGTGAACACGGTCGCCTCGGCCTCGAGCGTGTCCCGGGTGCTCGCCGACAGGTCGGCGGTGTAGCCGAGCAGCCAGCGGCCCAGCGCGTCGAAGCGGGGACGGTAGACCGCGGTCGGTCGCCCGCCGAGGATCGAGCCCAGGCCCATGTCGACGTTGGGGGCGTCCCACACCAGGAGCACCACCCCCGGCCCGTCCGGCGCGGCGGCGACCACCGTGTCGCGGCTGTGCGTCTCGTCTGCTGGGGTCATGGGGTCCGCCTCGGTTGTGGTCGTGGGGGTCGATGGGTCAGGCTGTGGGTCCTGGCCGTGTCAGTCTCTGCGGCGCCAGAGGAACTCGTGGATGACGCGCTCCTCCCGCAGCCCCTTGCCCTCGAACTTCGTCACGGGTCTGTCCAGACTGAACGGTACGTGTCCGACGTCCGTCGTGGCGTCGAGCCGCTCGAGTGCGGGTTCGGCGTCCCCGGTCGGGCCGATCCACTCGGCGTAGTCGGCGTGGTCGGTGGCCACGTGCAGCACGCCGCCGGGCTCCAGTCGCGAGGCGATGAGGGCGAAGGTGCCGGACTGCAGCAGACGCCGCTTGTGGTGGCGGGCCTTGGGCCACGGGTCGGGGAAGAACACGCGCACGCCGGTCAGGCTGTCGGGGGCGATCATGTTCTTGAGCACGTCCACGCCGTCGCCGCGGATCATGCGCACGTTCTCGAGTCCGGAGCGCACGATCATGCCGAGCAGCTGGGCCAGGCCCGGCTGGTAGACCTCCACGGCGATCACGTCGATGTCCGGCTCCGCCTCGGCCATCGCGGCGGTGGAGGTGCCGGTGCCGGAGCCGATCTCGACGATCAGCGGGGCGTCGCGCCCGAACAGTCTCACCGGGTCCACGATCTCGTCGGAGACGTTCTGACCGTAGGTGGGCCAGTTCTCCTCCCAGTTGCGCTGCTGGCCGGGGCGCATCGCGCCGCCGCGCCGGAACCGGTAGGCGGTCACGCGGGGGAACAGCCGGGAGTCGTGGTCGGGGGTCGCGTCCGCGGGGGTGCGCGGGCCGCGCTCGGCGGGGGTCTCGGCGGCCTCCGGCACGGGGTTCTCGCTCTGGTTCACCCGGCCATCATCCCGTAATGCGCGGTCGTGTCACGAATCCCGGGCCTCGCGCGCGGGGTCGGGGTGCGCCCGGATCCGGGCGCCCGGAAGCGATCCTGCCTGGGGAAGGTCTTGTCGGCGCGGTGTGGTCGGGCCACCATGTGCCTGTGCCGACCGTGACCCAGGACACCGCCGCGAAGGACGTGGCGCGACCCCTCGCACCGGATCCCGCAGCACGGATCCGGCGCCTCATCACCTCCACCCCGAACGGGGCGGTCGCCCCCGAGCCGACGCATCCGGGCGCCGAGCTGATCTCCGCAGCACTTGCGCGGTTCGACGCGCCCGTCGATCTGCGTGTGCGGGGCGGCCTGGGTTCTGGTCGGCGCACCCTGGCCGCGGCACTGCGGGCGCGGCGGGGCTGGCGGGTCACGGTCGAGGACCTGGATTCCCTCGCCGCGCCGGGTGCACCGCCGGCGGTGGCCCCGGACGTGGAGATCATCTGCCTGCGCACCGCCCCCTGTCGCCACGAGGAGGCGTGGGCGCGGCGCCCTCGCCGACATCCGATGCTCATCGTGGCCACGGGGAGTTATGACGACGACGACAACGCCCACGCGGTCGTCGCCGGCACCGGCGGCCCGGGCCCGGTCGACGGCCCGCGCCCCCGCTGGGCCCGGGGTCTGCCCGCGGTGGACGCCCGTGACCCCGAGGACCGATCGGTCGACACCGTGGTGACCTTCGTCGAGCGCGCCCTGGACGGCCTGGCCTCGGTCCGCGTGGCGCGGCTCGAGGCCGAACTGGAACGTCTCGCGGTCCACCCCGAGGTCGGCGAACTCGCGGAGGCGGCACTGTGCGCCCTGGACCACTGAGCCGATCCGACTCGCAGAGCGTGCCCGACCCGCAGAGCGCACCCCGCCCGCAGAGCGTGCCCGACCCGCAGAGCGCACCCGACCCGCAGAGCGCACCCAACACGCGGAGTCGGCCCGGACCGCTGACGATCGCGGTGTTGGGCGCCCGGGACTCGGCGGCCCCCGCGGTCGCTGCCGCTCTCGAGGCCGCCGCCGGGGACGCCGCCCGCGGTCCCGCCCGTGATGCCGCCGGGGAGCCCGGCGAGATCCGCATCGCCGTGGACGCCTCACCTTCCGATCGACCGGACGCCGCCGTCGTCGTCGT
>DWWG01000094.1 GCA_019119875.1 Candidatus Dietzia intestinigallinarum | reverse complement strand
TCCTCGTCCAAGGGTGTGCGGGCGGTGAGTTCGTGACCGTCGACGTCGATGATGACGGTGTGGATCCGACTCAGGGGCCGCACGATCTTCTTGATTGACATTCCGGCGCGATTCTGCAGGTACCGGGCTATTGCCAGGGCTGCGAACACGTTGGTCAGGTGCGCTTCGATGGCGTCGCGGGTGCGATGGAAAATCGGCCTGGCCTTGAGATCGGAGTTGGCCATCCGGAACAACTGCTCGACCCTCCATAGGTCGTGACGCGCCGCCACGATCACTTGCCCGTCCATCAAGGCCGGGTCGATGTCTGTGGCATCGGGGCGTGTTGGATTGTCTGTGTAAGCCGTTCTGAAGGGACGCGCAACACTGATGACTACGACCGACGAGAAGGACGCCTCACCGGCGTCGGGTAACGAGCTGGTTGCCCATCTTCAGGCCAGCGGATCGCTGGATGAGTTGTTCGCCAAGATCGACTCCGGCGAGGTGGCGATCACCGGCTCCGACGGGCTACTGCCGGCACTGCTCAAGACCTCGCTCGAGCGGGGCTTGCAGGCCGCGCTGTCCGGGCATCTCGGGTACGAGAAGGGCGAGCACGCGCCGGCCAAACGGCCGAATGCCCCAATGGCACCACCTCGAAGACGATCGAGTCCGAGGTCGGATCGTTCACCGTCGATGTCCCCCGCGACCGAGCCGGCTCGTTCGAACCGCGCCTGATTCGCAAGGGCCAGCGCCGCCTGGACGGGCTCGATGACATGATCATCAGCCTCTACGCCGGCGGCATGACCGTCCGGGAGATCGAGCACCACCTGGCCTCCACGATCGGGGTCGAGCTCTCGCCAGCCACGATCTCGGCCATCACCGACGCCGTGGCCGACGCTGTGCTGGAGTGGCAGAACCGGCCGCTGGAGGAGTTCTACCCGGTCGTCTATCTGGATGCGGTCCGCATCAAGGTCCGTCAAGATCACCGCGTGGTGGGCCGCTCGGCGTACATCGCCGTGGGCGTGGACCTGGACGGCGTCAAGCGCGTGCTGGGCACCTGGGTCCACGACATCGAGCGCCTCATTCTGGGCCCACGTGTGCGCTGACCTGGCCAACCGGGGCGTGCGTGACGTGCTCATCGTGTGCTGCGACGGCCTGCAGGGCCTGCCGGAGGCGATCGAGGCCACCTGGCCGGATTCGCTGGTCCAACGTCCGTGGTGCACCTGATCCGCGCCTCGATGCGGTTCGTGTCCTACGGCGACCGCAAGAAAGCCGCCACCGAGTTCGGGGAATATCTACACGGCTCCGAACGAGCAAACCGCACTGGCGGCCATGGCCGACATCGAGACCTCCGCGTGGGGCGCCAATTACCCGCAGACGGTCGCGACCTAGCCCGCGGCCTGGGAGCGGTTCATCCCGTTCCTTCAGTTCCCGCCCATGCTGCGACGGGTGATCTATACGACGAACTCGATCGAGTCGCTGGACTTCCAGCTGCGCAAAGTCACCAAGAACCGCGGCCATCTCCCGACCACCGAATCAGCGGTCAAGCTGCTGTGGCTGGCGATCTGCAACATCGAAGACCGTCGAGCCCGCGACCGCGCCGCAGAGAAGGGCAAACCGGCCGGGCAGAGACGAGCCTCAGGCCGCCTCATCGAAGGCCAAGTGACCACGAACTGGAAACAGGCCCTCGCCCAGCTCGCCGCCGCCTACCCCGACCGCATCAACCCCTACCTCCAACCCACCCGCATACGCAGCCCAAACAGTCAAAATGCCCGTCAGGAGGTCCAGCTCAGGCTTCATGACTTCCGCACTAACTTGAGCCAAGTCGAGTGTGACTCGGTCGTGGTTGCCGCACGGGGCTGAGCATGTGAAGCGGCAGTCTCTCGCCCAACACGGGACGAGAGAGGCTGCCGCTTCACTGGAAATAGAGATGGTGCCTTTAGCTCAGCTCCATAGCACCCAGAGTGCTCCCGAGGATCGGCAGATTAAGGGTCAGCCCGACAGACGAGATGAACGTCGTGAGGAAATTGGTCAGCATTTGAGTCTTCTCTCGTGTGAGGTTACGGGACGACGAGATCCGTCAGGAAAGTGATAAACGCTTGTATGGTTGTTCCTGCGGATCCAGTGAAGATAAGTGTCAAGTCTTTACTCATGGTGTGTCTCCTGGTGTATGGGTTAGAGAACGTCGATGCCGAGCACCAGCTTTAGGGGCATGGCAACAAGAAGGCCGTAGATCAATTCTCCTACCATCGGAACGTAGCTCGCAAGTGATGTCATCGGTGACTCCTATCGTGAATGGACTTTACGCAGACTGGGTGAGGATCGAAGAAATTGATCCGGTGGCGGCACCGAGAACGCTCTTCGCAAACGCGGCGAAAGCTGTGGCAAAGTCGATGACCATTGATGCTCCCATGCTAATGAAGGGGCCGGGCTTTCCGGCCTCGGTCGTGGCCCGTCATTATTGGGGCCGCTGTGGGTACACTATGTGATGTGAAGCTCACTAACAAGCTTTTCGTCACAATGCCACTTGCAGTGTTAGTTTGGGCTGAATCCGATTTGGCTTGGCCTGTTCTGTTCCCAACGCGAGTGGCGGAAGGGGTCTCTACGCTTGCGTTTTATCGCGCTGGCGGACCTGTTCAAGGTCGGGATGAGCAAGGAGCGTCGCGCCGATCCTCAGATCACTGTCGGGTTGCTGGTCGCACGGGACGAGTTTCCACTGGATATCCACGCATCGAAGGAAACATGGCCGAGGCCAAGACGTTGATCCCGGTGATCACCGGCTTCCAGGACCGGCATGATCGGTGTCGCCGATGCCGGGACGCTGTCGGCGGCCAACCTCAGCACTGGAGGATTTAGGCCTGTCGTTCATTGTCGCCTCTCGCACTTCGAAAGCTCCCAAGGAGCTCGCGGACAACCTCGGGCGCTGCGGTAGCGTTATCGACGACGGCGAGACAGCGGGGCTGACCCGCCCGATGGGCCAGGGCCGAGACCGGCGGACCTTGCATACGCGGATCGACCGTGCGCAATGGGTCGCTGACAAAGGCGGAGCCACTCAAGAAGCAGCGATTCGACGAGCTCACCGGCCAGACCGTCGGACTAGGGCGTCACGCGAGCCGGGGTGCAGTCGCGCGAGGCCTCGAAGACCTCGTGCAAGCGGGCCGTGGTGGCGTGGTCCTGGCGGCGCGGGATGCCGTCACCCGAGATGAGCCTCGCGTCCCAGTCCGCATCCGTGACCAGCGGACGGTCGAGGCGAGGCTCGTCCGACGCCGCCACGTCGATAGTCACCGGAAACACGCCTGCGTGCCTGACCGGCTCGGTGTTCAATTAGTACACGAGGTTTCCGAGTCCAAAAGGTACATAGGCATCGCCCACGCAGCCGGCGCAGTTTGACGCGGAGTCGTGATCGCCGAGGACCACGTCCGCACCCGCCGTCTCCAGATCACGCGCAGAGACGATCGCCTCATTCCCGGGGCAGGTCAGCTCCTCGAGGCCCAAGTCCATATAGGCCACAACCAGATAAGCATCCGCGCGTGCGTCCCGAACCACCTGCAGGGTGCGGTTCCGCGGCAGTGCGGACGCCGGAGTGCCGGGACCGGCGGCAAAGTATGTGGTGGTCTCCTCGTACACCTGCGACGCACGGACGAACGCCACCTTCACGCCTCCTCCCTCGAAGATCTCGGCCGCTGAAGCCTCGGCGGCAGCACGACCGATGCCGAGCACCGGAAACGGCGGACATCTATCGCGTCACGAATATCGACGAGACTCAACGCTCAGTCGTCGACGGCAGGACTATCCGACATCGTCACGGTGGTGACGTCGTCGTCGCCCTCGAGGCCGGAACCCGCCGTGGGGAACGCGGCCGGCGACACCGACCCTCCCCAACGCCACACCGCCGAGCATCCCGGCCGACAGGCCGGACACGAGCCCGGCGGACGCCCCGATCGCCATCCCGCGACAGGCAGCCGGCCCGCGCATCACACATCGACGGGCCCCAGCTCGCTCAGCGCACACGGCGGCACCCCGCGCGAGAGACGATGGTTGAGAAGACAGCCCACCGGCGTCGGTCGTTTCACGTCGGGCGGCAGAATCTCGCGGCGCCGCGGTCTCAGGACTCGGCAACGCGCCAGGGATCAGGCATCCCGGCGCAGCGTGACGACCAGCCCCACGACCCACAGCGCGATACACACCGCCGAGTACCAGGCGAATGCCGGCCACTCCCCCCACGTGACGTACCCACGCATCTGCTCGCCCTGCGTCCAGAAGTCACCGTTGGAGAACGGCATCCAGCCCGCGATGTCCTGGCCGACCCTGGGGATGAGCGAGATCATGCCCTCAAGCGCCAGGACCCACACCAGGAACAACGAGATGGTCCCCGCTGCGTTGCGCATGACGTAGGCCAGGCCCATCACCGCGAGCGTGCCCAGGCCCGTGTAGACGGGGAATCGCCACAGGTAGGTCAGTCCGTCGCCGGAGAACGGGGTCCAGGAATCGTTGCCCGACAGCGCGCCGCCCACGAGAAGAGTGACGACGACGGCGACGACGACGACAACCATCGACAAGACCACGAACAACACCGACTTGGCGACCACCGCCGGCCAACGCGCGGGCGCGACCAGGAAGGTGGGGCGGATGGTGTGGTAGCGGTATTCGCCGGTCACGGCCACGATCGCGGCGATCCACGCCAGCAAGACTGTGAAGGCGCTGACACCGGCGAGGGCGAACAGGGCGTCGCCACCCGGCCCCGGCTCACCGGCCATCGGATCGCCGGCGCCGGACTGCTCGAGCTGGCCGAACAGGGCGGCCATGCCCACCGCCAGCGCGATACCGATGCCGTAGAGCCAGTAGGCGCTCTTGGTGGTGGTGACCTTGATCCACTCGGACTTGAGAAGATTCATCGGGCGGACTCCTGACCGTGGTACTCGACGTCCTGATCGGTGAGCGCCATGAAGGCCTCCTCCAGCGACGCCCGCTTCTCGTGCAGTTCATGGACGGTGATCCCCAGACTGGCGGCGAGATCACCGACCTGTTGAGCGCTCTGGCCGTCGATGAGGAAGGCACCGGACTCGTCGAGGGTGGCGGCGACCCCCTCCTCCGCGGCGGCGGCCCGGAACTCCTCGACGTGGGGCGTGCGCAGGACCACCGACGACCGGGCGGCCGAGAGGAACTCCTCGACGGAGGTCTGGGCCCGCAGCCGGCCGCGGCCGATCACCACGAGGTCCTGGGCGGTCTGCGCCATCTCCGACAGCAGGTGCGAGGACACCAACACGGTGCGCCCCTCCGCCGCGCGGGCGTGCATGAACCGACGGATCCACAGGATGCCCTCCGGGTCGAGTCCGTTGACGGGCTCGTCGAACAACAGGACCTCGGGATCGCCGAGCATGGCGGTGGCCAGGCCGAGTCGCTGCCGCATGCCCAACGAGTAGCCGCCCACCTTGCGGCCGGCGACGTCCGTCAGACCGACCAGCGCGAGCATCTCGTCCACGCGTGAGGCCGGGATGCCCGCCGCGGCGGCGATCATCTTCAGATGCGCGCCGGCCGAACGGTTGGCGTGGGTCCAGGAGGCGTCGAGCAGGCAGCCCACCTTGCCGGACGGATTCTCCAACTCGCGGAACGGGACCCCGCCGACCAGCGCCTCACCGGACGTCGGGGTGTCCAGGCCGACGATCATGCGCATCGTGGTGGACTTGCCGGCACCGTTCGGGCCGAGGAAGCCCGTGACGACACCCGGCCGCACCGTGAAGCTGAGGTCGTCGACAGCGGTGGCCGCGCCGTAGCGTTTGGTGAGATTCCGTACCTCGATCATGGGCTCCAGTGTGCCTGCCCCGGCCGCGAGACAGGGAGCCGCCCTTCCTCAGCCCCCGTACATCACCAGGAGTCGGTCCATCACCGCCTCCACGCCCTCGGGTGCCGTGGGCTCAAGGGAGGCGGGGGCCGAGTAGCTGACGTTCAGGGTCAGGTCTTCGGTCCGCAGGATGTACCGCGCCATGCCCGGCGAATCGTAGAAGACCTCCACTGTCCTGCCGTTGTCCAGCGTTCTGAGCTCGTTGGCCGGATCCGCTCGGGTCTCGCCCTCGACCCAGTAATAGAGACCGGTCTCGCTGTACGCGCTCTTCTCCCAGGTGCACGTGGGCGAGGAACCGGTCCCCCGCCCCCGCACCAGGTCCGCGGGATCCACGGAGAGTTCGACCAGGAACGACTCATCCAAACCGCACGGATCGACGTCCTCGCTGTTGGGCGCCTTGTCCACCGACTCGGTGACGGTCTGGCCGTTACGCGTGTGGGTGATCTCCGAAACGCACCCGCTCAGCACGACGGCGGCCAATACCGTCACCGGGAGGAGACCCGCCCCCGGCACGCGGCGTGGCTGCCGAACCGAATCACCCGAACCGGAGCTCAACAAGATGTTCACACCGGTGATCATCCCGCACGCAGCCGATCAGGGACATCGGGGCCCACGCCCGGCGGGCGCGTCACGGATCGCGCCCGACGCATAGCCCGGCCGACTGGGACTAGACTCGCCCTATGGATCACGGTAGCCACGACCCGGAGCCCAACACCCCCGCGGTCCGGGCGTCGGACGCGGAGCGGCACGAGACCGCCCGGATCCTCCAGCAGGCCTTCTCCGAGGGGCGGCTGACCGTGGACGAGTTCGACGCCCGCACCTCGCAGGCCTATCAGGCGCAGTTCCGCAACGAGCTCGCGACGCTCACGGTGGACCTGTCCCCGGCGCGTCGGCAGTTCGACGGCCACCCCGATCCGCGAGCGGACGCCGACCGGCAGCCCGACGGTGAGCCGAGATCAGGCGCCACCGGTGAGCTCCACCCCGAGGCCGCCGACGACCGGGCTCCCCTCCGCCGCGTCACCGGCGAGACCGGCACAAGCGCGTCGATCGCCGTGATGAGCGGCTGCGATCGCTCCGGCGTGTGGACCATCGCGGGTACCCACACCACGGTGGCATTCATGGGCGGCGTCTCGATCGACCTGCGCCGGGCACGCCTGCAGTCGGGCGAGATCACCATCCGGGCGTTCGCCGTGTGGGGTGGGATCGAGATCGTGGTGCCCGACGACCTGCACCTCGTCATGGACGGCTTCGGACTGATGGGCGGCTTCGCCGAGCAGTCGGGGACGTGGAAACAGGACTCGCGTCCCGTGCGGCAGGCCCCGCCCGGCGCACCGACCGTCCGCGTGACCGGGCTGGCGCTGATGGGCGGCGTCAGCGTGCGGCGTGTCCCCCGCCCGGAGCACTAGTCGAGCGGCGGACTGGAGGCCTGCGCCCAGAACCGCCTGGGGATACGGCCGGCCAGCCGGGCCGCGTGTCCGGCGCGGACGGCCTCCCGCATCGCGGCCGCCATCAGCGGCGGATTCTCGGCGCGGGTCACCGCGGTGGCCAGCAGCACACCGTCACAACCGAGCTCCATGGCCAGCGCGGCATCGGAGGCGGTACCGATCCCGGCGTCACAGATCACCGGCACCCCGGCCCGCTCGACGATCATCTCCAGATTGTGCGGGTTCGAGATGCCCAACCCGGTACCGATCGGCGCGCCCAGCGGCATGACCGCCGCGCAGCCCACGTCCTCTAGACGACGCGCCAGCACGGGGTCGTCGGTGGTGTAGGGCAGCACCACAAAACCGTCGTCGACCAGGTCCTCCGCCGCCTCGACGAGTTCGATCGCATCCGGCAGCAGGGTGCGCTCGTCGGCGATCACCTCAAGCTTCACCCAGTTGGTGCCGAGCGCCTCGCGGGCCAACCGGGCGGTCTTGACGGCCTCGGCCGCACCCCGGCAGCCGGCCGTGTTGGGCAGTGCGCGGATGCCGAGCTCGCGCAGCATCCCGAGCAGCCCGGGACCACCCGAGCCGAGCCGCATGTCGACCCTGCGGATCGACACCGTGGTCAGCGCCGTGCCGGAGGCGATCAGCGCCTCGCGCAGCACCTCCTGATTCCCGGCGCCGCCGGTGCCCGTGATGAGCCGCGAGCCGATCTCCTCGCCCGCGATGACCAGCGGAGAGTCCAACACCCCGGCCACCTGCGAGGCGACCGAGGGGTCGGCGGTGGCGCCGCCCCGGGCGGTAGCCGCCTCAGCCACCCTGGACCGCCGTGAGGATGTCCACCTCCGCGCCGGCGTCCAGCGGGGTGTCGTCCCAGCTCGAGCCGGGCACGACCGCGCCGTCGACCGCGATGGCCACGCCGTCGTCGGGCAGATCCATCGAGGTGACGAGGGTACGGACGGTGGCGCCGGCGGCGAGCGTGCGGTCCTCACCGTTGACGGTGACGATCATGAGGCCTCCTGATGACGAAATATGCCTGACCACCACGGTAGTCACCCGCGCCACCACG
>DWWG01000093.1 GCA_019119875.1 Candidatus Dietzia intestinigallinarum | reverse complement strand
CGGCCAGGTCCGGCACCAGCTCGGCCAGCAAATCCGGGCCGAGCCGGCCGGTGCGCAGGTCGTCGCGGTCGGACGGGGTGTCGGTGAACAGGTGCAGCGTGATCCCGGCGTCGCGGGCCAGCTTGCGGAGCTCGGGCTCGAAGATGATCGAGCGCTCGTCGCGGTTGAAGTAGAGCAGCGTCGCGTCGGCCCCGCGGGCATCCCGGGCGAGGCGGCGCAGCAGTGCGATGATCGGCGTGATGCCCACGCCGCCCGCGATGTGCAGGGTGGGGGGCGGGCCTGTGGTGCCGGGCACGGGTCCTGCCAGCGCGAAGTCGCCGGTCGACTGCGGCACGCCCACGAGCGTCACGTAGGTCCCCGGCTTCAGGGTGTCGTTTAGCCGGTTGGAGACGCGGCCGTCGGCCACGCGCTTGACGCAGAACTCCAGGTCGGCCGCATCGGCCTGCTCGACCGAGTCGCGGACCAGGCTGTACTGGCGGACGAGTTCGGTGCGGCCGTCGTCGTCGTCGACCTCTATCCGCACCGACACGTACGCGCCAGCATCCCACCGCACATCTTCCCACCCGCGCGGGCGGGCCAGGCGCACCGACAGGGCCTGCCCGTCGGCGACCGGCGTGGCCGAGATGACCCGCGCCGGCACGTTGTGGAACTGCGGCTTGTCCAGGTACGGCGACTCGGGCAGCTTCCGGTAGCGCAGCCCCGCCACGATGCGCCGCGCCAGGCCGGCCGGGTCGCGCAGCAGGTCGCCGGGCCGGGACAGTTCGCGCTCTCCGAACGGCACCGACAGGCCCGTGAGCGTCTTGGCGATGAGCGGCACGGTCTCCAGTAGCGGCGTCTCGTGGTACGGCAGACCGTGGCGCAGGGCGATCTCGCGGACCTCCGGCGCGATCTCGCGCTGCATCGACGGCGGCAGATCGGGGAACAGGTGATGCTCGATGTGCGTGTCCAGCCCGCCGTAGAAAATGCGCAGGTCGGGGCGGTTCTCGAACGGCACCTCCTCTTCCAGTAGCCGGGTCAGCGCGTCGTCCATCTGCGTACTGGGCAGGAAGTTTCGCGTCGCGCGGATCTGGCGCTCGTAGTACTGGTCGGCGGTCTCGTCGGGGCCGGGGTCGGTGAACAGTTCGAGCTCGCCGGCGTGGTGCTCGATGAACACCAGGAACAGCACCGACATGTAGCCGGTCACGCCGCCGAGATAGTTCGCGGCGATCGTCGGCAGCGGCTTCCAGCCCTGACGGAACGGCTCGTCGACGAACCGGCGGCGCATGTCGGCACCCGCGATCCGGGCGGGGGAACGCAGCGTGTAGGAGCTGAAGAAGCGGTGGCCTTCCACCTTGCGCGCGATGTTGGACAGGAAGAACGGCGCCGCGAGAGGGGCCATGGCGGCGAGCACGGAAATCAGCGCGACCTGTCCGATGTGGTGCCCGTACCAGTCCTGGCCGGCGCTGCCGCGGAACAGGCTGTATCCCAGGTCGTGGTCGAGGCCCACGATGTTGGTGTTGGGGTGGTGGCCGACGTGGTGCATGGTCTTCCAGTGGTCGACGTCCACGTTGAAGTCCCAGTGGTAGCGGTCGGAGTGGTACTCGCCGCAGTCCGGCAGGTGGTCGTAGCTGCCGTGGATGATGTTGTGGCCCAGCTCGGAGAACTGCATGAGCCGGTACGCCATCTCCAGGGCGGTTGCGCGGCGGATCGCGCGGGGTCCTCCGTCGCGCAGCAGTTCGCGGCGGCGGGCGTCGATCGCCTCGCCGTAGGCGGTGACGTTGCGTATGTGTGCCAGGTCCTCGGCACCGACCGCGGCCTTGGCGCGGGCGTAGAGGGCGCCGAGCTCGGCCGCGAGCCCGGTGTCGGTGGCGGTGTCAGGGGAGCCGGCGAGTGTCATGACTGTGACCGTAACCACGCAACCGTGCCGGCGGAATGGCGCTTCCGGCCGGAAAATTGGCATTTCCGGACAGTCGGGTGGGTGGGTTGGTATTTTCGGGCGATGTGCGTATGGGCCGTGCCGCGCGGCACGGAGGGCGTGCGGATCATGGTGGAAGGCGCCGTGGCGCAGGGGATGACGACGACGAGATGCCTCGCCGGCACCGGAATTCAGCCACCCGATCTCGCGGATGAGAACGCCCAGATCTGGGCACATCAGGAGTTCGCGCTGATCCGCAATCTGCTGACCGGACTCGGCGACGAGCCCGGGCTGGGAGTGCGCATCGGGGCGTACTCGACGATCGGCCGGACCGGCGTGATCGGATTCATGATGCTCGCCGGGCCCACAGTGCGGGCAGCGCTCGAGCGGGCGATCCCGTACCTCGCGCTGTCGCCCACGCACCTGCGGTTCTCGCTGGAGGAGGGCGACGGGGTCGTGTACGCGGTGGCCGCCGACGACGAGATCCCGCCCGACGTTCGCACCTTTGTAGTGGAGCGTGATCTCGCCGGGCTGGCGGTGGCGTTCCGGGGCGCCCAGATCGATCTGCACCTCGTGCGCATCGAGACCGCGCTGGGCCCCGGCAGCGCCGTGCTGTTGGCCGAGGCATGGGGACTCGAGCCGGCCGCGGTGGTGCCGCGCTGCGCGACCAACCGGCTGGTGATCCCTCGTGAGCGCATGGACGTACGACTACCGCAGGCGGATGAGAACACCGCGCGGCTGTTCGAGCAGCAGTGCCGAGACCTGCTGGAGGCGCGGATGGCGCGCGTCGGTGTGGCCGGGCAGGTCCGAAGTCGACTGCAGCACGGGCGCGACGAGTGGCCGTCGATGAACGAGGTCGCTGCGGACCTGCACCTCGATGAGCGCACGCTGCGCCGGCGGCTGACGGCGGAGGGCACCTCGTTCCGGCAGATTCTGGACGAGGTGCGGCACGGGCGGGCGCTCGAACTCCTGGGTCAGGGCGCGGCGGTGGCCGAGGTGGCACGCGAGCTCGGCTACTCGGAGACCGCGACGTTCACCAGGGCGTTCACCCGCTGGGAGGGCGTGCCGCCGAGTCGGGCGGGGGAGGGTGTGCGAAAAGTGGCCGGAGCCCACACCAGGGCGGAACCGGGATAGCGTCCATAAGGGGCGATCCTCGCCCGGCCGTCGACCGAACCCGGAGGAGAACCGAGTTGAGCCTGTTCGAGACCCTGAAGACCCGCTGCGCCGCCGAGTGGGACGCCTACACCCGGCACGACTTCGTGGAGCAGCTCGGCGCCGGCACCCTGCCGCTTCCGGTCTTCCAGGACTATCTGATCCAGGACTTCCACTTCCTCGTCCAGTTCACCCGCGCCAACGCGCTGGCCACGTACAAGAGCCGCACCCTGGCCGACCTCAAGGCCGCGCACGCCGCGACCGGCGCGATCCTCGCCGAGACCGAGCTCCACCTGACGCTCACCGAGCGCTGGGGTATCCCGCGCACCGAGCTCGAGGCCGCAGCCGAGAAGCAGGCCACCGTCGCCTACACCCGTTACGTGCTGGACTCGGGGATGGCCGGGGACCTGCTCGACCTGAGCGTGGCGCTGGCACCGTGCACGATCGGCTACGCGGAGATCGGTGCCAGGTTGCAGCCGCGGCTGACCGAGCACGGCGGCGAACACCCGTACCGCGAGTGGATCGGTGAGTACTCCGGCGACGAGTTCACCGCCGCCTCCCGCGCGGCGGTCGCCCAGCTCGACGCCCTGTCCGAAGGGGGACTCTCCGACCGTCGCCTGGACGAGCT
>DWWG01000092.1 GCA_019119875.1 Candidatus Dietzia intestinigallinarum | reverse complement strand
GTGCGGAGGCTGCAGCGCGAGTATGCCGAGGTGTGGGTCGACGCGCTGGTGCGGCTGAGACCGGGGATCGGGACCACCGTGGCGCGGGCGCACGTCCACGCGGTGTTCGGCCTGCTCAATTCCAGTCCTCGGCTGCCCGCGATGGCCGAGGCGGAGCTCCGCCGGGTTCTGACGGCGATGGCGTCGGCGGCGCTGCGGGCCTGAGCCGCCGGAATCCGCTACCCTCCCTCCCGATCCGCCACCCGTCGCGGGTGGCGGATGTCGAGGCAGGGTAGCGGATTTCGGGGTGGGTGAGTGGGTGGTGGTGGGCGTGTGCTAGAAGACGCCGGCTCCGAGGATCGGCACCAGGGTCGACGTGAGGACCAGCAGCAGCGCGCCACCGAGGCGGGTCGCGACCGTGGCGAACGGCAGCAGGTGCATCCGTTCCGCGGCGGAGAGGACCGCGACGTCGCCCGAGCCGCCGGTGTCGGCCATGACCAGACCCGGGACGATGGCCGACTCCACCACGTAGAAGCGGACCAGGTAGCCCAGGAGGCCGGCGATCACCCCGGCGACGCCGACGGTGAGCGCGATGAGCAGGATGAAGGTGGGGTCGGTGAACCCCTCGACGACTCCGCCGATGTCGATCGACGCTATGGAGACCGACGCCAGGAGAGCGGGGACGAACGCCGCGGTCGCGTAGTCGCCCCACTGGGAGGCGGCGTCCTCGATGCTGTCCGGGACGAAGCCGATGATCTTGATGGCGGCGGCGACGAACGTGACCCAGGCGTAGGTGTGGATGTCCGGGACGACCGAGTTGAGCATCGAGCCGACCACGTAGAGGGTGCCGGCGATGAGCAGGCCCTGACCGAGCGCGGCGAAGGTGGAGCCCGACGGCTTGGCCGGGATCCGCATGCTCTCCGCGTCCTCCGCGCTCGCCCGCAGCAGCTGACCGTTGCCGTTGAACCAGGTCCGGGTCTGCAGGGCCCGCTTGCCCAGGCCGTTGAGGACCGCGGCGAACACCACGCAGAGGACGTTGGCGACGAGGACGGCCGAGACGAGGATGCTCAGATACTCGGCGGGGGCCCCTCCGGAGGCCTCGGCGTACATCTCGGACATCGGGATCGCCCCGATGGGCAGGCCGCCGGCCATGACGGGGGCGGCGACGAAGAAGATGGTCCGGCCGAAGCCGTAGCCCAGGGCGGCACCGATCAGGCCCATGAGGGCCAGCACGCCGACGATCGTGCCGACGACGGGTACGGCATAGCGGACGCCGGCCTTGATGATGAGCTGTCGGGGCATGCCGAGGATCGCGCCGGTGATGATGGACACCAGGATGAAATCCCAGGCGCCCTGCTCGGTGGTGAACGCCTCCATCGCCTCGACGGTTCCGGCCGGGATCCAGCCCTGCCAGACGAACACCGCGGGCAGGAACAGCGCGAGGATGATCGGCAGACCGAAGTCCTTGAGCACCGGCACCTGCTGCCCGATCCACATGAGCATGACCCCCAGGGCCGTGGCCAGGGCGAACCCGCTGATGAGAGTGTTGGGGAACGTGTCCGTGTAGACGGCCAGCGCGATGAGCAGGAACATCGGCAGGAAGATCCACATCGGCAGACCTATGACGGTCCACCGCGACGGCGCCTCGCCCACGGCGGCGGACCCGGCGCCGCTCGAGTCCGCGTCCGTCTCCTCCGGTGGGGTCGGCTCCGGCGTGGGTCTGTCCTTCGATGAGGGGTGCGTCAGCGACATTCTCTGGCTCCTTCGCGATCTGCCGGGAGTGGGCACGATCGCCAGTCAAGGTGTTGCAGGTCACACCTTCAAGCGGCTCCGGTCGAATCAGGGCCAGATGATCAAATGTCGGTGCGGCACCGGGGCAGTGGTGAGCCGTCGGATCAGTTCTGTACGTCCGAGGGGGACCAGGTGTGTCACATATCTGCCCGGACCTTGTCGACGAGGGGGACCACCCGGGGCCAGATCCTGCGGTTGAGGACGATTTCCGAGCGGACCCGCCGGACACCTTCGAGGCGCTGGACCTTCTGCAGCACCTCCTCGAAGTGGGAGTTGTTGCGGGCCACCAGCCGGCACAGCAGGTCGCCCTCTCCCGAGACGGTGTTGGCCTCGATCAGTTCGGGGATCAGCGACAGGCGTTCGAGCGTCTCCTCGAGGAATGCCTGCGCGATGTGGACGTGGACGAACGAGGTCACCTCGTAGCCGAGAGGGGCCAGGTCCATCTGCGGTCGCCACCCCACGATCACCCCGGCGTTCTCCAGCTTGGTGATCCGCGAGGTCGCCGTGTTGCGGGCGATCCCCAACCGGCGGGAGTACTCGCGCACCCCGGCACGGGGCTCCTCGACGATCAGTCGCAACAGGTCCAGGTCCAGTTTGTCCAGGTCGGCCATCGGCTCAGTTTTCCTTCCGGATTTCTCATCGACGACGACGACGCGGGCAGATGTGGCCCTCACAGTGAGCATTTGGTAGCAAAAACGTCGTCGTCGTTCATCACATGGCGCCAATCCTACTATGGTCTCGGTCACAGAGCTGTTCAGCGAAGGGACGATCCGATGGCCGAGACACTGGCGGACAAGATCTGGAGACAACACACGGTGGCATCCGTGGAGGGGGGCCCGGACCTCGTCTACGTGGATATGCAGCTGATCCACGAGGTCAACACCCCGGTGGCGTTCTCGAATCTCCGCGAGGCCGGCCGGACGGTCCGGCGCCCCGAGCTCTCTCTGGGCACGATCGACCACCAGAACGCGACCGACGACGAGCTGCGCGTGCCCACCATCGTCGAGGGCGCCCGCCAGATCGAGCTGATGAAGCGCAACTGCGCCGACTTCGGCATCGAGCTCTACGCTCCCGGTGACCGTCAGCGCGGCATCGCCCACGTGATCGCCCCCGAGCTCGGACTCGCCCAGCCGGGGATGACCCTCGTCTGCTGCGACTCCCACACGAGCACCAACGGGGCGTTCGGCGTGCTGGCATTCGGCATCGGCACGAGCCAGGTCGAGCACGTGCTGGCCACCCAGACGCTGTGGATGCAGAAGATGAAGAACATGCGCGTCGTCGTGGACGGGACACCGCCCCCCGGGGTCAGCGCCAAAGACCTGATCCTCGAGATCATCGCGGCGATCGGCACCGCCGGCGGGCAGGGGTACGTGATCGAGTACCAGGGGGAGGCCATCCGCGGCCTGTCCATGGAGGCCCGCATGACGATCTGCAACATGACCATCGAGGCAGGGGCCCGGGCAGGACTCGTCGCCCCCGACGAGAAGACCTTCGAGTACCTGCGCGGCCGGCCGCACGTGCCCTCGGGCGCGGACTTCGACGCCGAGGTCGAGTACTGGAAGACCTTCCACTCCGACGCCGACGCCGTGTTCGACAAGGAGGTCCACCTCGACGCCGCGTCGATGGTGCCGCGCGTGTCCTGGGGGACCACCCCCGCTCAGACCGTCTCGCTGGCCGGGCTCGTACCGGACCCGGAGGAGTTCACCGACGCCGCGGAGCGGGCCGCCGCCGAGCGGGCGCTGAGGTACATGGAGCTCGAACCCGGCACGCGGATGTCGGACATCGAGATCGACACGGTGTTCATCGGCTCGTGCACCAACGGGCGCATCGAGGACCTGCGCGCCGCCGCCTCCGTGTTGGCCGGCCGCCGGGTCGCCGACGGCGTGGAGGTCGTGCTGGTTCCCGGTTCCGAGCAGGTCCGGCGCCGGGCGATCGAGGAGGGGCTCGACCGGGTCTTCGCCGACGCCGGGGTCGAGCTCCGCCACTCGGGCTGCTCCCTGTGCGTGGGGCTCAACGAGGACAAGTACGCACCCCGCCGCCGCACCGCCTCGACCAACAACCGCAACTTCGAGGGCCGGCAGGGCCCCGGCATCAAGACCCACCTGGTGTCGCCGGCCGTCGCCGCCGCCTGCGCCGTCGCCGGCCGGCTCGTCGCACCGTCCCAGCTGGAGGGGTAGGAGACCATGGAGAAACTGCAGACACACACCGGGGTCGCCGCCCCGATGAAGGTCGACGACGTCGACACCGACCAGATCATCCCCGTCCGGTTCTGCTCGGGTGTCGACAAATCCGGACTCGACGCGGCACTGTTCGCCGACTGGCGCGAGGACCCCGACTTCGTGCTCAACACCGAGCCGTTCGGCGGAGCCACGGTCCTGGTGGCCGGTGAGAACTTCGGCTGCGGGTCCTCCCGCGAATGGGCGGTCTGGGCGCTGCAGGCCTACGGCTTCCGCGTGGTGCTCGCGCCTCGTTTCGGCGACATCTTCACCGGCAACTCCTTCAAGAACGGGCTCCTGCTCGTCGAACTCGAGCACGCGGAGATCGAGCAGATCTGGAAGGAGATCGACGACGACCCGGGACTGGAGGTAACCGTCGACCTGCGCGAACAGCTCGTCCGGGCGGGAGGCCACACCTTCGGGTTCACCGTCGACCCCACCCACCGACGGCGACTGCTCGACGGCACCGACGACATCGACCTCACCCTGCAGTACAGCGCGGACATCGAAGCCTACGAGTCGAGGCGACGCCGCACCCTGCCCGTCGCGACCAGAGTCGGTACATGAGCGGCGTCGACCGTCGCGAGCGGCTCACCGGCCGGCTCGACGATTCCCTGATCACGGCCCGGACGATCCCGCGACTCGCCCCCGGACTGCTCGACCGCCTGCGGAACGTGCCCGACACCTCCTCCGCGGTCTCCGACGCACTCGACGAGCTCGGCCGCGGCGGATGCGTGCCCCCGGCGGCGCTCACGTCGGTGTGGGGGGACGACGTCGTCGTCGGACAGTCCGTCACCCTGCGGTACCGACGCCTCGACGGCGACGTCTCCACCAACCGCGGAGCCGGTCGGGGACGCGTCTTCGGCGACCGTGACCTCTACGGCCTCGCCGAGCCCGGCGACGTCGCCGTGATGGACTGCGGCGGTACCCGCGACGCGGCCGTCGTGGGGGCACTCTCCGCGCGGTGGGCGCTCAAGGCCGGGATCGCCGCCTGCGTGGTCGACGGCCCGGTCCGCGACACCGCCTCGATCCGCGACGTGGGGCTGCCGGTGTGGAGTGCCGGGACGAGTCCACAGGCCGCCCGCTACCGGCTCGAGGTGGCCGAACTGAACGGTCCCGCCGACCTGTGCGGCGTGCCCGTGCACCCGGGCGACGTGGTGGTGGCCGACCGTGACGGCGTGGCGGTGATCCCGGTTGACCTGGTGGAGCAGGTCGTCGACCTGTGCGAGCGGGGCCTGCGTGACGAGCGGGAGCTGATCGAGGTCATCGATGCCGCCGACGGGCTCGAGGACCTCGTCGCCCGCACCGCGAAAGGAGCCACCCCGACCTGAGTCGTAGAGTCGGACACCGTGGACACCAGCGGCGGCACCGGCATCGCCCCGGGGACGCCAGAGTCCCGTCGGCTGCATCTGGCACTGCTCGCTATCGGGATCGCGACCTTCGCGCAGCTCTACTCCCCGCAGGGGCTGCTGCCGCTCATCGCGCAGGAGCAGCAGGTCTCGCCCGACAGCGCCGCACTGATGATCTCGGCCGCGACGCTCGGGCTGGCCTGCGGGGTGATCCCGTGGTCGTACATCGGTGATGCCGTCGGCAGGCGCCCCGCCATGCTCGCCGCGATCGGGCTGGCCTGCGGGTGCGCGGTCCTCGCGGTGACGATGCCGACCTTCGGCACGACACTCGCCCTGCGGTTCCTCGAGGGCGCCATGCTCGGCGGTGTTCCCGCCCTCGCCGTGGCGTACCTCAGCGAGGAGGTCCGCCCCGGCGCCGCCGCTGTGGCCGCCGGCACCTACATCTCCGGCACCACCCTCGGCGGGCTCAGCGGCCGGCTGATCGCGGCGCCGATCGGGGAACAGTTCGGGTGGCGGACCGGGATGCTGGTCGTCACCGGGCTCGCCACGCTGTGCGTGCTCGTGTTCCTGCTCACCGCGCCCCGGGCCCGCAACTTCGTCCCGCGACGGACCAGTGTCACGAAGGCCGTTGGCCAACTGCTGGGGAACCTGCGGTCACCGACCCTGTGGATCCTCTACCTCCAAGCCTTCCTCACCATGGGCGGCTTCGTCGCGATGTACAACTTCCTGGGATTCCACCTCTCCGCGGAGCCGTTTGATCTCCCGCTCTGGCTCACCGGGCTGATCTTCCTCGCCTATCTCGCCGGCACCGTGTCATCTCCGCGCGCCGGGGTGCTGGCGTCCCGACTCGGCCGCAAGCCCGTCCTGCTCGGCGGGAACCTGCTGATGATGGCCGGGGTCGCGCTCACGCTCGTCGGCAACGTGTGGGTGATCATCGGCGGGACGGTGCTGCTGACCGCCGGGTTCTTCGCCGCCCACGCGGTGGCCGCCGGCTGGGCGGCGGGGGCCGCGGTGGCCGGGCGTGCACAGTCGACATCGCTGTACAACCTCGGCTACTACGCCGGCTCCTCACTGTTCGGCTACCTCGGCGGGACGTTCCTGGCGACGGCCGGGTGGGGTGGGACCGTCGGAATGGTCCTGGCCGTCACCGCGGTGTCCACCGTTCTCGTGGTGACGGTCATGCCGCGCGACTGACACCGCCACGGGAGGGGGCCCGCCCACACGACCGACGCCCGACGCCGACCCGCGGGGATGTGCGGGCCGGCGTCGGGCGTGGGGCGATCGGGCGTGGGACGATCGGTCGGGGGCGACCGGTCGGGGCCGGCGGGGTCAGAGAGCCAGCTGCGCGCGGAGTCGCTCGAGCTCGTCGCGGTAGCGTGCCACGTTCTTCAGCTTGACCTCCTCGTACCCGCGGACCATGTCCGGCAGCTCGGCCAGGGCGATC
>DWWG01000091.1 GCA_019119875.1 Candidatus Dietzia intestinigallinarum | reverse complement strand
GCCGGGGTTGTTGAGTCGTTGTGTGCAGCGTTTTCCCAGGAGGTTTGCGGGTTTGGGGTGACTGGGCGACTCAACGTGGTCCCGGTGGCGCGCGTGGGCGCGGGGGGAGCCCGGCGGCGCGGTGCCGGGGTTGTTGAGTCGTTGCGTGCAGCGTTTTCCCAGGGCGTTTGCGGGATTGCGGTGACTGGGCGACTCAACGTGGTCTGGGTGGCGCGCGTGGGCGCGGAAGGAGCCCGGCGGCGCGGGGCCCGACGGGTCAGGCGGGGGACGGGCCGGGTCAGCCGGAGTTGCGCAACGCCGTGGCCAGGCCGTTCATGGTCAGCTGGATGCCGGTGCGCACCTGCGGGTCCTGATCCCCGGCACGGTACCGGCGCAGCAGTTCGACCTGGAGGACGTTGAGGGGCTCCAGATACGGGAACCGGTTGCGGACGGAGCGGGCAAGCGCCGGGTTGTCGTCGAGCAGCGTCTCGTGCCCGGTCACGGCCAGAAGCATCTCGCGGGTGAGCTCGAACTCGTCGGAGATCACGCCGTGGATGCGTCGGCCCACCTCGGGGTGGGGCACGAGGGAGGCGTAGCGCCCGGCCAGGTCCATGTCGGCCTTGGCCATGACCTGCGCCATGTTGGACAGGGTGGTGCGCAGGAACGGCCAGTCGGCGTAGAGCCGCCGCAGCGTGGCGAGCCGCTCCTCGGGTGAGCCGCCATCGGCACGGGCCCCGGCCGAACCCGCGCCGACATCGGAACCCTCGCCCTCGACCCAGCGCCGCAGCGCAGTGCCCACACCGAACCAGCCCGGCAGCATGACCCGCGACTGCGACCACGACAGCACCCACGGGATCGCCCGCAGGTCGTCCACGCTGGAGGTCTGCTTCCGCGAGGTGGGCCGCGAGCCGATGTTGAGCTCACCGATCTCGCCCACCGGGGTGGAGGTGGTGAAGTACTCGATGAACCCCTCGTCGGCGTGCACGAGCGACGCATATGCCTCACGCCCGAGCCGCGCGAGCTCGCCCATCACCGCGTATGCCCGGTCGGCCTCGTCGCCGAGCCCCTCGACATCCAGCAGGGATGCCTCGAGCGTGGCCGCGACCAGGGCCTCGAGATTCCGGCGGGCCCGCCGCGGCTCGGAGTACTTGGCCGAGATGACCTCACCCTGCTCGGTGATCCGCAGCGCCCCCTGCACCGCGCCGGGCGGCTGGGCGAGGATCGCGTCGTACGAGTTGCCGCCGCCCCGTCCCACCGCGCCGCCGCGGCCGTGGAAGTAACGCAGGTGCACCCCGGCGCGGGCCGCGCTCGCAGCCAGGTCGCGTTCGGCCTCGTACAGCGCCCAGTTCGCGGCGAGGTAGCCGCCGTCCTTGTTGGAGTCCGAGTAGCCGAGCATCACCTCCAGCACGTCGCCCTGCCCCCGCACGAGCTCCCGGAACTGGGGGATCGCCAGCGCCGCGTCGAGGATGCCGGGCCCCGCCGCCAGGTCGTCGATGGTCTCCAGCAGCGGGATCAGCCGCACTCCCGATCGCGGTGCGTGCGGGTGGCCGGAGAACAGCCCCACCTCGCGCAGGAGGATCGCCGGCTCGAGCAGATCGGACACCGAACCGCACATGGACACGATGTAGTGCGGAATCACCTCCGGCCCGAGCAGTTCCACCGCCGCGGCCGCAGCCCGCATCACCCCCAGCTCGCGCTCCGCCGTCTCGGACAGTTCGGCGCGCGGCCCGAGCAGCGGCCGGTCGTGCGAGAGCTCGGACAGCAGCAGCTCCACACGGGCGTCCTCGTCGAGCGCGGAGTAGTCCTCGGTCACGCCGGCCAGCGCGAACAGTTCGCCGAGCACCACCTCGTGCGATTCGGAGTTCTGCCGCATGTCCAGGGCCTGTAGGTGGAACCCGAACGTGCGCACCGCCCACCGCAGGTCACGCAGCCGCGGCGTCCGCAGCAGGTCGCCGCCGCACCGGGCCAGCGCGGTGTCGATCACGTCGAGGTCCGCCAGCATCTGCGCCGGGCTGGTGTAGGGCTGCGCGGTGGTGGCCTCGTCGTCGGACCCCGCCGGATCACCCGCCCCGGGTGAGGTGCCCGCCGCGGTGCCCGGTCCCGATCCCGACGACGACAACGACTTCTCCCGCGCCGCGAGCCGACGCCGGACCACCGACACGGCGCGCCGGAACGGCACGTCCTCCCGCGCGGCGGTGGCCCCGTCGTGGACCTCGACCAGCGAATCGGCGAGGTCTCGCAGCTCGGCCGGCACCTCCACCAGGCGCTGCGACAGGGACAGTTCCTGCTCGAGCAGCCGCAGCTGGTGGGCGTAGTGCCGGTGCAGCAGTGCGGCGGCCTGCGTGGTGGCGAATCGCACCACGTCGCCGGTGACATACGGGTTGCCGTCGCGGTCCCCGCCGATCCACGAGCCGGGGCGGACCATCGGCCGTTCGCCGCAGCCCAGTCGCTCGGCGATCTCCGCGTTGAGCGGCGGGATCACGTCCATGAGCGTGGCCTCGTGATACTGCAGGCCGCCCACGACCTCGTCGGAGATGCGGGGCCGTTCGCTGCGGATGATGGCCGTCTGCCACAGGGTGAGGATCTGGCGGCGGATGGCCAGTTCGATCGCCTCGAGTTCCGCCTCCGTGACCCGGTCCCGTGGCCCGGTGTGCAGCGAGTCGCGGCGGCGCATGAGGCCCAGGATCCGGCGGGTGACCTCGAAGACCGTGCGGCGTCGCGTCTCGGTGGGGTGGGCGGTGAGCACGGGCGCCACGCGCGCGGTGGCCCGGACGGTGGCGAGTCGCTGCGGATCGGGTGGCGTCTGGTCGAGCCGTGCCCAGGTGGCGGCGAGATCGCCGTCCGGTGGGGGTTCCCCGGCCGCGGTGTGGATGCGGCGCCTGCGCTCCTGGTGCAGGTCCTCGGCCACGTTGGCCAGGAGTGCGAACAGGGAGAACGCCCGGATCACGGGGATCACCCGGTGGGTGGGCACGTCGGTGAACAGGGCGGCCACCTCGTCGCGGTCCGCCTGCGAGCGACGCACGGCGAACGCGGTGCGGCGGGCCGTCTCGACCAGGTCGAAGATCTCCTGCCCGGCGTGCTCCCGCACCGTGTCGCCCAGCAGCGCGCCGAGGAATCGCACGTCATCGCGCAGCGGGGCGACGGCCTCCTCCAGGGGGTCGGTCTCGGTCCGGGTGGGCTCGGTGTGGTCGGCCATGGCGCCAGCGTAGGCGCGGGGTGTGACCTCCGCGTGAATCCCGGGGTCTTCCCTGATGCGGGCCCGCCCCGGCGCGAGGACACTGGAAGCATGACGCACCAGCCCGGATTCCAGCAGTACGGCGCCCCGAACTCCGGCGGCGCAGGCGCGGTCGGCGGGCCCTACGGGTACCGGCCCGGGAACGAGCCGATGGCCGTCAGCTCCGAGGACCGCACCGCCGCGGCGCTCGCGCACGCCGCCAGCCTCATCGCCATGGTGATCTCGGCCGGCTGGCTGTCCTTCGTCGGCCCGCTCGTGATGTGGCTGCTCTACAAGGACCGCAGCCCGTTC
>DWWG01000090.1 GCA_019119875.1 Candidatus Dietzia intestinigallinarum | reverse complement strand
CCGTCATAATCGGTTTCGCCTTGATCATCTGCCTGATTCCATTCCCCGCGCCTGATGCCAACCTGTCTCACAATCAGCATTGCAACAAACGGGGCCCGACAGGTGAGGCGCAATCAGATAGGTGTGGCGGTGCCGAGTGGGGTCTTCCGCGGGGCCGGCCGAGCGGTGCCGAGTGGGGTCGTCCGAGGGCTGGCTGAGCGGGTCCGCCGGCTCAGCCGCGCAGGTCGGCCAGGGTGCCGAGCAGGCGGACGACGGCGGGGATATCCGCCACCCTGTGCCCCGCTGCGGTGGGGCCATCGCCCACCTTGATGCCGACATCCTGCGCCCGCAGCTGCGCGAATCCGCGCTCGTCGGTCACGTCGTCGCCGATGAACAACGCCACCTCCGCCCCGGTCTGAGCCACCAGCCTGGAGATCGCGGCGCCCTTGCTCGCCTCGCGGACGGCGATCTCCACGACGTTCTTGCCCTCGGTCACCTGCACCCCGTCGAGCGCCGCCGGGCCGGCCATCGCCCGGGCTGTGGCCTGTGCGCGGGCGGCCGGGTCGCTGACCGGGCGGACGTGCAGCACGGCGGCCGTCGGCTTGGATTCGACGTGCGCCCCGGGGGTGTCGGAGGCGATCTCCCCGAGTTCGGTGTGCAGGCGGGCCAGCAGCGACTCCTCGTCGTCGTCGAGCGGACTGTCGAACCCGTCCTCCCACTCGGCGCCGTGACTGCCGACCAGGACCACCGGGGCGCTGGCGCCGCTGACCTGTGCCAGCGCGGCGCGGTTGCGGCCCGACAGGAGTGCGACCGTCGTGCGGGGCAGTTCCGCCAGGCGCTCGACGGCCTCGACGGCGCCGGGCGCGGGGACGGCGCGGGTGGGGTCGTCGACGAACGGGGCGAGTGTGCCGTCGTAGTCGCAGGCCACGAGCAGGGTGGGTGCGTTGGCGGCGCGGCGCAGGGCGGCGGCGAGGTCGGGGGTGAGGTCGGGCGAGGTGGGCGTGTCGGCGGCGCTCATGGCTCCAGCGTAGAAGTGGTCCGGTCGCGTGGGGCGGCGGCGGGTGGGCTCCGCTCCGGTCCACCCCGCGCCCGGGGCGTTCCCGTCGCTCCTTGACGGGCCGCAAACCGACTGTAGGATTGTCGACAATCCGACGAAAGGTGGCCCGATGACCGCGTCTCTGACTGCCCTGCAGCTCGCCGAGAAGTACCGGAACGGCGAGCTGTCCCCCGTCGACGCGGCCCGCGATGCGTTGGCCGCGATCGAGCGGCTCGACGGCCACCTCAACGCCATCTGCCGCACCGACCCCGAGGCGACGCTGCGGCGGGCCCGCGAGTCGCAGCAGCGCTACCGGGACGGCACCCAGATCGGTCCGATCGACGGCGTGCCCACCACCATCAAGGACATCTTCTACACCCGTGGAGTCCCGACGCTGCGCGGCTCCCGCCTGCTCGCCGACAAGCCCGGCGCCGACGATCCCGCATCGTGGCCCGACGACGCCCCCGTGACGGCCGCGACCTGCGAGGCCGGCTGCGTGGTGATCGGCAAGACCACCACGCCCGAGTTCGCCTGGAAGGGCGTCACCGACAGCCCCCTGACCGGCATCACCCGCAACCCCTACGATCCTGGCCTCACCCCGGGCGGGTCGAGCGGCGGGGCCTCGGCCGCGGTCGCCGCCGGGCTCGGGCAGCTCGCGCTGGGTACCGACGGCGGCGGCTCGGTGCGGATCCCGGCCGCGTTCTGCGGCATCGTCGCCCTCAAGCCCACCTACGGCGTCATCCCCATGTTCCCGTCGAGCCCCTTCGGCACACTGGCCCACGCCGGGCCCATGACCCGCACCGTCGGGGACACGGCCGCGTTCATGGACGCGCTCCTGCGCCCTGATCCGCGCGACTGGTCCGCGGTGCCCGCCCGCGCCACCACGCCGACCCCCGGCGGATATCTCGCCGCCGCCACCGCCGGTGCCCGCGGCGACCGACCGCTTGAGGGGGTGCGCGTCGCGTACAGCCCGACGCTGGGGTTCGGGAGGAACGACGACGACGTCGAGCGCGAGGTCACACGGGCCGTGAGCGTGCTCTCCGAGCTCGGCGCACACGTCGACACGGTGGACCCGGGCATCACCGACCCCGTCGACGCCTTCCACGTCCTGTGGTTCGCCGGACTCGCCGCGGTGCTCGCGCCCCACGGTGAGGGGGCGATCGAGCACGTCGACCCGTCGATGCGCGACGCGCTGGCCCGCTACCACGACTTCTCCGCGGCCGACTACCTCGACGCGGTCGCGGTCCGGATGGCGCTGGGCGCCCGCATGGCCGACTTCCACCAGAGCTACGACCTGCTGGTCACCCCCACCACACCGATCCCCGCGTTCGCCGCGGGTTCCGACGTGCCGCCGGACTGGCACAGTCCCGACTGGACCTCGTGGACGCCCTACACCTACCCGTTCAACATGACCCAGCAGCCGGCGCTGTCCGTGCCGTGTGGGCTCACCGACTCGGGGCTTCCGGTCGGGATGCAGCTGGTGGGGGCCCGGTTCGAGGATCTGCTGGTGATCCGCGCCGGGGCGGCTGTCGAGGCGGCCCTCGGGCAGGTGGTGCCGGCCCCGCCGATCCACGCCGACGCCCCCGGTGCCGGGGCCGGGTCGGGCGCGGTGGGAGGCTCCGACGCATGAGTGACCCCGACCCGCTGGCCGGGCTCGACCCGGTGGTGCAGGAGTCGACGCCCGCGATCATCGCCCGGGCGCTGCGCCGCGCTATCTCGGACGGGACCTTCGGCCCCGGTGACCAACTCGGCGAGGCGGCGCTGGCCCGCTCCCTCGGCGTGAGCCGCGGACCGCTGCGCGAGGCCATGCAGCGGCTCACCCAGGAGGGGCTGCTGGTCTCGCACCGCAACCGCGGGCTGTTCGTCCCGGAGTTGACGGCCGAGTCCGTCTCTGACATGTACCTGCTGCGCACCACCATCGAGACCGCCGCGCTGGACCGCATCCTGGAGACCGGGGTCGGTGCCGAGACCGCCGACGCGCTCGACCGCGCCGTCGACGCCATGGCCGTGCTGGCCGACGAGCCCCGCTCGGCGGCGATGGTGGCGGCCGATCTCGACTTCCACCACGAGCTGGTCGAGGCCGCGAACAGTCCGCGGTTGTCGCGCGTCCACGAGACGGTGCTGGTGGAGACGAGCATGTGCCTGCACGCGATGAGCGGCACCTACACGGATGCGACGTCCCGGCTGTCCGAGCACCGCCGGATCGCCGACGCGATTCGGGCCGGCCGGGCGGGGCGCGCCCGGGCACTCCTGGTGGAGCACATGGATGACGGTCACGCCCGCGTCCGGGCCGCGGGCCTGCTGACCTGAGGTGACGCGAAATCGAGACCGAAAAGCGTTGTGGCTGAGACTGTTGTGTTGCGGGTTGTGTCCGGGGCCACAAGTGACACGTGATAAGTTCGGATTTCCATAAGCGAGCATCGGGGCGTGGGCCCACGACCCGGTGAGAGACGAGGTCGGATCGCGGGTGGCCCTGCGGGTCCGATCGCGACCGGAAGGTTGGGAAGACCATGACACCCTCGGTGTTGAGAAATCCCGTACGTGCCCGTTCGACGGGAATCCTCGCCGCGGCCGCGGCGGTGGTGATGGGCCTGGCCGGCTGCACCTCCACGCAGACCGACGACGACTCGAGCCTCCTCGAGACCCTGCAGGAGCAGGGGTCGGTGACCGTCGGCTTCGCCGGGGAGGCCCCGTACTCCTTCATGCAGGACGGCGAGCTGACCGGCGCCACCGTGGCGTTGCACCGTGAGATCTTCGGCAATCTTGGCATCGACACCGTCGAGGGCGTCAACGCCGACTTCGGTGCCCTCATCCCCGGTCTGCAGGCCAACCGCTTCGACGTGGTGAGCGCCGGCATGTCGATCCTGCCCGAGCGCTGTGAGCAGGCCGCCTTCTCCGAGCCCGAGTTCAACTACACCACCGCGCTGATGGTCGCGGAGGGCAACCCGATGAACCTGACCGACATGCAGTCGGTGCTCGACAGCGGGGCCCGGCTGGCCACCATGACCGGCGCCATCGAGTCGGACTACGCGGCCGAGCTGGGTATCGACAACACGCAGGTCGCCACCCCGCAGGACGGCATGGACGCCGTCACCTCCGGCCGGGCGGACGTGTTCGCGCTGACCGCCATCTCGCTGAACTGGATGGCCAACAACAACCCCGACGCCCCGGTCGAGGTGACCGAGTCGTTCGTCGCGGAGATCGACGGCGTGCCCCAGGTCGGCGCCGGCGGTACGGTGTTCCGCACCGACGATCAGGAACTGCTCGACGCGTACAACGAGGAGCTCGCCAAGATCACCTCGGACGAGGAGAAGTACCTCGAGATCGTCGGGGAGTTCGGCTTCACCGCGGAGGAGCTCCCGGACCCCTCGCTGACGACCGCCGAGCTCTGCGCGGGGGAGTGATCCCGATTCCGGTGACCGAGGTGAGCGGAAGTGGACCGTAACCTCAATGCCTTCCTGGACGCCTGGCCCGGCTTCCAGGAAGGCATTCTCACGACCATCTACCTGACCCTGGGCGGGGCGGCGCTGGCGTTCGTCATGGCGCTGGTGCTCGGCGTCGCCGCCAGCTCGCGGCTCATGCTGGTCCGGGGGGTGTCCAGGACGATCGTCGAGTTCTTCCGCGGCACCTCGTTGCTGGTGCAGCTGTTCTGGCTGTTCTTCGTCCTCCCGCTGCTCGGCTACGAGCTGGACCCCTTGTTCTGCGGCATCCTCGCGTTGGGCCTGAACTACGGAGCGTATGCCGCCGAGGTGGTCCGCGGCGCCCTGGCGGCCGTGCCCCCCGAGCAGAGCGAAGCCGCGGTCGCCCTGAACTTCACCGCGTGGCAGCGCCTGCACAGGGTGACCTTCCCGCAGGCCTGGGTGCAGATGATTCCGCCGCTGAACAACCTGCTGATCCAGCTGCTCAAGGGGAGTGCGCTGGCCAGCTTCATCCTGCTCAGCGACCTCACCTATCACATCGGTGAGCTGCGGAAGTCGACCGGTGACACCGTGTTCGCCTTCGGTATCGGCCTGGTGATCTACTTCGTGATCGCCTACATCCTGACGCTGTTCATGAACCTCCTGGAGTTCCTCGCCAAGGCACGGCTCGGGACCGGCCCCACCCTGAGCGGGCTGCTGAGCCTGCGCCCCGAACGGATCGACGATGCGGTGGGGGTGGACCGATGAGCGTCAACTGGAGTTGGGAACGCGCCGTCGAGAGCATCCCGATCCTGCTGGAGGGCTTCCGGATCACCCTGCTGGCGACCGTCGCCGGATTCCTCATCGCCGCCGTCCTGGGCCTGCTGGTCGCGATCGTGCGGCGCTCGGCCCCCGGGATCGTCACGGTGCCGCTGCGGATGGTCACCGAGTTCATCCGGCTCACGCCGCTGGTGGTGCAGCTGCTGTTCGCCTACTTCCTGCTGCCGCAGTTCTCGGCGCTCCAGATCGGCATCGGAGTGCTCGGCATCCACTACGCCACCTATATGGCCGAGGTGTACCGCGCCGGCATCGATGCGGTGCCGCGAGGGCAGTGGGAGGCCGCGCGGGCACTGTCGCTGCCGCCGGGCCGGACCTGGCGTGCGGTGGTGCTGCCGCAGGCGATCCGCAACACGGTTCCCGCGCTGGGCAACTACGCGATCTCGCTGTTCAAGGACACCCCGTTCCTGTTCGCGATCACCGTGGTCGAGATGGTCACGGCCGCCCAGCAGTTCGGTGCCCGGAACTTCCAGTACCTCGAGCCGATCACGATCGCCGGCGTGATCTTCCTGCTCGCGAGCTACCCGACGTCGATCCTGATCCGGAGACTGGAGAAAACCCTTGTCTACTGACGCAGACACCCCGACCGGCTCCACCCCGTCGGCCGACCGGACCGGTTCCACACCGGCCGAGCCGACCGGCTCCACACCGCCGGCCGAGCCGCCCGGGGCGGGACCGGACGGCTCTCACATGGTGGTGTTCGACAAGGTGCTCAAGCAGTTCGGCACCAACGTCGTGCTCGACCACCTCGACTTCACGGTGCGCCGGGGAGAGCGGGTGGCGCTCATCGGTCCCAGTGGCTCGGGCAAGACCACCATCCTGCGGCTGCTCATGACGCTCGAGGAGGTCGACGGGGGTGTGATCTGGGTCGAGGGCCAGCCCCTGACCCACCAGTTCAAGGGCGACAAGCTGGTCAAGGCGTCACAGAAGCACCTGCGCGCGGCCCGGTCGAAGATCGGGATGGTGTTCCAGCAGTTCAACCTGTTCCCCAACATGACGGTGTTGGGCAACATCACCGAGGCCCAGATCCACGTCCTGGGCCGTTCCAAGGCCGAGGCGGTGGAGCGTGCCCGTGAGCTCCTGGCGACCGTCGGGATGTCGGACAAGGAGGACGCCCATCCCACGACGCTCTCGGGCGGGCAGCAGCAGCGGGTGGCCATCGCCCGTGCACTGGCCATGGACCCGGACATCCTGCTGCTCGACGAGGTGACCTCCGCGCTGGATCCGGAACTCGTGGCCGACGTGCTCGGGGTCCTGCGGATGATTGCCGAGACCACCGACATCACGATGCTGCTGGTCACTCACGAGATGGGGTTCGCCCGCGATGTGGCCGACCGGGTGCTGGTGTTCGACAAGGGCAAGATCGTCGAGGAGGGCACGCCCGAGCAGATCTTCACCGATCCGCAGAAGGAGCGGACCCGCACCTTCCTCAAGGCCGTGCTCGAACGCTGACGCACGGCGGCCCGCGCTGCGCAGGACTACCGCTCTGTCGGACCTACCCCCAGCAGCCCGGCTGCACTACCGCCACTGCCGCAGACACCCGACCGCCCTGCTGGCCGTTCCGCAGACACCCGACCGCCCCGCTGACCCGTCCGGCATGGCGGGGTCGGCTCAGCGGGCCGCCTCGAGTCCGTGCCGCATTCCCCAGGCCACGGCCTGCGCGCGCGTGGTGACGCCGATCTTCCGGTACGCCTCGCGGATATAGGATTTCACCGTGTTGGGGGAGAGGTACCGGGACCTGGCGATCTCCTCGTTGGAGTAGCCACGCACGATCATCGAGAGCATTTCCGCCTCGCGGGGTGTCAGTCCCACGTCCTCGGTCGGCCAGCGGTCGCCGGACACACCTCCGTCTCGTGAGCCCAGGTTCACCACGCGGTTCCCGGTGGCGAGCAATTCGATCCCCTCGACCATCTCGGTGGCGGGCAGCGATTTGGCGAGGAACCCGTCGGCGCCGGAGGCCAGTGAATCCTCCACGGCGCGCGGGTCGGTGATGAACGAGTACACGGCGACGGCGCGCACGCCGGGGTGTGTCGCGAGTTCCGCCAGCCTCGACTGCCAGCTCAGTGGGGCCGCGAACGTGTCGAACAGCGCCACGTCCACGGCGACGTCCGGGGGCGCCTGCAGCTGGGTGTCCACCACCAGAACGCGGTCGGAATACGGGGACAGCAGCGCGCGCACGCCGGCCACCACGACATCGAAATCGTTGATCACAGACACGCGTACTGCCATGTGGCAAAGGTAGCAGTGAATTCCGTTCACACCCCTGCGGGTGTGCCGCGCGCCTGCCTCTCCGTACGACAGTGGGTGCAGTACCAGAGGAGATGACGGCGATGTCGCAGGCGCGGAGGCTCACCCGGATCGATGAGCAGTGGGATTGGGCGGATCACGGGCACTGCCAGGCGTTGCCCGATCTGTTCTACAACTCCGAGCACGAGCCCAAAGGGGTGCGCCGGCGCAAGGAGGCCGCGGCCAAGAAGATCTGCGCCGGCTGCCCGGTTCTGGCCGAGTGCCGCGAGCACGCCCTGGTCAACAGTGAGCTGTACGGGGTGTGGGGCGGCATGTCCGAGGCGGAGCGGCACCGCGAGGCCGGACGGACCCGCACCGGCTGAGAGAAAATTCGCCCACGCTTCCGGCGGCGGTGTGTCCGCCAGCCCCCGCTTCCGTCTTCCCCGCCTCGGCGGTCATCCGCAAGCGCGGATGTTCCGGTCGGGGCCCGTGGCTCTCGCTCCAGCGCTGAAATTGCGCACCATCAGCGAGTTGAACACCATCAGTGTTGCGACACGCCGGTCGAGATCTCGCTGATGGTGCGCAATCGCGGGTCGGGCGGGGCGAGGCGCCGGCGTGACCCCGGCGAGGGCTGGGCGATGCTCTGCAACAACACGCGGCTTGGGCTGGGCGATGCTCTGCAACACCACGCGGCTTGGGCTGGGCGATGCTCTGACACGCCACGCGGCTTGGGCGGGGCGAGGCGTCGGCATGCCCCCGGCGAGGCGCCGACGTGAGCCCTGCGAGGCACGGGACGGCCCCGCAGGGAAACGGAACGGCCCTCAGCGCACCGGGATCGCCACGAGCTTGGTCTCGAGGAACTCCTCGATCCCGGTCGTGCCGCCCTCTCGGCCCAGCCCCGACTGCTTGACCCCGCCGAACGGCGCGGCCGGGTTGGAGACCACGCCCACGTTGATGCCGACCATCCCGGCCTGCAGTCGCTCGGACATGGTCAGCGCCCGGTCGAGGTTCTCGGTCATGACGAACGAGACCAGGCCGAACTCGGTGTCGTTGGCCATCGTCACGGCCTCCTCGTCGGTGTCGAAGGGGATCAGCGCGGCGACGGGGCCGAAGATCTCGGTCGTCATCAGTTCGGACTCGGGCGAGACGCCGGTGAGCACGGTGGGCGGATAGAAGAAGCCGGGGCCGTCCCCGCGGGTGCCGCCGGTCAGCACCTTGGCGCCGCGGGAGACCGCGTCGTCGACCAGTCCCTCGACCTTGGCGACGGCCTTCTCCTCGACCAACGGCCCCACGTCCACACCGTCGTCGACGCCGTTGCCGACGGTGAGCGCGGCCATCTTCTCGGTGAGCCGCCGCCCGAACTCGTCGATCACCGACCGGTGCACCAGGATGCGGTTGGCGGAGGTGCAGGCCTCGCCCATGTTGCGCATCTTGGCGGCCATGGCGGCGGTCACGGCGGTGTCGAGGTCCGCGTCGGAGCAGACGACGAACGGCGCGTTCCCGCCCAGCTCCATGGAGGTGCGCAGCACTCCGCGCGCGCACTGCTCCAGCAGCATCTTGCCGACGGGCGTGGACCCGGTGAAGGACAGTTTCCGGGCGATGCCGGAGTCGATCCACGGCTCCACCACGTCGCCGGGGGAGGTCGTGCACACGACGCCCAGCACGCCGTCGGGCAGCCCGGCCTCACGCAGCAGGTCCACCACGTACAGCGAGGTCAGCGGTGTGAGATTGGCGGGCTTGAACACCATGGTGCAGCCGGCGGCGATCGCGGGCCCGATCTTGCGGGTGGCCATGGCCAGCGGGAAGTTCCACGGTGTGATGAGGATGCACGGGCCCACCGGCTCGGAGGTCACCATCAGCCGGGTGTTGCCGTCGGGGGAGCGGCGGGCGTCGCCGGTGATGCGGCAGGCCTCCTCGGAGAACCACCGGAAGAACTCGGCGCCGTAGGTCACCTCGCCGCGCGCCTCGGCCAGCGGTTTGCCCATCTCGGTGGTCATGAGGAGGGCCAGCTCGTCGGCGCGTTCGATGAGCAGGTCGTAGGCGCGTCGGAGGATCTCGGCCCGCTCGCGTGCGGGCACGGCGGCCCAGGACTCCTGGGTGCGCCCGGCGGTCTCGATCGCGGCGGCGGCATCTTCGGGTCCGCCGTCGGCGAGGGTTGCCACGACCTCGCCGGTGGCGGGGTTGATGACGTCGAAGGTGGCTCCGGAGGCGGCGTCGCGCCACCGGCCGTCCACGTGGATGCCGGTGCCGAGGTCGGCGATGAGGTCGGTCACGGAGCGGGTCATGGCTTCCTCCTGGAAGTCGCGCGGGTGGGGTCGGTGAGTGGGTCGGGGTCGAGGAGTTCGAACAGGTGGCGGCCGGTGCGGTCGCCGACGAGCGGGTCGCGCGCGGCGAGGTGGGTGATCTGGGTGGCGCAGGAGAAGCCGTCCGTCAGGACCGGGGCGTCCGGGTCGGCGCGCAGGGCGGGGGCCAGGGCCTGCTCGGCGACGGCGTCGGCGACGGCCTCGTGTCCGGCGGTGAAGCCGAAGTCGCCGGCGACGCCGCAGCAGCCGGTGGCCTCGCGCACCGAGCCCACTCCGAGGGCGGTGAGGGTGGCGAGCTGGACCCGGTTGCCGAAGGTGGCGTACTCGT
The DNA here is from genome assembly GCA_019119875.1 of Candidatus Dietzia intestinigallinarum. Classification (GTDB taxonomy): domain Bacteria; phylum Actinomycetota; class Actinomycetes; order Mycobacteriales; family Mycobacteriaceae; genus Dietzia; species Dietzia intestinigallinarum. The sequence goes on along the minus strand of DWWG01000090.1, from coordinate 1,085 downwards.
GGCAGTGGGTCTGGACGGTGACGCGGTCGGGGGCGGCGCCGCCGGGCCAGGCGGGGGCGCGGCCGGAGGCGGCCAGGGCGCCAAGGTGTTCGGCTGCGGAGCGTATCCGTGCGGCAACGCGGCGGGCGGCCTCGGCGTCGGTGGCGGCGTCGGGGCCGGCGTCGGTGTCGGCGCGGTCGTGGGTGCCGGCGCCCTGCCCCGATGAGGTGTCGGAGGTGTCCCCCAGGAGTCGGGGGAGGTCGCCGCGCAGGGTGGCGGCGCAGGAGGGTTCGACGACGACGACGGGGACCTCCTCCCCGTTCGGTCCGCGGATGCCGTCGAGGTGCCGAACGGTCTCGCGCAGGGTGCGGCGGGCGGAGTCCAGGCGGCCGGTGGTGATGTGGGTCAGTCCGCAGCAGTGGCGGGAGCTGCACGCGACGGACGTGTGCGAGCTGCCGAGGACGCGGGCGGCGGCGCCGGCGACGGTGGGTCGCAGTCCCCGGGTGAAGGAGTCGAGGAACAGCACCACCTCGGCCGAGGTGCGCGCGCCCGCGGTGGGACCGGCGCCGTGCGGGGCAACGCCGTGCGGGGCGGATGCCCGGGCGGCGGCCGGGGCGTTCCGGTCGACGGACCACACGCTGTCCGGTGCGCGTCCGAGTTCGGCGCGCAGCTGCGCGGCGGAGGCGAATCGGGGCAGTTCGCGGTCGGGGGTGATCCCGCCCAGCCGGGCCGCGGCGCGGCCGACGCGGGTGGCCATGACGGCGTTGAGCGGCCCGGCGATCCGGCCGGTGGCCCGCAGCCAGACGGGCAGCAGGCCGAGGGAGTAGTGCACGCGGGGGCGCAGGCGGCCCCGGTGGCGCCGGTGGAGGGTCTCGGCCTTGAAGGTGGCCATGTCCACTCCGGTGGGGCAGTCGGAGGAGCAGGCCTTGCAGGCCAGGCACAGTTCGAGGGATTCTTCGACGGCCGGGTGGGTGACGGGCAGGGTGCCGCGCACGACCTCCTGCAGGACGCGGGCCCGTCCGCGGGTGGAGTCCTTCTCGTCACCGGTGGCGCGGAAGGACGGGCACATCACGCCGCCGGTGGAGGTGCGGCAGCGACCGACCCCG
>DWWG01000009.1 GCA_019119875.1 Candidatus Dietzia intestinigallinarum | reverse complement strand
TGTGGTGCCCCCGGCAGGAATCGAACCTGCGACACCGGCTTTAGGAGAGCCGTGCTCTATCCACTGAGCTACGAGGGCGGGAACCCGGACGAGTCTAACCGATGCGCGCACCTCGCCGACCGGCCGCATCGCCCCATCCCGTTGCGCGGGCTTTGACCTCGCTCAGCAGGTCTGTAAAGTGGACCCTCGGCGTTCGTGTCGTCCCCGCTGGTCGGGGATGATCGACCGCCTCGCACGGGTCACCACCGGCCGCCGCGCGAGGGGGAGAGCGCCCAGCTGGCCGGCATCCCACTAGATAGACAGAGGTATCGCCTGTGTCCACGTACACCCCCAAGCCCGGGGACGTGACGCGCGCCTGGTACGTCATCGACGCCACTGACGTGGTGCTCGGTCGACTCGCCGTGCAGGCCGCGAACATCCTCCGTGGCAAGCACAAGCCGCAGTTCGCCCCCAACGCCGACACCGGCGACTTCGTCATCATCATCAACGCTGACAAGGTCGCGATCTCGTCGAACAAGCGTGAGCGCGTGAACCAGTACCGCCACTCGGGCTTCCCCGGCGGCCTGAAGTCGCGCACCCTCGGTGAGGCCATGGACTCGCGTCCGGACCGCGTCGTCGAGAAGGCCGTCAAGGGCATGCTGCCGAGCAACAAGCTCGGCCGCGCCGTCGCCTCCAAGCTGAAGGTGTACGCCGGTGCCGAGCACCCGCACGCCGCCCAGCAGCCCGTGCCCTACGAGATCAAGCAGGTGGCCCAGTGACCGACGAGAACATCACCCCCGAGGCCGCGGCCTCCATCGGCGACGAGATCTCCGACGACCTGGTGGCGGACCTCGCCGCCGAGGTCGCCGAGGACTACTCGGAGGCCGACTACGCCGTTGGCGACTACGTCGCAGGTGAGTACGCCGCCGACGTCGAGACCGCGATCGTTCCCGAGGGCCCGGCCCAGGCCGTCGGCCGCCGCAAGGAAGCCGTCGCCCGCGTGCGCCTGGTCCCCGGCTCCGGTCAGTTCACCCTGAACGGCCGCACCCTGGAGGGGTACTTCCCGAACAAGGTGCACCAGCAGCTCGTGAAGTCGCCGCTGGTCCTCGTCGAGCGCGAGGAGCAGTTCGACATCGTGGCGTTGCTGCACGGTGGTGGCCCCTCGGGCCAGGCCGGCGCCCTGCGTCTGGCCATCGCCCGCGCCCTCACCCAGTACGCGCCGGACGACCGCTCGGCACTGAAGAAGGCCGGCTTCCTCACCCGGGACGCCCGAGCCGTCGAGCGCAAGAAGGCCGGCCTCAAGAAGGCCCGTAAGGCCCCGCAGTACTCCAAGCGCTGATCTTCTTTCCGAGATCGCGTCCCCCAGAGCAGGTTCCCGCACATCCGCGGGGGCCTGCTCTGGCTCGTTCCGGCACGATGCCACACCCCTGCTGGCGGCGTCAGCCCAGTTCGGGGCCCACTTCGGCCCGTCGTGGGGGCGTCGCCGGCCCTCTGGTTATCCTGACCAGAGCCATCCGCCGACCATCAGCGGCGAGCACGTGCACACCAGACCCCGGAGGATCCACCACATGACCCGACTGTTCGGCACCGACGGGGTTCGCGGCCTGGCCAACCGGACCCTGACCGCGGACTTGGCACTGCGTCTGGGCGCCGCCGCCGCAGCAGTCCTGGCAGCCGAGACCAACCCGGGGAGCACGACCGCCGACGCCGGGTCCTCCCGCCCCCTCGCGGTGGTGGGACGCGACCCGCGGGTTTCCGGCGAAATGCTCGAGGCAGCGCTCTCCGCGGGGCTGGCCAGCCAGGGTGTCGACGTCCTGCTCGTGGGAGATCTGCCGACCCCTGCCGTCGCCCACCTCACCGACCGGCACCGCGCGGCCCTGGGCGCGATGATCTCCGCCTCGCACAACGCCATGCCGGACAACGGCATCAAGTTCTTCGCGGCGGGCGGGCACAAACTCGGCGACCACATCGAGGACGCCATCGAGGCAGCCCTCACGAACGAGCCGGTCACCGGCCCCACCGGCGACGCGATCGGCCGGATCAGCCGCGCCTCCTCCGCAGACGCGCTGGACGGTTACGTCAGCCATCTGCTCGGTGCCACGCCGAGTCGGCTGGACGGGCTCGTCGTCGTCGTCGACTGCGCCAACGGCGCCGCCAGCGACGCCGCGCCGCGCGCCTACCGCGAGGCTGGCGCCGAGGTCATCGAGATCCACGCCGACCCCGACGGCTACAACATCAACGACAGATGCGGTTCCACTCACCTCGACGACGTGCGCGCCGCCGTGCGCGAACACGGCGCCGACCTGGGGCTGGCCCACGACGGCGACGCCGACCGTTGCCTCGCCGTGGACTCACGCGGCGAGATCGTCGACGGCGACCAGATCATGGCCATCCTCGCGCTGGCCATGCGCGATGCCGGTGAACTGGCCGGCGACACGCTCGTCGCCACGGTGATGAGCAACCTCGGACTCAAGGTCGCCATGCGTGAGGCCGGCATCGAGATCGCCGAGACCAAGGTCGGCGACAGGTACGTCCTCGAGCGACTCCGGGAGGGCGGCTACTGCCTCGGCGGCGAACAGTCCGGTCACCTCGTGCTGCCCGCGCACGCCACCACCGGTGACGGCGTGCTGACCGGGCTGCGGATCATGGCGCGCATGGCCGAGACCGGCAGGTCGCTGCAGGACCTGGCGTCCGTGATGACGGTGCTGCCGCAGATCCTCATCAACGTGCCCGTCGCGGACAAGGCCGCCGTGGCCGCCTCGAACGCGGTGTCGGCCGCAGTGGCCGAGGAGGAGAGCGGGCTCGGCGCGACCGGGCGCGTGCTGCTGCGCCCGTCCGGGACCGAGCAGCTCGTGCGGGTGATGGTCGAGGCGCAGGATCCCGAGCTGGCGCGTGAGGTGGCCGAGCGGCTCGCGGAGGTCGTCGCGGCGGTCTGAGGCGTGGTGGTCTGAGGCGCGGCGGTCTGAGGCGCGGCGGTCTGAGGCGCGGCGGCCTGAGACGCGGCGGTCAGAGGCGCGCGTGGCTGAAGCCGGGCCGAACACCACCGAACACCACGCAACACGCCGGGAGCGACATATTGCGCACCATCAGCGAGATCCCGACCGGCGTGTCGCATCGCTGATGATGCTCAACCCGCTGATGGTGCTCAAAAATCGGCCGGTGGCTGGGTGGTTGGTGGCCTGATGGTCGGTGGCTGGGTGGTTGGTGGCTGGGCACCTGGTGACCGGTGGCTGGGCGCCTGGCGACCGGTGGCCTGGCGGTTGGTGGCTGGGCGCCTGGTGACAGGTGGCTGAACGGTCGGTGGCTGGGGGCTCGGTGCCCGGGTGGCCCTGCTGTGGCGCTCGGGAACCGTGCCCGCTTGCCGCGCCGCCGGATCAGCCGCCGGTGAAGCCCTTGACCAGCTTGAGCAGCGGGGGAGTGGAGGAGATGA
>DWWG01000008.1 GCA_019119875.1 Candidatus Dietzia intestinigallinarum | reverse complement strand
GTGTTGAGCCCGTGAAAGGGGCACACGATGAGCCTTCTCGTCTCATTCCTCGACGCGCAGTTGATGATCGGCGGAATCCCGATCCTGTGGCGCGAGATCATCGGCAACGTCTTCGGCCTGGCCGCCGCGATCGGTGGCATGCGCCGCGTCGTGTGGGCATGGCCGGTCGGGATCGTCGGCAACCTCACGCTTCTCACCGTGTTTCTCGGTGGCGTCTTCCACACGCCGCAGGACATTGACCTCTACGGACAGGCGGGCCGGCAGGTCATGTTCCTGGCCGTGGGCGTCTACGGCTGGTGGCGTTGGTCGCGGGACAAGCGCCTCAACGCCGCGCTACCCGGTGAGGTCCGGGCCGTCGCGGTCCGACCACACTGGGCCACCGGCCGCCAACGTGCCGGCCTGGTGGTGGGCATGCTCGTGGGCACGCTGGTGTTCGGCTGGATCTTCTCCGAGCTCGGTTCGTGGGGCCCGTGGGCGGACGCCTGGATCTTCACCGGGTCGGTGCTGGCCACCTACGGCATGGCCCGCGGCTGGACGGAGTTCTGGTTGCTGTGGATCGCGGTCGACATCGTGGGCGTGCCGCTGTTGCTGCGCGCCGGCTATTACCCGTCGGCTGCGTTGTACCTGGTCTACGGGGCCTTCGTGGTCTGGGGCTTCGTGGTGTGGTGGCGCGTGGACCTGGCCGAGCGTGGGGACGAGGCTGGGCGCGTGGACCCGGACGCGGCCGAGCAGGACGTGGCGCGCGTCGCCGGCTCCGGTGCCGACGGCCCAGGCCGCGTCGGGCAGCAGGTGACGGCCTCGGGCTCCGCGCGTTAGACGGTGGCGTCGGCGGTCGTCGTGGCGCTCGTCCGCCGGGGCCGCACCGCCGCCACCACGATCAGTGACAGCGCCGCGAGCGCGAACCCGAGCCCCCGGAAGTCGATCCACGCGAACACCAGCCCGGACAGCAGGCCGCCCGCCGCGCCGGACAGCGCCACCGCCACGTCGGCCTGGCCCTGGACGGTGGCACGCACGGAACTAGGAACCGCCGTGGTCAGGACGGTCGTTCCGGACACCAGGCCGAGGCTCCAGCCGACACCCAGCAGGATCAGAGCGAGGGTGATGAGCGGCGTCGACCCGGGCGGCGCGAGCGCGGCCAGTGCGCCGGAAGCCAGCAGCACCACCCCGGCGGACACGGCCACGGTGCGGGTGCCGAACGTGTCCACCAGCAGCCCGGACAGCGGCGCGGGCAGGAACATGGCGGCCACGTGCAGCGAGATCACCAGGCCCACCACGGTCACGGCGTGGTCGTGTGCGCGCATGTGCACCGGGGTCATGGTCATGAGCCCGACCATCACGAACTGTGTCAGCGCCATCACCACCACGCCGGTGATCACGTCGGCGTTCCACACACGCGCGGGTGGGGCGGGGGTCGGTGTGGGAGGGCCCGACGACGACGAGGCCGTCACCGAGACTGCTCCCGCGGCACCGGCGGCGGCGTCGAGGCAGCGCGATTCGAGCAGCGGGTCGGGGCGCAGGAGCAGAAAGATGACGATCGCGGCACCGCCGTAGGCCACGGCGGCGAGCATGAACGGGCCGGTCAGCGTGGGCATGCCCACCGTGTCGGCGAACGCACCCGTGGGTCCCACGAGGTTGGGTCCGGCGACCGCTCCGGCGGTAGTGCCGAGCAGTACATAGGACAGGGACCGGGCGCGGTTGTCGTCGGTCGCGAGGTCGGCGCCGGCGTAGCGGGCCTGCAGATTCGTGGCGGTGCCTGAGCCGTAGACGACGAACGACAGGAACAGGAGCGGTAGTGATCCCGCTGCGGCGGCCAGGACGATCCCCACCGCGCCGAGAGCGCCGAAGGCGAAGCCGGCGGCCAGTCCCGGTCTGCGGCCGCGCGCCTGGGAGAGTTTGCCGACCAGCACGGCGGCCAGGGCGGATCCGCCCGTGAACAGGGCTGACGGCAATCCGGACAGTCCCGGGCCGCCGAGCAGATCCTCGGCGAGGAGGGCTCCCACGGTCACCCCGGCTGCCAGCCCGGCGCCGGCGAGTAGTTGGCCCAGGATGAGGACCGTGAGGATGCGCCTCTGGACCGCCTCGCGACCGCGGCCCGTCAGGCTCACCTGTCGACCCAGCTGCGGGCGTGCAGCAGCACATCCACGGCGGTGGCCTTTCCGGCCGGCCTCAGGTCGTGGCGCAGCGATACCACCTCGAGGCCCTCGGCTCCGCGGGCGAGCTCGGTGATGCCGGGCAGGACGGTCGGGTCCTGCGGGCCGCCGACGCCGCGACGGAGGTTCTCGGCGGCGTGGCCGAGGTAGACGAGATGCCCGCCGGGGCGCAGCCAGCCGCCGGCGGTGCGCAGCACGTCGACGAGGGTGTCCAGTTCGAGGTGGAGGAACCCGATCACCACCAGGTCGACCTTCTCCGCCGGTTGCCACGTGGTGGCGTCGCCCACCACCCAGTCGACGCTGCCGTTGCGGCCCTCGTCGGAGTCCTTGGCGCGGGCCTGCTCGATCGCGACCTCGGAGAAGTCCACGGCCTCGACGTGCCAGCCGTGTGCGGCGAGCCACCGTGCGTGTCGGCCGTCGCCGCACGCGACGTCGATCGCTGTGCCCACGGACAGTCCCGCGTCCTCGGCGGCGGTCACCTCGGCGACGATGCGGGCGGCGGGGGTGGTGCCCCAGGCATCGGGTTGGGCCAGGTAGCGGGCGTTCCAGTCGGCTGCGTCCACGGTGGTGTCCTTTCGGTGCGGGGCTGGTCGGTGCGGCCCGGGCGGGCAGCGGGCGCGGGCGGCGGAAATCAGGGCCGGCGG
>DWWG01000007.1 GCA_019119875.1 Candidatus Dietzia intestinigallinarum | reverse complement strand
TCGTCCTCGGCCTCCGGGACGGGCACGCGTTCGCCGCGCCCGGAGGTGGAGATCTCGGCGACGCGCGAGCGGATGGACTCGACCGGGCGCAGCACGCGGCCCATGGCGTAGTGGACGAACACCGCGGTGGCCAGGCCCGCGACCGGGACGAACGACAGGAACAGGATCGCGCCGGTGCCGAGCACGAAGTCGTAGCGGTCGCTCGCGGTGCCGACCTGTACCGCGAACGTCGCCCCTCGCAGATCCACGCCCACGGAGGTGACGCGCAGGTCCTCACCGCCGGGCCCGCGGAGCTGGTCGCGGGTGATCTCGCCGGCGGCCGGGGCGGGCAGGGCGCCCACGGTCTCCAGCCCGCGCATGACCTGGCCGGCGAGGATCTGACCGTCGGGTGCGATGACCCGCACCATGTCCACGCCGGACAGTGGTTCGGACACGATCTCGAGCGAGGCCTGCGGGCCGCGCGCGGCGAGCTGGCCCGCCACGTCGACGGCGCGGTTCCGGTCCACCGTGTCGATCGTGTCGTGGACCGCCGAGCGCAGCATCAGCCACGCGCCGCCGGCCGCGCCGGCCAGGACGAGCATGACGATCGCGGCGGCGATCACGGTGGTCGCGATGCGGATCGGCCAGCGGCGCGGCGTGGTGAGGATGTCGCGTCTGGAGGGCACGGTCCCATTGTGCGGGCCCGACCCGAACGAGAACACGTGTTAGCGTCACGGGGTGAGGGAATCGCAGCACAACGGCCCCGAGCCGCGCCTGGGTATCACGTTCGCCGAGCACGAGAACGGCACCATCAGCTGGCATCAGCCGGTCGCCGACCAGTTCGTCGATCCGCGCGGCCGCTTCGCCACCGGCGGCCTGGCGGTTCTGGTGGACTCGGGGCTCGGCGCCGAGAACCACCGTCGCCGCCCGAGCGGCATGTGGACGGTCACCACCGAACTGCGCATCGATCTGCTGGGCCGCCCGCGCTCGGGATCGAGCGGCCTCGGCGTGCGCACGGACCACCTGGGTGGCGACGGTCACTGTCTGACGACGCGCGGCGACGTGGTCGACGACGACGGCGAGGTGGTCGCCGCGGGACTGGTCAAGTCCATGGCGTTCTCCGTGGGCATCGATCCGGAGGAGTACGACGACGAGCCGCCCTGGCCGTCCGCGCTGCAGCCGGGAACGCTGGCCGAGGTGCTGTGCCTGACCATCGACGAGCGCGGTGACGGGCCCGGCGGCACCCGCGCGGTGGAGGCCGTGATCGCGCCGGAGCCCGCGCTGGCCAACCCCTTGGGCAACCTGCACGGGGGCGTGTTCGCGGCCGTGGCGGAGACCGCCGGAGCCGCGCTGTTCCCGCACGAGCGTGAGGTGTCGTCGACCTCGCTCGACGTGCGTTACATCCGGCAGATCCCGCTGGTCGGACCGGTGACCGTGCGGGCCGAGGTCGTGCATGACGGCCGGAGCTGGGGGATCGCGCAGGTCACCACCCGTGACGAGCGCGGCCGTGCGTGCGCGGTGGCGACCGTCACCGTCTACGGCCGGCGGTAGGGTCGGCCGGAGACGAGGAGAGGGGACGAGACGTGAAGATCGGCATCATCCTGGGCAGCATCCGCGACGGGCGAGCCGGCGCCACCGTCGCGCGGTGGGTGGCCGAGCAGGCCGCGTCGCGTGAGGGGGTCAGCTACGAGCTGGTCGATCTCAAGTCCTTCGACGTGCCGCTGCTGACGTCGGCGACCGTGCCCGGTGCGGCGGACAAGAAGTACGACGACGAGCGCGTGACCCGCTGGAGCCGGACCATCGACTCCTACGACGGATACGTCTTTGTCACCCCCGAGTACAACCACGGTGTCCCGGGCGGTCTGAAGAACGCGTTCGACGTGCTCGGCGGCGAATGGGCCGACAAGGCCGTGGCGTTCGTCTCCTACGGTGCCGAGGGCGGCGTGCGCGCGGTCGAGCACTGGCGCCAGATCGTCGCCAATTTCCGGATGGTCGGCGTGCGTCAGCAGGTTTCGCTGAGCACCTTCACCGAGTTCGACGACGACGGCGTGGCGCCGGCCGGGCGCCGGACCGGGGAGATCGCGACGCTGTTCGACCAGCTCGAGAACGCCACCCGTCGCATCCTGGCCGACCGGGGCTGACCGGCGCGCGCCGTGTCTGTCAGTGCCGTGTCTGTCAGTTCAGTGCGGCGAGCGCGGCGTCGTAGTCCGGCTCGGTGCTGATCTCGTCGACCAGCTGGGTGTAGAGGACCTTGCCGGACTCGTCGAGGACCACGACCGAGCGGGCGTTGAGTCCGGCGAGCGGACCGTCGACCATCTTCACGCCGTAGTCGGTGGCGAAGGTGCTGCGGAAGGTCGAGCCGGTGGAGACGTTCTCGATGCCCTCGGCGCCACAGAAGCGCGCGGCCGCGAACGGCAGGTCGGCGGAGACGTTGACCACGGTGGCGCCCCGGAGGCCGGCGGCCTTCTCGTTGAACGTGCGGACCGAGGTGGCGCAGACGCCGGTGTCGATGCTCGGGAAGATGTTGAGCACGACCTTCTTGCCGGCCAGTGACTCCGAGGTGACGGGCGACAGGTCGGAGCCGACCAGATCGAAGGCCGGAGCGGTGGAGCCGACGGCGGGGAGCTCGCCGGACGTGGTGACGGGATTGCCCTTGAATGCGGTAGTTGCCATGAGTCCGTTCTACCGGAACGACGGCTCGCCCGGGGTGCTTGGGCTCAGCGGGGTGAGGCGATGTGGACCGCCACGTCCTCCGGTACGCCCTTGACCCCGCCGAGCCTGAACGTCCGCTTGGGGCGCGTGGCCACCCGGTCCGGATCCAGCCCGGCGCGCGTGGACTCGCTGATGAGGATCTCGCCGGCGCCGGCCTTCTCCCCGAGGCGTGCGGCGATGTTGACGTCCGTGCCCAGGTAGTCGCCGCCGATCCGCCGCGGATGCCCGGTGTGGACCCCGACCCGCAGGCGTGGGCGCCACCCGCCGACCTCGAGCCGGGCCACGTTCTCCAGACAGGCCGCGACCGCGTCGAGCGCCAGCCGGGGCGACGGGAAGACCGCCATCATCCCGTCGCCCAGCCGCTTGACCACGGTCCCGCGGTGCGCCACCACCTCCGGCTCGGTGGCCGAGGCGACCTCGCGCAGCAGCCGCAGGGCCTCCTCGTCGCCGGCCCGCATCGCCCAGTTCGAGAACCCCACCAGGTCGGTGAACACGATCGTCACCTCCCTGTCGCCGTCGCCGCGGCCCGCCCGCTCCCGCAGCGCCTGCCACAGCTGCAGCCCACCGAGCGTGACCTCGCGCGTGGCGGTGGGGCGCTCGTCGAACAGTCGGCCGGCGATCCGCGCGACGGTCCCGGCGCCGTCGCGGCCCGCCGCCGAGAGCGGGTCCCCGAACCCCGGGTCGCCGGGCAGCGCCCGCCGCACGCGCCGCGCCATCGCCACGGACGTGGGGTGCCGGTTGGCGTCGTGGGCGCCCGTCGCCAACCTGGTCGCCATCCCGCGCACCCGTGTCCACCGCTTGTTCGTCGGAGGCGGAGTCATGGGACGAGCCTAGGCCGCACGCGCCTGACCTGGGGTGCCCTGCAGGCGCCGAGCAGGGCGCCCCAGGTCAGCGGGCCGCGGGGGCCTGGTCGACCGCGCGCCACAGGTACCATGCCGCCACCGAGCGGTACGGGGCCCACCTGCGCGAGTGCTCGACCATCTGAGCCGGGGTGGCCCTGGTGTCGAGTCCCAGCACACGCTCTAGACCGCGGCGGACACCGACGTCGGCCAGGGGGAACACGTCGGGCCGGTCCAGCAGGAAGATCAACTGCATCTCGGCGGTCCACCGGCCGATGCCCCGTACCGCGGTGAGTGCGGCCACGACGTCGTCGTCGTCATACCCGCGCAGTACCTGGAGGTCCGGGATCCTCCCGGAACGCACCGCGTCGGCGAGGTCGCGCAGCGCGGCCACCTTCGGCCGGGAGATCCCGCACGCGCGCAACTCCTCGTCGGGCAGTGCGGCGATCCGATCGGGATCCAGGGGCCGGCGTGGGTGCCGGTCGGCGTCCCCGGCGCGGTCACGGAGCCGGCCGGCAATCGTCGCGGCCGCCCCGACCGACAGCTGCTGGGACAGGATCGACGAGGCCAGTCGGTCGAACAGGGTGTGCGGCCCCATGTCCGGGGCCGGGCGGAGGGTGCACGGGCCGACGGAGTCGATATGCGCGCGCAACGTGAAATCTGCCTCGCGAAGGTATCGGACCGCCGTTACTCTGTCGTATCCTTCGGGCATGCCGTGCAGGGTACGCGCGGTGTGATCGTGATCAACGCGTATCGAAGTAACATTCCGGCGCTCGCCGCCGATGACAATTGGGTCACGACTTTGCTTGGGAGAGGACCGACATCGTGGGAAAGACACTAAAGCGTGTCGCTGCGGTCGCCGCGACGGCAGCGATCGCGATGGGCGTGGGCGCCGGCACCGCGTCGGCCGGATCCGCGGAGATGCCCACGGCGCCCGCGCTGTACAACGGGGCCGTGATGCTGGGCTGTCAGGTGGTCGACCAGGCCATGCTGCCCACCTGCGGCGACTTCGAGATGCTCGGTACCGACGATCCCGCGGTGCTCACCCTCAACCCCTTCACCACCGACATCGTGATCCTCGGTGCCGGACTGTCCCCCGAGGGCGAGATCCCGCCGGTTCTCGAGGAGCGACTGCGGGCGGGCTACCGTCTGGCCACCGCCTACCCGACCTCGCGCATCATCGTCACCGGCGGTGTGCCGCAGAACGGTCGCACCGAGGCGCAGGCGATGGGGGACTGGCTCCGTGGCGCCGGCATCGCGCCGTGGCGGATCACCGAGGAGGGCAACTCCAACTCGACCGTCCAGAACGCGCAGTTCACGGACCAGATCTTCCGTGATCGCGGCACCACCGCGGCGGTCGTGGTGACCAACGACTTCCACATCAACCGGGCGGTGCTCAACTTCCGCCAGGCCGTCGACGGCCGCATCCCGGTCACCGGCGTGGTTGCGCGGGGCTGACCCCGTCCCGCCGCCCGGGCCCCGGCGGGAACAACACGGCCCCCTTCGACAGTTGACTGACGTAACAGCTAAGTCGTAGGAGGAGCCCGTGTCCGTAGTTCGCCAGGTCGTCCCGCTCGGGGCCCAGTGGCCGGGGATCGACCCGTTCCTGTTCACCGCCCACCACCGGGACCGGTTCCCCGCCGCCGACGGCACCACCATGCGGCCCGCCGCCTCGCTGGAAGGCCGGCAGATCGGCCAGGACTTCTCCGGCCGAGACGGCTGGTCCATGTACCACGGGACGACGGTCCCCGGGTTCCCCCAGCACCCGCACCGCGGATTCGAGACCGTCACCGTGGTCCTCGAGGGCGTGGTGGACCACACCGACTCGCTCGGCGCCGCCGCCCGCTTCGGCCACGGCGACACCCAGTGGCTCACCGCCGGTTCCGGGATCTCCCACGCGGAGATGATGCCGCTGCTCAACCAGGACGGCCCCAACCCGCTCGAGCTGTTCCAGATCTGGCTCAACCTCGCCCCCGAGGACAAGGCGGCGAAGCCGCACTTCGACATGTTCTGGGCCGAGGAGACCCCGATCGTCGTGCGCGGTGAGGAGGGCGCCGCCGCGAGGTTCCGGGTGATCGCCGGGGAGATCGACGGGGTCCGCGCACTCGACCCGCCACCGAACTCCTGGGCCGCCCGCCCGGAGAACCACCTGGCCATCTGGATCGTCACGCTCGACCCCGGCGTGAGCACCGAGCTGCCCGGGACCGACCCCGCGGTCGGACGAGTCCTCTACAACTATGGAGGCCCGGTCACCGTCGACGGGCAGCAGATCGGATACGACGCCGCGGTCCTGGCCCCGGAACCGGTCACCGTGGCCGCCGGAGACGACGGCGCCGCGTTCCTCGTCCTCCAGGCCCGCCCCATCGGCGCGCCGGTCGTCCAGCAGGGACCGTTCGTGGGCAACACCCGCGAGGACATCATCTCCGCGATGGAGGACTACCGCGCCGGGGCGTTCGGACAGTGGGACCTGCCGAGCAACGGGCCGGTCCACCCGCACGGACAGACCCGGTTCGCCCGCTACCCCGACGGTTCCGAGAAGCGGCCCTCCGGTGCGAGCTAGCCCGGCCGGTCGCCGACCCTGAGCAGGTCCAGGGCCGCCGACTGGTCGATGATCGGCTGACGCATCTGGTCCGCGAGGAACTCCAGCAGCGCGTCGGACAGCGCGGCGTCATCCGAGGCGATGGCCTCGCGCGCCACCCCGACACGCAGGTTCTCGGCGAACCCGTCGATCGCGGTCTGCGCCACACAACTGTGCGTCGAGACCCCGCACAGCAGCAGGTGGTCCACCCCCAGCCGGGCCAACTCGGCGGCGAGCGAGGTCTTGAAGAACGCACTGTCGCGGGTCTTGACCACCTCCACGTGCCCGCCGACGTCCAGGCCGTCCAGGAATTGGGCCTGCTCCGTTCCGGGGAAGGCGAACCCCTCGTCGTCGTCGCACATGTTGAGGGTCCACGTGGAACCGTCACGGGCGTGCTCGGTCCGCACCAACACCACGGGGCGGCCGCCGCCGCGGGCGGCGGCGATCAGCTCGTTGACGCGCCCGAGCAGCTCGTCCCGCACGTCGGCCAGGGCCGGGGACTCGAAATACGAGTTCTGCATGTCGATCACCACCAGCGCCGTCCGCGGGCCGGGCCGCCACCACGTGTCGGTCACCGCCACCGGTGTCTCGCGCTTGTGCCGGCCCCGGTCCCACGCCGCCTCGATCCGCTCGGCCGCCGCGTCCGGGACGTCGCGGCCCTGAAGGTAGTCGTCGATGTCCTCGTAGCGCAGGCCGAGTTCGTCCTCGTCGGTCCGGCCCGCGTCCTCGTCGAGCAGGTCGGCGGTGGGGACCTTGGCCCACAGCCGGCGCGGGGCGGCCAGGTGCCGCAGCAGCGCCCGGCACTGCCGCTTGTTCAGGCCCGACAGCGGCAGGACGTCCGCGGCGCCGTCACCGAACTTGGTGAAGAACCCGGTGACGTTCTCCGCCGCATGGTCCGCGCCGACCACCAGCAGCCCCCGGTCCCCGGCCAGCGCGTACTGCGCGACCATCCGGTGCCGGGCCTTGGTGTTGCCCTTGGTGAAGTCGTCCAACGGTCTACCCGTGGCCAGCCGGACCTGCTCGTTCAACCCGTCGACACCCGGCGCGATGTCGACCGTGAGCGTCTCGTCGGCGGCCACGAACTCGACGGCGGCCGCGGCGTCGGCCTCGTCGTGCTGCACCCGGTAGGGCAGGCGCAGCCCCACGAACACCGCGTCGCCACCGGCGGCGCGCACCCGCTCCACGGCCAGCTGCGCCAGACGTCCGGCCAGGGTGGAGTCCACCCCGCCGGAGATCCCCAGGACGTAGCCGCGGGCGCCGCTCGCGTGCAGGTAGTCGACCAGGAACCGCACGCGCCGCTCGATCTCGGCGGCCGGGTCGATCCGGGGCCGGACCTTCAGCGCCTCGATGATCGTCCGTTGTCTCTCACGCATGGCCCCATTGTGGGAAGGACGCGGCGCCGCGCCACCGGATCAGCCCGTCAGGCGAAGAGCTGCTCGATCTCGGCCGCGTAGAGCTCGTCGACGACCCGGCGCCGCAGCTTCATGGTGGGCGTCAACTCCCGCCCGGGGCGCCAGTCCTGCCGCAGGACGGTGAACTTCTTGATCTGCTCGACCCGCGACAGCGTGGCGTTGGCGCGGTCGACCTGCTCCTGCACCACCCGTCCGAGCTCCGGATCGGCCGCGTACTCGGGCGCCGCCACGATCAGGGCGACGTTGTAGGGACGCCGGTCACCGATCACGGCCACATGGGCGATCGCGTTCCCGGCCGAGAGTATCGCCATCTCGATGCCCGCCGGCGACATGTTCTTACCGGCCGCGTTGATGATCAGTTCCTTCTTGCGGTCCACGATCCACAGGAACCCGTCCTCGTCGATCCGGCCGATGTCGCCGGTGCGCAGCCAACCGTCGGCGTCGATCGCCTCGGCCGTCTTCTCGGGGGCCCCACGGTAGCCGCGCATGACCTGCGGGCTGCGGACGCAGACCTCGCCGTCGGCGGCGATCGCCACCTCCACGGTGTCGAGCGGCCGGCCGACGCTGCCCAGCCGGAGCGCGGCCGGGGTGTTGGTGGCCACGCAGCACGAGACCTCGGACATCCCCAGCATCTCGCACAGCGGCAGGCCGAGGGCGGTGAAGAACTCCAGGACGCCGCGTGGGGTCGGGGCCGCCCCGGTCACCACCCACTGCGCCTCGTCGAGACCGATCTTCGCCCGCAGCGCCTCGGCCACCTGCGGGCTCGCAACGGAGTCGGCCACCGCGTCACCCGGATAGCCCGCCTCGAGCGCGGCCTTGAGCTTCTCCCACACCCGCGGCACCGCGCCGAAGAGGGTCGGGCGGGTCGCCACCAGGGACGCCGGCAGCGCGGCCATGTCGGACACGCAGGTCACGGCGTTGGCGTAGGTCATGAAGCCCGAGTAGTGCGACGTCCAGCGATCCGCGACGTGCGCAGCCGGCAGGAACGAGACCTGGCGGCCCAGACCGTCCAGCGGCACCGCCTCGTGGACCCCGCGCAGCTGCGTGAGCATGCCGTGGTGGGTGAGCTCCACACCCTTCGGCGGGCCGGTGGTCCCGGAGGTGTAGATCAGCGTCAGCAGGTCGTCCGGGCGGAGCGAGCCGGCCACCGAGAAGTCGAAGTCAGTCTCCGTGGCGGACACCTCGCCCACCAGGTCCTCAACTGCGTCCGAGCGTTCGTCCACCAGGACGAGCCGGCCGACCCCCGGTGCCGTCTGTCGCGCCGCCTCCAGGACCTCGCGGAACCCCGACTCGGCCACGACGGTCTTCACGCCGGCATCCGCCAGGACGTACGCGAGCTGGTCCGGCGCGGACGTGTTGTAGAGGCTGAACGGCACGGCGCCGAGCATCATCACGGCGGTGTCCACCAGGTGGAACTCCGGCCGGTTCGTCAGCATCAGCGCGACGGGCTCACCCGGTGCCACGCCCAGGTCGCGGAGTCTCGCGGCGATCGCGCCGATCCTCGTCCGGGCCTGCGAGTAGGTGATCTCCTCGCCCGACTCGTGGGAGCGGAGGGCCACGGCGTCGGGGTGTGCTTCGGCGGTGGCGAGGAACAGTTCGGCGAGGGTGGTCGCGTCGGCGAGACGGTC
This sequence comes from Candidatus Dietzia intestinigallinarum, assembly GCA_019119875.1. GTDB lineage: Bacteria > Actinomycetota > Actinomycetes > Mycobacteriales > Mycobacteriaceae > Dietzia > Dietzia intestinigallinarum. Next base: position 2,101 of record DWWG01000007.1, on the reverse strand, counting down.
TCCGATCGCGGCGGCCGAGGCGGACGGGGTGTCGGTCGGGGTCATGGCGTGTTCCTGCGGGTGGTCGGGGCCGGGCGGTGCCGGTGTCGGTCAGCTCACATTCTCCGTCGGACACCCAGTCGGCCGATACCCCCGGAGGTCGTGGGTCGGCACCCGAACGTCTGGTGGTGCGCGGTCCGCGCCGGAGCCGCCGACCAGGAATGACACCATGGCTGGCGTACCCTGAGCAGGTGTCCGCCGATCCGACCCTCGACCACCGGGACCTCCTGGCGCGCCTCGCGGACGTCGTCTACGTGGTGGACACCGACGGCCGCTTCACCTACATCAACCCGGCCGGCGAACGGATCTTCGGCTGGTCGGTGGACGAGCTGATCGGCAAGCACTTCGCCGAGGTGATCGCCCCCGACGCCCTCGCCGAGACGGTCGAGCACTTCCGGCTGGGGCTGGCGAGCGCTGACCCGGGCCGGTACTTCGAGACCCGGATCCTGCAGCCGGACGGGCAGGTCCGTGAGCTGGAGATCCACGCGGGCAACATCTACCGGGACGGTCAGCTGGTCGGCCGGCAGGGGGTCGGTCGCGACATGACGGAGCTGCGTCGCCTCCAGGAGAACCTGGCCGGAAAGACCCGCCGCCTCGAGTTGCTCGAGGAGCAGCAGCGAGCCGCGCTGGACGTCTACCGCCGCCTGAATCTCCTGGTCGGGCAGGCGGGGGGTGATCCTGACCGGGCCGGGCAGGCGCTCGAGGCCGTGGAGAGGTCGCTGCAGGTGGAGACCGCCCGCGCGATGGGGCTGGACGACGATCTGGAGATCATCGCCCTGATCGCCGACGGCTACTCCAACCAGGAGATCTCCGACCGGGTCCATCTGAGCGTGCACACGGTCAAGGACCGGGTCAGTCGCGTCATCACCAGGCTCGGCGCCCGCAGTCGCGCCGGGGTCGCCGCGCGGGCCGCCGAGAACGGGCTGCTCAGGACGGCCCGCTGAGCCCGTCGGGGTCCCGGTCCTTGATGAAGTCCGCCACCACGCTGGGCCACTGCGCGACCTCGCCCGGGGAGCGTGCGACCTCGAGCCGGGCGTCCGGCAGGAGTTCCGCCAGTTCGCGGGCCACCTCGAGCGGGTGGGAGGCGTCCTGAGGCCAGGCCAGTAGCAGGACCGGCATCGACAGTCGGGCGATGGCCTCCCGCGGGGGCAGGTCCGTGGCCGCCGCGCCCCGGAACGCGGCGGGCAGCCAGTCGTCGGCCACATCCGGGAGCGTGACCGGCGCGTCGGGGTCGATCGCCGGCGAGGTGGGTGGCCGGCGTGTCAGTTCCGACCAGCGCGCCACGCCCCACCGTTCGATCTGCCGGGCGCCCAGCTCGTAGAGCCGGCGTTGGTCGCGCCGCCACTGCCACGCCGTGGGCGGGATGGCCAGGGTGAGCGTGGCGAACCGCGCCGGTTCGACCGTGGCGGCGGTGAGCAGCGTGGCCGTGCCCATCGACCGGCCCACGCCGTGCACGCGCTGGTCGCCGAACACCTCGTCGAGCTGGCGGCGTAGGTCCTCGGCCTGCGCGGGCCACGTGTAGTCGGCGGGGTCGGCGGAGCCGGGGGAGTGGCCGTGCCCGCGGGCGTCGTACCGCAGCACCCGGAGTCCAGGCTGGCCGGCCGTGAGGTCGCCGCCGGTCAGGTCCTCGCGACGTCGACTCGACGACAAGCCGTGCAGCTGCACCACCGGCAGCCCGTCCCCGCGGACGCTTCGCGCGAGGTCGCTCGTGTCCGCTGTGCTCACACCTCCGGCCCTCCCGGGTTGCAGCCTTCCAGCAGCATCGTCTCGTCGGGGACCACCGGCCGCCACGGCTCGAGGTTCCACGTCGGCTTGTCCGGTTCGAGCAGGCGCGCCCACGTCCAGTGGCAGTCGAACTGTTCGCGCATGCCGGGGGTGTCGGCGTCCGGGGCCAGGTGCAGCACCTCGGCCCAGGCGGTGTCGGCGTCGGTGGGGCCGCCCGCCCGGTGCGCGGAGGGGGTCGGTGTCACGCGGAGGGTGACGCCGTGGTCCGAGTCGTCCCAGACCGCCGAGGCGACGAACGGGGGCAGGGCGGGCGGCGGGGCCGGTGGGGGAGACGGGG
>DWWG01000089.1 GCA_019119875.1 Candidatus Dietzia intestinigallinarum | reverse complement strand
CGACGTGCTGCAGGCCGGCACCCGCCACGTGGTGATGGGCGCCAACCAGATCGACAGGTACGGCAACCAGAACCTGTCGGCGTTCGGCGAGGACGTGCAGAAGCCCACCCGGCAGATGTTCGGGCTGCGCGGCGCCCCGGGCAACACGATCGCCCACGCCACCAGCTACTGGGTGGGCAAGCACAGTACGCGGTCCTTCCCCGAGAAGGTCGACATAGTCTGCGGCATCGGCTACGACCGTTATGAGGAGGGCGACCCGGCCTTCCGCTTCCACCACATCCCGAAGGTCGTCACCAACCTGGGCGTCTTCGATTTCCAGGGCCCCGGCCACACCATGCGCGCCGTCACCCTGCACCCGGGCGTCACCGCCGAGGACGTCGCGGCGAACACGGGCTTCGAGGTGGCCGGTCTGGCCGAGGCGGGCGTCACCCGCGACCCGTCGGCAGAGGAGCTGCGTCTGATCCGCGAGGTGATCGATCCGCGCGGCATCCGCAACCGTGAGGTGCCGGCGGAGGAGAAGAAGTGAGCGACGACGACGACAACACCACGGCCGGCACCGCCCGCGCCGCCACATTGTCGACTGACTTCACCCGACTCGTCGGCGTGGAGTACCCGATCGTCCAGACCGGCATGGGCTGGGTCTCCGGCCCCGAGCTCACCGCGGCCACCGCAAACGCCGGGGGGCTGGGCATCATCGCCTCGGCCACCATGACGTACTCGGAGCTCGAGGCCGCCATCATCCGGACCAAAGAGCTCACCTCCAGGCCCTTCGGCGTCAACCTGCGGGCCGATGCCGAGGACGCCGCCGAGCGGTGCGAGCTGATGATCCGGCACGGGGTGAAGGTGGCGTCGTTCGCGCTCGCACCGAAGCCCGAGCTGATCGCGCGCCTGAAGGAGAACGGCCTCGTCGTCGTCCCCTCCATCGGTGCCGCCAAGCACGCCGTCAAGGTCGCCTCCTGGGGCGCGGACGCGGTGATCGTGCAGGGCGGCGAGGGCGGCGGCCACACCGGCCAGGTCGCCACCACGCTGCTCCTCCCCAGTGTCATCGACGCCCTGGGCGGGGCCGGCAACACCTCGATCCCCGTGGTCGCCGGCGGTGGGTTCTTCGACGGACGCGGGCTCGTGGCCGCACTCGGGTACGGCGCCGCCGGCGTCGCGATGGGCACGCGATTCCTGCTCACCAGCGACTCGCAGGTGCCGGACGCGGTCAAGCAGCAGTACCTCGAGCGGGGGCTGCAGGACACCGTGGTCTCGACCCGGGTCGACGGCATGCCGCACCGCGTGCTGCGCACCGGACTGGTCAACGCGCTCGAGTCCGGCAGCCCGGTCAAGGGCATGGTCGCGGCCGTGCAGAACGCCAACAAGTTCAAGGCCATGACCGGCATGAAGTGGCAGCAGCTGGCCAAGGACGGCCTCAACATGAAGCGCTCGTCCGACCGGACGTGGCAGCAGATCGTCATGGCCGCCAACACGCCGATGCTGCTCAAGGCGGGGCTCGTCGAGGGCAACACCGAGGCCGGTGTGCTGGCATCCGGGCAGGTGGTGGGCATGATCGACGACCTGCCCAGCTGTGACGAGCTGATCCAGCGCGTCATGACCCAGGCGCACGAGCGGCTGGCCGCCCTGCGCGAGCTGAGCTGATCTCAGGCGGCCCCACGCCGAGAGGAGACGCCGCCCTGTTCCCGTGAGCAGGGCGGCGTCGTCGTCTCACGGCGCGATCGTGGAGCGCACCACGGCCCGCGACTCGGGTACTGTAAGCGCGGTCTTACTTCCGGCGGGTTCACTCAGGAACCCGCCCCGCACCCTGGAGGGGTCCCGTGACCACCACCCGCACCTTCGCCCGTTCGGCCGCCGTGATCGGCGCCGCCACCGCCCTGACCCTCGCCGGTGCCGGCGCCGCGATGGCTGCCACGAGCCACGAGGTCAACGACACCCTGCTGTCCGTCACGTTCACCAAGGATTTCTGGCTTGACGGCTCGCTCTGCTTCGCCGCCGTCGTCCCCACCGCGGGCGCGGCCGGGGTGGTCGAGCAGTTCCAGGGCGCCGCCAGCGGGAACATTCAGGACATTTTCGACCTGGTCTCGGGAAACACCGCCGTCACGCCACTCACCACGGACTCGAGCGGAAACGGCAACGGTGTCAGCGTGGTCACCGTCCTCGCAGGCGGCAAGACTGTCTACGCCGACCTCGACCCGAACGTCTACACACTCATCTCCAAGTGCACCGGCGACGATCCCGTCGTCAATCCGGCCGTGTTCGTGGGCAACCCGGTCGATGCCGTCATGGGCTCGGTCCAGATGGGTAGCTCGGGCGACGGGCTCGGCGCCATGTCCTCGATCCTCAGCAGCGGGATGGGCGGCACCACCGGCGGCGTGCTCTCCTCCGCCCTCGGCGGCGGCAGCGGGGAGTAGACAGCACCGCTGCACCCCGTCAACGCGCAGCCCGGATTTCTCATTTCCCCTCCGGCCCCTGAGGACACGGTTAATCTTGCCGCTGGCGCAGGAAGTCCGAATCACCTCCGTCGGCACCGGCACCGCATCTCCCCTTCCCCTCTCCTCTTGGATCGGAGCCCCTCATGGCAACCCCTCGTACCGCCCTCCGCGGCCTCGGCGTTCTCGCCGCCGCATCCGGACTGGCCCTCGCCGGCGCCGGCGTCGCCTCCGCGACCACATCTGAGCACAGCGTCGACGGCAC
>DWWG01000006.1 GCA_019119875.1 Candidatus Dietzia intestinigallinarum | reverse complement strand
TCCCCTGGCCCCGCCCCGGCCCCGCCGCGGTTCTCCCCGCTCCTGTTCCCCTGGCCCCGCCCCGGTTTTGTCGACACCACCGCGAACCTTGATGCCACCACTGCGGGAAATCCGGTCGATTCCCGCAGTGGTGCCACCAAAACCCGGGGGAGGCGCGAGGCGCGGGGGAGGCGCGAAGGCGCGAGGCGTGGGGGAGCGAAAACGCGAGCCGGGAGGGACACGTGAGCGCCCGGGCGGGAGAATGCCGGACGAGGCGGGCGGTGACGCCGCCCCGGGACGAAAGGGCCGAGAGAATGACGACGACAACGACCGCAGCATCGGATTCCCCCGACGAGCGGCCGGCATCCGCCGACGAGCAGCCGGATTCCCCCGACGAGCGGCCCGCGGAGGCCGGACCTTCGGCCGCCGACCTGCGCGAGCAGGGTTTCGCCACGCGGCGTGAGGTGATGAGCGACGAGTTCGTCGACCGGGCCATGAGCCGAGCGAGCGGGACGGCGTCGGAGGCGATCCAGTACGTGGTGACCGAGAACGTCTGGGGCAACATCTGGAACCGGCCCGGGCTGGGGCGGCGGGACCGGAGCCTGCTCAACATCGGGATGCTCGTGGCGTTGCGCGCCAACGCGGAGCTGGCCGGGCACGTGCGCGGCGGGCTCACCAACGGGTTGACCCGCGAGGAGATCACCGAGGCCGTGATCCACGCTTCGGGCTACTGCGGTGCCCCGGCGGCGCTCTCGGCAATGAAGACGGTCCAGGAGGTCTTCGACGCCCTCGACGCCCTCGACGCCCTCGACTCCGCTGATGCCGCTGACGCGCCCGCTGCCACTGAGGCGCCCGCCGCCGCTGACGCGCCCGGCTCCTCCGGCGCGTGAGGGCGTGATCGTCGCGGGACCCGGCGGTCGATCCCGACGAGTGGCGCCCACTTCCCACAGGGACGCCACGGGTGGAGGGTAGGCTCGAAACCAGGCCGTGACCTGCGCCACCCTTCCGGGTACGTCGCAGCCAGCGTCTCGTGGAACACCGCCCGCGTCCGGGACTCCGCGCCCCGGACACGTCCAGCCCTGACACACTGAATGAGGAGCCCCCGAATGCGCAGCACCATGCAGCCGGAGCAGCTGAATATCAGCACGATCCTGCAGTTCGGCGCCACCGTCCACGCCGACGCCGTCGTGACCACCTGGACCGATTCCGGCCCGCGCAAGGTCAGCTTCGGCGAGATCGGCGCACGGTCCGCGCAGCTGGCCAACGCCCTGCGTTCGCTGGGGATCGACGGCGACCAGCGGGTGGCGACGTTCCAGTGGAACAACTCCGAACACATGGAGGCCTACCTCGCGGTGCCGTCGATGGGCGCGGTCCTGCACCCGCTCAACATCCGGCTGTTCCCGGACCAGCTCGAGTTCGTCGTGGGCCACGCCGAGGACAAGGTCATCATCGTCGACCCGACCCTGGTCCCGCTGCTGCAGCCGCTGCTGCCGAGGTTCTCCACGGTCGAGCACGTGATCGTCACCGGCGGCGCGGCCGGCTCGATCGAGGTGCCCGAGGGCGTTCAGGTGCACGACTACGAGGAGCTGCTCGCCGCGCAGCCGGCCGAGTTCGACTGGCCGGTCGTGGACGAGAACGACGGCGCCGCGATGTGTTACACCTCCGGCACCACCGGTGACCCGAAGGGCGTCGTCTACTCGCACCGCTCGATCTACCTGCACTCCATGCAGGTCTGCATGTCCGACGGCATGGACATCTCGCTGGACGACAACGTGCTGGCGATCGTGCCGATGTTCCACGCCATGTCGTGGGGGCTGCCGTACGCCGCGTTCCTGGTGGGCGCGTCGCTGCTCATGCCCGAGCGCTTCCTGCAGCCCGAGCCGCTGGCCGCGATGATCACCAGCGAGAAGCCGACGCTGGCCGCCGCCGTGCCGACCATCTGGCAGGCCGTCGACGCCTACTCGGTGGAGCACCCGATCGACATGTCGAGCTTCCGCTCGGTCGTGGTGGGCGGCAGCTCCTGCCCGCCCGAGCTGATCCGCAAGTTCCGCGACAAGTACGGGATCAACATCACCCACGCCTGGGGCATGACCGAGACCTCGCCCATCGGCACCCTGTCCCGCCCCAAGGCCGACCTGCCGGAGGACAAGCAGTTCGAGCTGCGGCAGACCCAGGGCCGCCTGCTGGCGGGCGTCAAGGCCAGGATCGTCGACGACGCGGGCGAGGTGCTGCCCTGGGACGGCGAATCCGTGGGTGAGCTGCAGGTTCGCGGCCCGTGGATCACCGGCAGCTACTACAAGGTCGACGCGTCCGACTCGTTCGACGACGGCTGGCTGCGCACCGGCGACGTGGGATACATCAAGCCCGAGGCGTTCCTGCAGCTCACCGATCGCGCCAAGGACATCATCAAGTCCGGCGGCGAGTGGATCTCCTCGGTAGAGATGGAGAACTACCTGCTCGAGCACCCGTCCGTCGCCGAGGCCGCCGTGATCGGCGTGCCCGACCCCAAGTGGGACGAGCGCCCGCTGGCCACGATCGTCGTCAAGGAGGGAGTGTCCGACCCGGACGTCGAGGACCTGCGCGCCCACCTCGCCGAGCGGATGGCCAAGTGGCAGGTGCCCGAGCGCTTCGCCTTTGTCGACGAGATCCCAAAGACGTCGGTGGGCAAGCTCGACAAGAAGCGCATCCGCTCCTCGCACGCCGAGGGCGAGCTCGACGTGGTCAACGCCCTGGAGCAGTAACGGAGGGTCAGCCATCCCCGGGATCACGGTTATCCCGATCCGACCGGCGGTCTCGCGCAAGGATAAGTCGTATCCTTGCGTGAACCGATCGTCGAGCAAAGGATACCGCGGATGCCGAGGCTGATCGAGCAGCACTGGACCTCCGAGCATTCGTACGGGTTGAGCCGCAGGTCGCGGCAGAGTGGCCCGTATCGGAGCTACGTCCCGGACCCGCTCATCGGGCTGCCGGTCGAGCTGGGACCGGAGACGTCGCGCGAGATCGCGCGTGTGGAGCGGCGGATCAGAGCCGTGGTCTCGGGCGATGCCGCGTCGGGTCTGGAAGGGATCTCGCGACTCCTCCTGCGCTCCGAGGCGATCGCATCGTCGCGGATCGAAGGGCTGGCGCCGGCAGCGGCGCAGGTGGCTATAGCCGAGCTGTCGAGCATCGAACCGGTGCGGGGATTCTCCGATGTCGCCGAACTGGTGGCGAACAATATCGCCATCCTCCGAAGTGCTGACGAAGTGCTCGCGAACAAAGAACATTTAGAGGCGAGCGACATCGAAGGGCTCCACCGGACCCTCTTCCCCTCCGACCGGCAGGGGGGATTCAGGCGAGCCCAGAACTGGATCGGCGGTTCCGACTGGAATCCCCTCGACGCAGAGTTCGTCCCGCCGCCACCAGAGCTCGTCCTTCCGCTCATCGAGGACCTCCTCGCCTATGCGGACGGTGCGACGCACGGCCCGGTGATCCAGGCCGCGCTCGTCCACGCGCAGTTCGAGACGATCCATCCTTTCGGCGATGGAAACGGTCGTATCGGGCGGGCGCTCATCCATGCGATCCTGCGGCGGCGGGGGCTGACCCCGGCCCCGGTCCTGCCGGTGAGCATGATCCTGCACACGTGGTCGGATCAGTACGTCGGTGGACTCACGGCATTCCGGGCACCGCCCGAAGACCCGGAGGCGCTACGCACGGGCGTCGCCACCTGGATCGAGACGTTCACCGCAGCCGTCGACGCTGCTGTGGAACAGGCGGAGCGGATCGCGCGGGACATCGCGGAGCTCCGGGAGGAATGGGCCGAGCGCATCGGTGAACACAGAGCCGGTCTGGACCTGCGCCCGGCGCCCCGGGCGGACTCGATCGACGCCGCGATACTCCGCGACCTTCCTGAACACCCCGTTCTCACGGCGAAGGTGGCAGCTCAGCTCCACGGCGCGTCGGAGACGTCTGCCCGTAAGGCGTTGGACCTGCTCGCGGACGCCGGCGTCGTCCGAAGAAAGTCCATCGGCCATCGGACCAGCGGCTACCTGGCCGGCGATGTGCTCGACCTCGTCACGGTGGCCGAGCGACGGTTGGCGAGCACACAGTTTGACACCCGGCTCGCTGATCCGTCGGGCTTTGCCGTGCCGGCACGTCCGGCGCCCGGCAGACCGCGCTGACCTGGGGTGCCCTGAACGGCCCGAGCAGGGCATCCCAGGTCAGGGGCTTGCGGGCGGGTCCGGGCAGGGCGCGGGCCCACCGCGCGAGCGATCAGTGCGCGCGGGCCCGACCCCGCTCCAGCGGACGCAGGTTAACCGGCAGCCCGTCGATCGGGTACGGCAGCGAGTCGTTGCGCATGGGCGGGGTGTAGTCCAGCGGCACCGACCACTCGAAGTGCCGCAGCAGTGCGCTGAGCACGAGCTTGGACTCCATACCCGCGAAGATCATGCCGAGGCACTTGTGTACCCCGCCGCCGAACGGCTCCCACGCGAAGCGGTGCGACCTGTCCTCGCGGCGCTCGTCCGAGAAGCGCTCCGGGTCGAAGATCTCCGGATCGCTCCAGTACTCGGGCAGGTGATGGGAGAGCATCGGCATCACGGCCACCAGCCTGCCCTCCGGGATGGGGACCCCCAGCACCTCGGTGTCCTTGACCGCCTTTCGGGCCAGCACCGGGACCGGCGGGTGCAGGCGCAGCGCCTCCTTCATCACCAGGTCCAGGTCCGTGACCGCCTCGATCTCGGACAGGGTCGGGTCCGGTCCCAGTTCCAGACACTGCTGACGGGCGCGCTCCTGCCACTGCCGATCGCGACCGAGTTCGTACACCACCGAGGTGACGGTGCTGGTCGTGGTGTCGTGCGCGGCCATGAGGAGGAAGATCATCTGGTTGATGATGTCGTCGTCGTCGATCCCGCCGGAGGCGTCCGCCACCTGGCACAACGCGGAGAACAGGTCCTCGCCGGGGTTCGCCCGGCGCGCGGGGAGGTGCCGGCGGAGGAAGTCCTCGAGAATACGACGACCACGCGTGGCGCGGCCCCACTTGGTGAAGGGCAGTGGCTTGTTGATGCGCAGCCAGCCGTTGGCCGCCAGCACGCAATCGACGAAGGCCTGGTTCACCCGGTCGATCTCGCCGGGTTCCGCGAGCTCCGCGCCGCCCATGAACACATCGGTGGCCAGGCCCAGGGTGTGCGACTTGAGCGCCGGATAGACCCGGAAGGCGGGGCCCGGGCGCCAGGCCGAGATGCCGTCCTCGACCAGCGGGGCCAGGGTCCGGGTGTAGCCTTCCAGCCGCGGCCGGACGAACGCCTCCTGCATGATCTGTCGGTAGTGACGGTGCTCCTCGAAGTCGAGCAGCATCAGTCCGCGGTCGAAGAACGGGCCGACCAGATAGCCCCAGCCGGGCCCGTTCGCGAACGCCTTCTCGGGGTTCTGTAGCGCGATCTGGCAGGCGTCCGGGCCGAGGACGGCCGTCCAGGTCCGGCCGAGGAAGGCGAGTTCGGACACCGGGCCGTGCCGCCGGTAGCGGCGGAACATGGTGGCCAGCGGGCTGTTGACGTACTCGAGCGTCTGCCCCACGACCGGCAGGTATGACGCCGCCGGGGGAGCTGGGGGTTGGAAGATCTTCTCGCGCGGATCGACGGCGAGCGACATGTGGCACCTCTTTGTCGGGTGTCCACAGTCTGTGACGGTATTCACACATTGTCAACCACTTTCGACACCATCGGTATCGAAGTGAGGTCGCGCTCGTTCAGGCGGGGCCCGTTCAGGGCGGGCCCGCTCAGGCGCGCTCGACCAACGCGTCGATGTCCACCCCGTCGGGCAGGGCGCCGTACTCGGCGGACCGGTCCGGGCCGAGGCGCGCCAGGCAGAACGCCTCCGCCACCGGGGCCGGGGCGTGGGCCAGCAGGGTCGCGGCCTGCAACGCCAGCGCCATCGCCTCGACCAGTCGGCGGGCGACCGCGGGCGCCGCGGCCGGATCCGCGGCGACCCTGCCGACGAGGGCGCGGACCCGCTCGACGTGCCGGTCGAACAGGTCGTTCGCGCCCAGCTGCGCGGCGAGCTCGGCGTCGAACGCGGCCACCGACCCGGGCTCCCGGGCCATGGCGCGGAGCACATCCAGGGCGATCACGTTGCCCGACCCCTCCCACACGGCCAGCACCGGCTGCTCCCGGTAGCGGCGGGCCAGCGGGAACGCCTCCGTGTAGCCGTTGCCGCCGAGGCACTCGAGCGACTCGTACGCGTGGTTCGGGCCACGCTTGCACACCCAGTACTTGCCCACCGCGGTGGCCAGGCGACGGAACGGGGCGGCGTCCTCGTCGTCGTGTGCGGCGGCCAGCCGCAGTGCCGTCCAGGTCGCGGCCTCGGCCTCGAGCTGCAGGTCGGCGATCACCGCGGTCATCGCCGGCTGGTCGATCAGCGTGGCACCGAACGCGGCGCGGTGCCGGACGTGCCACGCCGCCTCGGCCACGCCCTGCCGCATACCGGCGGCGGCACCGAGCACGCAGTCCAGGCGGGTGCGGCCGACCATCTCGATGATCGTGCGCACCCCGCGCCCGGGCTCGCCGACCATCCAGCCCACCGTGCCGTCGAACTCCACCTCGGAGGAGGCGTTGGACTTGTTGCCCAGCTTGTCCTTGAGACGCTGCACCAGGAACGGGTTGCGCTCGCCGCCCGGCAGGACGCGCGGCACGAGGAAGCAGCTCAGCCCCTCCGGCGCCCGGGCCAGCACGAGGAACGCATCCGACTGCGGCGCCGAACAGAACCACTTGTGGCCGCGCAGGACATACATGTCGGCACCGGCCGCTGAGGGCTCCGCGGTCACGCGCTCGGCGGTGGTGGTGCCCGCGCGCACGTCGGAGCCGCCCTGCTTCTCGGTCATGGCCATGCCGAACAGCACGCCCGACTTGGTGGCCGGATCACGCAGCTGCGGCTCGTACACGGTCGACAGCAGCGCGGGCTCCCACTCGGCGGCCAGCCCGGGACTCATGCGCAGCGACGGCACCACCGCGTGCGTCATGGACAGCGGGCAGCCGTGCCCGGCCTCGATCTGCGAGACCAGCATGAACCCGGCAGCGCGCTCGACGTTCGCGCCCGGGCCCGGGTCCGCCCACGCGGAGGTGTGCAGTCCCCGGGAGACCGAGAACTCCATGATCCGGTGGTAGGCCGGATGGAATTCGATCTCGTCCACCCGGTTGCCCCACCGGTCGTGGGAGTGGTGCACCGGGGTGAGGGTGTTGGCCAGCTCCGCATCGTGCTGGTACTGCTCGGTGCCCACATGCCGACCGATCTCGTGGAACCACTCGGATTCCGCGGCCGGCGCGAACGCGGCCAGAGCCTCCTGCAGCGCCGGGTTGAGGGCGAATTCGTCCACGTCGACCCGCGGCGGGGCCTGGTTGAAAACCTCGTGTGTGGTGGAGTTTCGCGTCTGGGACATGCGTGCCTCCTCGGCGGGCGGTCCGGGGCGGGGGGAGGGTGCGCCGCCGGCTGAGTTCACCGTACCCAGTGCGGCGGCCCGGGCGCGGCGCGCGGCGGGCGGGTGAGAACCCGTGGGTGACGACGACCGTGTGGGTGACGACGACGACGGTGTGGGTAACGACACAGCGGCGGGAAGAGATAAGTCTGACGAAGGAGCACGGACTCGAAGGAACTCTCCGGAAGGACCCCTGTCATGTCCAGAAGCACCAGAACACTGTCCGCAGCGGCCCTCGCCGCCGGCCTGATGGCCGCGGTGGCACCCGCCGCGAACGCCGTCAACACCGACTCGCTCGGCGGGCCCCCGGCCGGCTGCGAGGTCGACGTCGAGCAGGTCGCCGCCGAGACCCCCGGCCCGTTCGAGGGCGTCGGCTGGACGGTCGGCGAGCACGGCAACCTGTGCGGCAACCTCGGCTACCTGTTCCTGGAGACCGAGGGCGGCACCGTCTCCTCGCCCACCAAGGTCCTGCTGTACCACCACGGCGAGCAGGTCGCGACGCAGCCGGGCGACACCCCCCGCGTCCTGCTCGGCGGCCACAGCGACTTCCACGTCGCGCTGCGGATCCAGCAGCCGCCGGCCGAGGACGAGGCCAACGCCGAGGCCGACTACCTCACAACCGTCTACGTCTGGAACCCGTTCGCGGGCGACGGTGACGTCACCCCGATCGGGCCGCTGCCGCCCGGCATCACCATCTGACGTGGTGAGCTGACGTCGTGGACGGGTCGGGACCGGCGCGTCCGGGAACCGGCGGTGCGGGCTCGGGGCCGCCGCAGGGGGTGATCGCCGCCGTCGTGGTGTTGGTGGCGCTGGTGGTGATCGGGGTCGCCGTGGTGATCGGCGTCCGCCTGGGCGATGTCCGCCTCGGTGAGCGGACCGCCACCGGCAGCGTCTCGAGCAGTACCGAGGCCACCACGTCGCGCACGCCTCCCCGGCCGCGGACCACGTCCGCCACGACCGACGCCACCACGCCGCGGCGCGCGTCCGCGGTGTGTGACGCCCGCCGGATCAACGCCGATCTCGGCTTTCCGGACAGCGGCTCGCGCATCATCGACTGCGGCAGCGGCTGGGCGGTGATGGCCGGCGAGCATTCCGGCGACCCGTACTGGGTGTCGTTTCGTGACGGTCGCTGGCAGACGGAACCCGACATCTCCATATACCTGTTCACCTGCCCGGATGAGGCGATCGCCCGGGGTGCGCCGGCGTGGATGGCCGACCGGCACCTCACCACCTGCAGCTCGTTGACCCGCCATGAGCCGTCGACCCGCTCGAGTGCCCGACCGCCCGCGCCGCGCCCGGGTGAGTCCTCGGGTGTGCGACCCACGCCGACGGGGCCGGAGGTGTCCCCCTCGCCGTCGGAGCCGCCGTCGACGTCGGTGTCGTCGTCGTCGGGCGTGACCACGACGACGACAACGCCGCCGCCACAGACCCCGAACGCCGGCGCCGGGGAGGACGAATAGGTCAGGAACCGTGATGGGCCCGCCCGCGTGCGCTCGGCGTGGCACGATGCGGGGGAGTCGGGCCGATCGGCTCTGACGGGAGATCCTGCACGCGAGATCCATCGGAGGTTGCAGAGACCATGACGGAGTCCACGTCCACTCGTTCCCTCGCCGGGCGCACGCTGCTCATGTCCGGCGGTAGCCGCGGCATCGGCCTGGCCATCGCGCTGCGGGCGGCCCGCGACGGCGCCAACGTCGCCCTGCTGGCCAAGACCGACACGCCCCACCCCAGACTGGAGGGCACCATCCACACCGCCGCCGCCCAGATCGAGGCGGCCGGCGGTCGGGCACTGCCGATCGTGGGCGACGTGCGTGACGAGAACTCGGTGTCCGAGGCCGTGAGCAAGGCCGCGGAGACGTTCGGCGGGATCGACGTGGTGGTCAACAACGCCAGCGCGATCGACCTGTCGCCGACCCCCGATCTGGCGATGAAGAAGTACGACCTCATGCAGGACATCAACTGCCGCGGCTCGTTCCTGCTGGCCAAGACCGCGCTGCCGCACCTGGAGGCCTCCGGGGCCGCGCACGTGTTGACGCTCTCGCCGCCGCTCAACCTCAACCCCAGGTGGGCGGGGAGTTTCCTCGGCTACACGATCGCCAAGTACGGGATGAGCCTGGTGACCCTGGGGCTGGCCGAGGAGCTCAAGGGCAAGGGCATCGCCGCCAACAGTCTCTGGCCGCGCACCACCATCGCCACCGCCGCCGTCGCCAATCTTCTCGGTGGGGAGGAGATGGTCGCGCGCAGTCGGTCGCCGGAGATCATGGCGGATGCGGCGCACGCGATCCTCACCCGCGATCCCCGGGAGTGCACGGGCAACTTCTTCATCGACGACGAGGTTCTGGCCGAGGAGGGGATCACCGACCTGTCGGCCTACGGTGGCGGTCAGGACGAGTTGGAGCTGGACATCTTCCTCGACGGCTGGTGAGCCGGGGGCGGCCGGTGAGCCGCGCCGGTCCGTCGATCACGCCCCTGACGCGCCTGTTTCGGGCCCGGCGGGAGAGAATCGACGTCATGGCAGATTCCACGCGCGCGACGTTCACCGAACTCACCGGGGGCCGGCCGTTCCCGCCCATGACCGGCCGGGCGCCCGTCGACCTGGCCGCGGCCGGGTTCGTCGAGTCCGAGTGGGCCGTGTCCGGCGTGGCCACCTCCTATGATGCGGCCGCCACGCCGGAGGACGGACGCTTCGAGCTCACCGACGCCGACACCGCGCCGTACGCCACCCGCGTGCTCGTGCGCCGCCCTGCCGACCCGGCCGCGTTCAGCGGCGTGGTGCTGGTGGAGTGGCTCAACGTCAGCGGCGGCCAGGACGCGGCCCCCGATTTCACGTACCTCGCGGAGGAGATCCTGCGCGCCGGGCACGTGTGGATGGGGGTGTCCGCGCAGTTCATCGCGGTGGAGGGCGGTGACGCCGCGGTGGGGATGGGCGGGCAGACGACGGGGCTGCGCGCCGCGCGGTCCGGGCGTTACGGCGACCTGCACCACCCCGGGGACGCGTACGCCTACGACATCGTCACGCAGGTCGGCCGCTACGCGCGCGATCCGCGGGCCGGAGCGGCACCCGCGGGCCCGCTCGGTGATCTGCGGCCGACGACGGTGATCGCGGTGGGCGAGTCGCAGTCGGCGTTCGCGCTGACCTCCTACGTCAACGGGGTGCACGCCCGCGTCGGGGTGTTCGACGCCTTCCTCCTCCACAGTCGCGGCGCGGGCTTCCTGCCGTTCGACGACCGTGGTCGGGGCGCGGACATCCGGGCGTCGCTCGGCGTGGGCCCGGTGCGGCTGCGCGAGGACGTGGGCGTTCCGGTGTTGCTCGTGCAGGCGGAGGGGGACCTCGGCGGCACGATCGGGTCGCTGCCGGCGCGCCAGCCGGATTCGGAGTGGATCGTCACGTGGGAGATCGCGGGTCAGGCGCACGCGGACCTGTATCAGCTGGGGGAGTTCGCGCAGTTCGTCGACTGTCATGGCCCGATCAACTCCGGCCAGCAGGTGTTCGTGTTGCGGGCGGGGCTGCGCCACCTGGTGTCCTGGTGTGGTGGGGGAGCGCGCCCGCCCGCGGCGCCGCCGGTGGAGATCGACGACGACGAGGCCGTCACCGGCCGCCCCTCGGCCGAGACGTTCGGCATCAGCCGCGGTGGCGTCCGGACCCCGGTCGTGGACGCCCCTGTCGAGTATCTGACCGGCGACGTCCACCCGGGAGCGCAGCCGATGTGCATGCTGCTGGGGCGGACGGTGGAGCTGGACGAGCAGACGCTCCGCCGGCGGTGGTCGGGCCGGGAGCAGTACCTTCAGGCCTATCGGGAGGCGACGGACCGGCTGATCGACGAGGGCTTCCTGCTGGCCGAGGACCGGAAGGAGATCCTCGCCGACGCCCGCCCGGAGCGCATCACCTGGTGACGTGCCGCGCGGTGCGGTCGGGGGAGCGGGTGAGGAGGATGACCGTCACGAAGAGGGCCTGCGCGGCCACGTAGGTGGCCATCACCACGAGGTCGCGTCCGGCCCAGTCCACCATCTCCGGCCGGAAGGCGCCCAGCGCGATGAGTCCGTCGGACAGGATGAACAGCGCGCCGCCGAGTCCGCCGACGAGCCCGTGGCCCGCGGCGAGGTAGGCCACGGCGAGCAGGAGCAGGCCGTAGACCACCACGGCCGGGGCGAGGATCCCGGCGTGGGGGACGGTCACGGAAAGGAGGGCGATCGCCACCACGACGAGCAGGAGCGTCCACGCCGCGGGTGGCCGGCCGCGGTCCACGCGCGTGAACGCGATAATCCACAGCACCTGCGCCACCGCGAAGCCGCCGACCATCGACAGGAACTGCCAGTCCTCGGGCATGATCCGGGGGAGCGAATCGCCCACCCAGCTGCCCGCCAGCGCTCCCAGGGCCCACGGCCAGGCGGGCCCGCGGTCATCGGCGGGCAGCACCAGCAGCACCACCGCCAGGGCGGGCATGAGCAGGACCTGCGTCCACGCGGCCGGCCCCGGGGCGCCGGAGCCGAGCGCGACCAGATGGGCCGAGGTCACCACGAGGACGGGGATCCAGCTCAGCGGGCGCATGCCTTCAGACGCTAGTGCCCGGGACCGCGGGTCGGACGGTTCACACGCGATCGCGGTCTCTGGTGGCGAGCGCGTGCATCACCAACGCCGCCATGACCGCGGCGCAGCACAGCACGCCCACGCCGAACGCCATGGTGATGCCCTCGTCGGTCGAGTACGCGGATCCGAGTGCGGTCTCCGAGGGGTGGGCGGCCAGCACGGCGGCCGAGAGGGCGGCGCCCACCGCGCCACCGACCGTGCGCAGGACCTGGTTGAAGCTGACGGCACTGCCGAGTTGGTCCACCGCCACACTGCGCGCGATGAGCGCGGGCATGGCCGCGTACCCGGAGCCGATTCCGGTGCCGAACAGGAACATGCCCACGGCGAGCGCCCCGAAGTTGCCGTGGGCCAGCCACAACACGACCGACGCCACGGTCATCACGGCGGCGCCGACGGGCAGGAACACCGCCATGTCGAAGCGGCGGGACAGCACCCGGACGGCCCGGTTGGCGAGCAGGCTGCCCACGGACAGTGGCGCCATCAGGAATCCGGCCCACATCAGCGGTACGGCGAGGCCGAAGCCCGTCTCGGCGGGCGCCTGTGCCACCAGGCTCGCGATGGACAGTCCGATGTACATGGCGGTGCCGAACCCGATCGCGGTGGCGTTGGCCAGCAGCACCTCGGGTCGGCGTACCACCCGGAGGTTGACCAGGGGGTGCAGTGTGCGGACGCTGTGCACCGCCCAGTGGGTGAGGGTGACGACGGCGACGACGACGGTGATGATCGCAGTCAGCGAGCCCCATCCCCAACTCTGGCCTTCCGAGATCCACAGGAGCAGGGCGGACAGGCCGATGCCGAGGAGGAACGCACCGGTGGCGTCGAAGGGCGTGCGCGGGGCCAGCGGGTCGGGCCCGGCCGGGATCATCCGCCAGACGCCGAGGGCCGCGGTGGCCACGAACAGTGCCGCGAACACGAACGCCGCGCGGAGGTCGAACACCGAGGCCAGGATTCCGGTCAGCGGGTAGCCCAGTCCCAGTCCCACGGACACCGTCACCGACAGGGTGGAGATGGCCGGCTGGGATTCGGTGTACGTCAGGTGTCTGCGGGCGAGCGCGATGGTCACCGGTACCGTCCCGTAGAGCAGTCCCTGGAGCGCGCGGCCGATGAGGAACACGGTGAAGGTCGGCGCGATACTGGCGACGACGGAGCCCACGACGATGACGCTGAGGCTGATCAGGAGCAGTCTGCGGGTGTGCGGGCCGTCGGCGAGCCGTCCCATGATGGGGGTGGCCACGGCCCCGACCAGCAGGTTGATGGTGAGCATCCACTGTGCGGTGCTCACGGGCACGCCGAACTCCGAGGCCACCGACGGGACCAGCAGCATGCCGAGGGAGCTGACGATCGAGCTGGTCAACGCCGCGTAGATGAGGGTGTGGACGAACCAGCGTGGGACGGGTCGGCGGGCGTGTGAGGTCACCGGGCGGCCCCGGGGGTGGGGGCGTCGGAGTTCAGCCTGTTCAGGAGCGGGACGGTCGCGGCGAGGGTGGCGCGTTCGTCGTCGTCGAGGTGCTCGGTGACGGCGCGGACCAGCCAGTCCTGCCCGGCGGTGCGTTCGAGGTGGAGCCGCCGGCGGCCCTGGCCGGTGAGGGTGACCAGCATCCGGCGGCCGTCGGCGGGGTCGGGGCTGCGGGAGACCAGGCCGAGTTCCTCCAGCTCGCGGACCGCGGTGGCCACGGCCTGGTGGCTGATCCGCTCTCGCGCCGCCAGGTCGGTGGCGGACAGGGAGCCGTCCCGCTCGAGGTGGGTCAGGATGCCGACCTTGCCCAGCGACAGCGTCCGGTGTTCGTTGAATCGCCGCCACAGGGGGCGGATGGCGTCACGGAGGTCGGTGGCCAGGGTGTCGGGGTCGGGATGGGCGGTCACCCCGCCGATATTACAACCAGGTTGCGCAACCTCGTTGCGGACCGGGGGTGCGGCTCGCGGGCCCGGGGGTGCTCCGGGCGGGGTGCCGCCCGACCGTCAGTAGGTCCCGCAGTTGCTGGGTGCGGGCACGCCGTCGATCCGGTCGGCCAGGTACTGCACCGTGCCGCCGAGCCCGGAGATCATGGGCACGGCGTGGTTGAGCACCAGGCCCGGGGCGACGGGCGGCATCGGGTCGATCACCATGTCCACCGCGACCCCCTGCGCGCACCAGTCGCGGCCGAGCTGCTGGGACTGCGGGCCGGGCACCACGTCGTCGTTGGCCGGCGAGAGGATGCGCACCGGGGTGGAGGGCGCGAGGTTGCCGATGCGCTGGCGGTCGAGGTACTGCTCGATCTGCGGGTTCTGGCGGACGATGTCCCCGGCGGAGATGCCGTCGGTGGTGTAGGCGTTCGTGCGCTGCTGGAAGAACTGCACGGCCGTCTCGCCGATGCACTGGTCGGCGGTGACCGCCAGCATCTGGCGGCCGTGGTCGTTGAGGTACTCGTCGAGCCACGGGTGGACCTCGGGGTAGGCGTCGACGAGGCTGTTGAGCGCGTAGCCGATCACGCCGGCGATCGCGGAGCCCTCGGCGCCCTCGAGGGTGGCCAGCAGGTCGGCGGGCGGCGACCCGGCGGCGGTGCCGACCAGGTTCACGTCGGGGGCGTACTGCGGGTGCAGTTCGGCGGCCGCGGCCACGGCGCCACCACCCTGCGAGTAGCCGGTGAACACGGTGCGCGGGTTCGGGCCCACGTCGGCGCCGGGCACGTCCGAGGCGGCGCGGGCCATGTCGAGCACGGCGTGGGCCTGGGCCTCACGGTGGACGTAGGAGTGCAGGCCGGGCGTGCCCAGACCCTCGTAGTCGGTCATCGCCACGGCGTAGCCGCGGTCCAGCAGGGCGTAGGCCTGGATGATCTCGTACCCGAACCCGACACCGGGCGGGTCGGTGCGCACGGTGGCGAGGTTCTGGAACGTCTTGGACGGCGCGCAGTGGTCGCCCTGCCCCTGCGTTCCGGGCGCCACCACGACGAGCGGTCGGTCGCCGGGCCCGGTCCACGGGGCGCGCGGCTGCAGGTAGGTGCCGGTCACGGCGATCTGCTGGCCGCGCGAACCGACGGAGGTGTACATGATCCGCTGTGCGTCGGTCGACAGCGCTCCGGCCCCGTCGGAGAGGTGCTCGGCGCCGGGGATCGGCGGGATCGCGCCGGCGAGCGGGAACGGCTCGGACTTGATGAAGGTGCCCGCGCCGTCCGGCAACTCGGCCGGTGGCTGGTAGAAGGCGGGCGCCGGGTCGTTGGACGACCCCTGGGCGGATGCCGCTGGGGCGATCAGTGCGCCCGCGGCGATGGTGGTGGTGATGGCGGCGGCGAATGCGGCTGCGCGCATCGCGGTTCGACGAAGTAGCACGGTCCCCCCGGACTTGTGTTTCGGATCACGATCTGTGCGGAGTCTAAGCACATGGGAGGGGGCCCGGTCGGCTCACCCCTCGGGCCGCGCCCGCGTCCGGCGGTGAGCACTCCCCCTTGATTTTGCTAGTCGACTGGTCTACTAATTAATTCATGGACACGGAACGGAGGGCCACCCCGCGGCGGCGGGGGCGGCCACGCAAGGACCAGTCGCAGCCGGATGCCCCTCGCGCGCGGCTGCTGCGCCGGGGTGTGGCGATCCTGACGGAGAAGGGGTTCAGCGCCGTGCGGATCGAGGAGGTCCTCGCGGCGGCCGAGGTGCCGAAGGGGTCGTTCTACTACTACTTCGGTAGCAAGGAGGACTTCGGTTTCGCGCTGATCGACGAGTACGCCGACTATTTCGCGGCCAAACTCGATCGCTGGTTCGAGGACCAGACACTCACCCCGCTCGAGCGCCTCCGCGCGTTCATCGCGGACGCGCGGAACGGTATGGCCCGCCACGATTTCCGGCGCGGTTGCCTGGTGGGCAATCTCGGCCAGGAGATGGGCGCCCTGCCCGCGTCGTTCCGCGACCGGCTCACCGCGGTTCTGCGTGACTGGGAGGCGCGCACCGCGCGGTGCCTGACGGCGGCGCGAGATGCCGGCGAGATCCCGGCCCACGCGGATTGTGACCGACTGGCCGAGTTCTTCTGGATCGGGTGGGAGGGGGCCGTTCTGCGCACGAAGCTCGAACGCGACCCCGCCGCGCTCGACACGTTCGCAGACCACTTCCTGGCGATGATCACGGCCGACACCTACGAGAGGCAACGATGAACGACACCTTCAGAGCAGTTCTGATCAGCAAAGGCGACAGCGGGCAGTCGGCGGAGGTCGCCGACGTCCCCCGTGCGCAGCTCCCCGAGGGCGATGTGACCGTGCGGGTCGCCTGCTCGACCCTCAACTACAAGGACGCACTCGCCATCACGGGCAGGGGCTCGGTGGTCCGGTCCTTCCCGATGGTGCCCGGGATCGACTTCGCGGGCACCGTCGAGGAGTCCACTAATCCGGACTTCGCGCCCGGCGACCGTGTGGTTCTCAACGGCTGGGGCGTGGGGGAGCGCGACTGGGGCGGGCTCGCAGACTACGCCCGGGTGAAGGGCGAGTGGCTGATCCCGCTCGAGGACGCCTTCACGTTCGAGCAGGCCATGAGCATCGGCACCGCCGGATACACCGCGATGCTGTGCGTCATGGCGCTCGAGCGCCACGGGGTGAGGCCCGACTCGGGCGAGATCCTGGTCACCGGTGCCGCCGGCGGCGTGGGCAGCGTCGCCACCGCCGTGCTGGCCAAGCTCGGGTACCGGGTGGTCGCCGTGACCGGCCGCCCGGAGGAGTCCGACTACCTCACCGGGCTCGGCGCGTCCCGGATCCTGCCGCGTTCGGACTTCACCGAGCCCGGAAAGCCGCTGGCCAAGGAGCAGTGGGCGGGCGCGATCGACGTGGCGGGCGGCCGCGTACTCGCCAACGTCTGCGCGCAGATGAAGTACCGGTCCGTGGTCGCGGCGTGCGGGCTGGCCGCCGGGATGGACTTCCCCGCCACCGTCGCCCCCTTCATCCTGCGCGGCGTCACCCTGGCCGGCGTCGACAGCGTGATGTGCCCCGTGGACGAGCGCCGGGAGGCCTGGCGCCGTCTCGCCACCGACCTCGACACGGCCCTGCTGGAGTCGATGACGCAGGAGATCACCCTCGACGACTGCATCCCGGTCGCCGACAAACTGCTCGACGGGACCGTGCGCGGTCGCGTCATCGTCCCCCTCACCGACAACTGATCAAAGGACCAAGACCCATGAGTGACACCAAGTCCCCCAGCCGCTTCCCGGTGCCCGAGCTCGACGACCTACCCGAGGACATCCGGTCGGCCATCCTGACCGTCGAGGAGAAGTCCGGGTTCATCCCCAACGTCTTCCTGATGCTGGCCCACCGCCCGGACGAGTTCCGCGCGTTCTTCGCCTATCACGACGCCCTGATGGACAGGCCGGGGAATCTGACCAAGGCCGAGCGGGAGATGATCGTCGTCGCCACCTCGGGCCCCAACCAGTGCCAGTACTGCGTGGTCGCCCACGGCGCGATCCTGCGGATCCGGGCCAAGGATCCCCTCGTGTCCGACCAGGTGGCCACGAACTACCGCAAGTCGGACATCACCGAGCGGCAGAAGGCCATGCTCGACTTCGCGCTGAAGGTCTCCGCCGAGGCCTATGCGGTCTCCGACGAGGACTTCGCCACCCTCGAAGGCCACGGTTTCACCGAGGACGACGTCTGGGACATCGCCTCCATCTCGGCGTTCTTCGGCCTGTCCAACAGGATCGCCAACGTCGCCAGCCTGCGACCGAACCCCGAGTTCTACTCGATGGGCCGGGGATGACATCCTGCCGGTGAGCCGGCGCGCCGCGGGGCGCTCGTGGTCCGGCGTGACGAGGGGTGGCCGGACACTGTGGGAACGTCGCAGACACGTGGTGCGTCAGGTCCCGCAGTGAGCGCGCCGGGGGCCGAGGTGTTGCGCCTTCGCGACGTCGACTTCGTCCGCCAGTCCGAACGGATCCTCTCCGGCATCGACCTCACGGTCCGGGCGGGTGAGCGGTGGGCGCTCATCGGCCCCAACGGGGCGGGCAAGAGCACACTGATGAGCCTGTGCGGCGCCGAGACGCATCCGACCCGCGGCTCGGTCCACGTCCTCGGCCACCGGCTGGGCCGGGTCGAGATCCGCAGGCTGCGGGAGTCGATCGGGCACGTCAACCCCCGGCACCCGCTGCGTTCGCCGCTCACGGTGCGGCAGGTCGTGCTCACCGGGGCGACCGGCACGACGGACCTGATGGGCCGGTGGGAGCCGGACCAGGCCACCCTCGACCGGGCCGACCACCTCATCGAGATGCTCGGCCTGGACGGGCTCCGGCACGCCACCTGGCCCACCATGTCGCAGGGCGAGCGCGGCCGGGCGCTCATCGCGCGGGCGCTCCTGCCCAACCCCGCCCTGCTGCTCCTGGACGAACCGTCGACCGGCCTCGACGTGGCGGCCCGGGAGCAGTTCCTCGC
>DWWG01000088.1 GCA_019119875.1 Candidatus Dietzia intestinigallinarum | reverse complement strand
CCCCGAGCAGCGCGACAGCACGCGGGTAGGTGATGCCCTCCTCGCCGGCCCCGGCCATGAGCTGGTCCAGCACGCTGAGGGTGTCTCGCGGCGACCCGCCGCCGGCGCGGATGACCAGCGGGAACACCGTCGGGTCGACGTTCACGCCCTCCTGCACGCAGATCCGTTCGACCAGCCCCCGCATCGCCGAGGGCGTGAGCAGCCGGAACGGGTAGTGATGCGTGCGCGAGCGGATGGTCGGCAGGACCTTCTCCGGCTCGGTGGTGGCGAAGATGAAGATGAGGTGCTCCGGCGGCTCCTCCACGATCTTGAGCAGCGCGTTGAAGCCGGCGTTGGTGACCATGTGGGCCTCATCGATGATGAGCACCCGGTACCGCGAGGACGCCGGCGCGAAGAACGCGCGCTCGCGCAGGTCACGCGTGTCGTCCACGCCACCGTGACTGGCCGCGTCGAGCTCGGTCACATCGAGCGTCCCGTTGCCGCCGGGCGCCAGCGCGATGCACGAATCACACTCGCCACACGGGTCGGCGGTGGGGCCCTGCACGCAGTTGAGCGAGCGGGCGAGGATCCGCGCGGAGGAGGTCTTGCCGCAGCCGCGCGGCCCGGAGAAGAGATAGGCGTGGTTGATACGACCGGAGGACAGCGCCACCGACAGCGGTTCGGTGACGTGCTCCTGACCCACGACCTCGGCGAACGAGGCGGGACGGTACTTCCGATAGAGAGCCACGCCTAGAGGGTACCGAGGGGGTCGGACATGGACGACGACGACGAGGTGCGCCCCGTCCCGTGCCGGCGGACGAGGCGCGCCCCGACGCGTGGGTTCGGCCCGTGCGTCGAGCCGCAGACGGTGGCCTGTGGGCGAGATGACCGGAGGGGCTGCGCTCGGCGCAGCCCCTCCCGGCGTCCCTCGCGCGGCGATACGGGCCCCCTCAGACCCCGCGGCGCGGTTGCCGAACCGGATACTGTGGCGCCGGCCCCTCGCAGCCCCTCAGCTGCACTCCGGCACCCGATCCCTGTGGCTCGGACGACCCCGATACAACCAGACGTCCACGGCGGGGACAAGGTCCACAAATTATTGACGATTGGTCAACAACATCAGGTGTTCACATTCCCGCACGTCAGAACACTCGACACATGTCAGCGTCGGTACGAGAATTTTCCCGAACGTGTCCGGTATCACGCATCGGAAGATCCGCAGGTCACACCCATAGTCGCCCCGCCCCGGCCACGCAGCGGCCACCGACAGCAGTCAACCCGCCCGTTCCTTAACAGGGATGAGCGGGTTGTTACACGGTGGGTGCGGTTCGCCAGGCCCGCCTAGACAGCGGCGCGGCAGGCCGCGAGCAGAGCACACAGGCCCACGACGTCCATCGCGGCCTCGACCTCCGCCAGCGGCGGGAGGGTCGGCGCCAGACGGATGTGCCGATCGTCCGGGTCGTTGCCGTACGGGTAGGCCGAGCCGGCGGGCGTCAACGCCACTCCGAGGCCCTTGGCCAGGCGGACCGTCTCGGTCGCGGTGCCGTCGACCACCTCGAGATCGATGAAGTACCCGCCCTCGGGCATCGTCCAGCTCGCGATCCCGTACTCGCCGAGCCTGCGGGTCAGCGCGGCGTCGGCGGCCTCGAACTTGGGGGCGACGCTCTGGCGGTGCCTGAGCATGTGCGCCCGCACGCCCTCGGCGTCGCCGAAGAAGCGGGCGTGGGCCAGCTGGTTGACCTTGTTCGGCCCGATGGTCCGGATCGAGGTGTGGCCGAGGTACCAGTCGAGGTTGGCCGCGGAGGCGGAGAGGAAGGACACGCCCGCGCCGGCGAAGGTGATCTTGGAGGTCGAGCACACCTGCAGGAACCGGTTCGGGTGACCGGCCTCGGCGGCCAGCGTGTCCACGTCCGGGACCTTGGGAAAATCGGTGGTGAGCGTGTGGACGACATAGGCGTTGTCCCAGATCACCCGGAAGTCCGGGGCGGCGGTGGCCATGCGGGCCAGCCGGGAGACCGTGTGGTCGTCGTACACCGCGCCGGTCGGGTTGGAGAAGATCGGCACGCACCAGATGCCCTTGATGGAGGGGTCCTCGGCCACGAGGCGCTCGACCTCGTCCATGTCCGGGCCGGTCGGCCCCAGCGGCACCGGCACCATCTCGATACCCAGCGCCTCGGTGATCCCGAAGTGACGGTCGTAGCCGGGCACGGGGCACAGCCACCGCAGCTGCGGCTCGTCCTTCCACGGCCGACCCGAGTCCGGAGTGCCGAACAGCATCGAGAACGTCAGCAGGTCGTACATGATCGACAGGCTCGCATTGTCCTGCGCGATCACCCGATCCGTCCCGACCCCCAGCAGTTCCGCGAAGATCGCCCGCAGCTCGGGCAGTCCCGCTCCGCCGCCGTAGTTGCGCACGTCGGTCGAACCGGCCGTGTGGTCGCCCTCCCCCGGCAGCGCCAGCAGCCGCTCGGACAGGTCGAGTTGTTCGGGCGAGGGCTTACCGCGGGTCAGATCCAGGGCCAGGTTCTCGCCGGCCAGCGCGTCGTACTCCGCGGCCAGTTGCGATTCGAGTCGGGCGAGCTCGTCGGTGGGCAGATCGGACAGCGCCACGGTGGCCTCCGTCGGTGTCGGCAACTGGGGTTGTGGGCCCTTAGAGACATAAGGGGACCCCGCGCACCCGCCAGAGCCCGCTGACCCTTGCTGCCTTCCGGCCCTGGGGGAGTTCACAGGATGGACGCCGCGCGGGGTCCACGGGAGAGTCTAGCGGTGTACCCCCCGACCCCGCACACGGCCCGCCCCACACCGCGGTCCCTCCGGTGTCCGTCCGGGCTGACCCCGCCCGGTCTGGGCCCCGGGCCCCTCGCCGGCCCGGCGCCCCGGAAATCTCCGGGGCGGCGAGAGTCATAACTCGCCGAGGCGCGGTTTGCCACGACCAAAGCCGGCTGGGTAATGTGCTTGGCGGAGGATTCGCCTAGTGGCCTATGGCGCTCGCCTGGAACGCGGGTTGGGGTTGATAGCCCCTCAGGGGTTCAAATCCCCTATCCTCCGCCGCAGACCCCCTGGTCCCCGTGACCAGGGGGTCTTCTT
>DWWG01000087.1 GCA_019119875.1 Candidatus Dietzia intestinigallinarum | reverse complement strand
TCCTCTCGTTCGAGCCCTGATCGCCAGTCGGCGATCTACGGCGGGCTCCGTGTGCTGGGTCACCGGTGGTTCGGCACTGCAGACGTAGCGGATGGGTGCTGAGTGAATCTTTTTCTCCGGCCGGTCCGTCGGCGGCTCCGCTCCGAACTCCTCACATGGACACACCAGAGGATCAGCAGAGGACCCGCTGGCGCCCAGGCCCGTCCGCCGTGGCGGCGCGCGCCCTGTCGGGCGTCCTCGCGGTAGGGGTCGCGCTGTCGCTCGGACACGCGATCGCCGCGGCCGTCGACACCGCTGCCTCACCGTTCCTCGCGGTGGCCGACTCCGTGGTGGACCGCGCGCCCGCCCCGGTACGCGAAGTGACCATCGACGCACTCGGCACCGCCGACAAACCCGCACTCCTGATCGGACTGTCCGTCATCCTCGCGCTCTTCGGCATCGCGGCGGGTTTGTTGGAGCGGCCGCGGCGACCGATCGGCTCGGCCGTGATCGCCGTTCTCGGCGTGGTCGGGGCACTCGCGGCCGTGACCCGCCCCGACGGCGGCCCGCCCTGGGCGTTGCCGGCCCTGCTCGGCGCGCTCGGCGGCGTGGTGGCCCTGCGCCTGTTGGTGGGGGCGCTGTACCGGGGCCGCTCAACCTCTGGATCAGGGCCGCCGGCCGAGGCCGCGCCGCATTCCGAGGCAACGCCTTCGGACACGGCCGGCCCCGACCGCCGCCGCTTCCTCATCCTGGCCGGCTCCGCCGTGGCCGTCATCGCCGCGGCCGGCGCCACCGGGGTCAGGCTGGGACGGCGTGCGGCCGACGTGGTGGCCGAACGTTCCGGGTTGCGTCTGCCCCGCGTGCTGCCGCGACAGGCCGCCCCCGCGGTGCCGGCCGGCATCGTGCCCGACGCCCCCGGGGTGACCCCGTTCCTCACCGGGAACCACGAGTTCTACCGCATCGACACCGCACTGCGGGTCCCCGCGATCACGGCCCGCGACTGGCGGCTGCGCATCCACGGGATGGTCGAGCGGGAGATCGAACTCGACTGGGACGGCCTGACCGCCCGCGAGGCACAGGAACGCATCGTCACCCTGACCTGCGTGTCCAACGAGGTCGGCGGGGATCTCGTCGGCACCGCCGCCTGGACCGGCTTCCCCATAGCCGACCTGCTCGCCGAAGCCGGCCCCCTGCCCGGGGCGGACATGCTGCTGTCCACCTCCGTCGACGGCTGGACCGCCGGCACCCCGCTCGAGGCGCTCACCGACGGCCGCGACGCGCTCCTGGCGGTCGGCATGAACGGCCAGCCCCTGCCGCTGGAACACGGCTATCCCGTCCGCCAGGTCGTCCCGGGCCTGTACGGTTACGTCTCCGCCACCAAGTGGGTGATCGACTGGGAGGTCACCCGGTTCGACCGGGCGAGTGCCTACTGGACCGATCGCGGGTGGGGCGAGCGCGGCCCGATACGGACCGCCAGCCGGATCGACCGACCGGCCCCGCTGGCGGAGCTCGAGGCCGGCCTCGTCGTCGTCGCCGGAACGGCCTGGGCGCAGCGTCGCGGGATCGTCCGGGTGGAGGTGAGGGTCGACGACGGGCCGTGGCGCGACGCCCGCCTGTCTCCGGCCTACTCGCTCGACACCTGGCGCATGTGGTCGTTCGACTGGGACGCCGATCCGGGCCTGCACACGCTGCACGTCCGGACCACCGACGGCCGCGGCGACGTCCAGACCGAGCAGCGCCGCCCCACCGTCCCCGACGGCGCCACCGGCTGGCACAACCGCACCTTTCGAGTGGTGGGGTGATGGTCCTGCTCGGCTCGTCGGGCGCCGCCCCCGTGCCGCGTGCCGTGCCTCACACTAAACTGACGATCGTGCCCGAGCCCGCCGTCCCGTCGTCGGCCGACCCGGGGCGCCTGCTGGAGCTCGCGGCCCGCGGTGATCTCGACGCTTTCGCCCGCTTCTACGATCTGCTCGCGCCGCGCGCATACGGTCTGGCGCTGCGCGTGTTGCGCGATGCGGGCTACGCCGAGGAGACCGTGCAGGAGGTGTTCCTCCAGGTGTGGAAGCAGGCCGGGGACTATCGGCCGTCGCTCGGATCGGTGCAGTCGTGGGTGCTGACCATCACGCATCGCCGCGCCGTGGACAGGGTGCGCGCGGAGAGCTCCGCCACGCGCCGTGCCGAGGCCGACGCGGCCGCGATGGCCGCCACCGGTGCCGCCACGGTCGGGGACGTCGCCGAGCAGGTCACCGAGCAGATCACCCGCGACGAGGACGCCGCGCGCGTCCGCGGCTGCCTGGAGACCCTGACCGGGCCCCAGCGCGAGTCCATCGAGATGGCCTATTTCAGCGGGCTGACCTACCGGGAGGTCGCCGACCGTCTCGGCGCGGCCCTGCCCACGGTCAAGTCCCGCATCCGTGACGGTTTGCGGCGGCTGAAGGTCTGCCTGGGAGGTGTGCTCGAGTGAGCAGCGATCACGATCATCCGGCGATCCCGGAAGGCGCCGCTCCGGGCGGAATCGACCCGGCCGATCTCGACCTCTACGCACTGGACGCGCTGCCCCGGGACGAGGCCGAGGCTGTCGAGGAGGCGCTGGTCAGCGCGCCGGAGTCCCAGCGTGCGGCGATGCTCGCACACATCGCGGCCACGCAGGAGGTCGCAGCGGGCCTGGTGGCCGGCGCCGGTCTCGACACCGCTCCCCCTGCCCCGTTGCGTGCTCGCGTCCTCGACGAGGTGGCGGCCCTGGCGCGGCGGGACCGCGTTGGTGGACCCCGAGACGATGACGACGACGACACCGTCACCGGCGCGCGCGTCGACCGGCCCGGTGGCGGAGGCCCGGTGTCCGATCTCGGTGCGATGCGGGAGCGTCGTCGCCCGCGGCTGTGGACCGTCCTCGGTGCCGCGGCTGCCGCGATCGTGCTGCTCGCGGCCGGTGTGGCGATCGGCCGGATCACCGACGGCACGGCTTCCGAGGACGATCTGCCCGTGGCGGCGCCGCCCGCTGTGACCATGCCGGAGTCGGTGGCCGGGATGCTCGCCGCCCCAGACCTGGAGATGACCCGCGGGCAGGTCGAGGGCGCCGGCAGTGCGACGGTTCTCGCGTCCCGCTCGGCTGATATGGCCGTGATCACCATGGCCGATCTCCCGGATCCCGGTGCGGGCCGCGCCTACCAGTTGTGGCTGATGGGGCCCGATCACGACCCGATCCCGGCCGGCACCATGGAGTCGGGGCAGGTGGGTCCGTCCGCGACCGCCCAGCTGCCCGGTATCCGCGATTCCGCGCAGGTCGGGCTCACCGAGGAGCCGGCCGGTGGCTCGCCGGCCCCGACCGGCGAGGTCCTGCTCGCGATCGACATCGACTGAGTTCGGGCTGGGCCCGCTCCGCTTCGGCTCGCCGGCTGCACGCGGACCCTGGGCACCCCGCGCCACCTATCGGATTCCACGACACCTATCCAATCGCACGCCACCTAGCGGGCCCGCTAAGTGGCGAGCTGTGCGGTAGGTGAGTTCGATCCCACGCCCCTCAGGCGGGCAACGCGAGCCCCGAAGCCCGACCCATCTACAGAAAAACGCTCTGACCTGGGCTGCCCTGCACGGTGCGTTCAGGGCACCCCAGGTCAGCGACGTGCACGGGACCCGTCAGGGCAGGGCTGCCACCACGAGCACAGGACGCGACCCCATGTCCGGGCATCTGTCAGCCACACACTCTGACCTGGAGTGCCCTACTCGATGCGTCCAGGGCACCGCAGATCAGAACGCTAACGCCAACGACCCGCTTTAGACCGCCCCGGAAGGGAACGCCCCCTCAGGCGGGCAACGCGAGCCCCGAAACCCGGCCCACCAACAGAAAACGCCCTGACCTGGAGTGCCCTGCACGGTGCGTTCAGGGCACCCCAGGTCAGCGACGTGCGCGGGCCCCGTCAGGTCAGGGCTGCCACCACGGGCGCAGGGGGCGATCCCAGGTCTGCTCATCGGTCAGGCGCACGGCGAGGATCTGGTGGAGCTGGATCTTGTTGTGCTCGAAGCCGTACTGGCAGGCGCCCATGTACAGGCCCCACAGCTTGGCCATGGGCTCGCCGACCTCCTCGACCGCCGGGTCCCAGTGCTCGACGAGGTTGGCGCACCAGTCACGCAGGGTCATGGCGTAGTGCGGGCGCAGGTTCTCCTCGTGGAGCACCTCGAAGCCGGCGTTCTCGGCCTCCAGGTGCACGGTGCCGGCGCCGGCGAGCTCGCCGTCCGGGAAGATGTAGCGGTCGATGAACTGCCCGGCCTTGACCTTGCCCGCGTTGTCCGGCCGCGTGATGCAGTGATTCAGCAGGACACCGCCGGGCCTGAGGTAGTTGTGGAGGCTGCTGAAGTAGGCGTGGTAGTTCTTGCGGCCGACGTGCTCGGTGATGCCGATCGAGCTGATCGCGTCGAAATCCCGCTCCGGCACGTCGCGGTAGTCCTGCAGTCGCATCTCGGCCAGGTCGCCGAGCCCCTCGGCCTCGATCGCGGCCCGCCCCCACTCGACCTGCTCCTTGGACAGGGTCACACCGATGGCGTGCACGCCCCGCCGCGCGGCGTAGCGGACCATGCCGCCCCAGCCGCAGCCCACGTCGAGCAGTCGGTCGCCGGCTTTGAGGCCGAGTTTGTCGAACACCAGCCGGTACTTGTTCTCCTGCGCGTCCTCGAGCGAGGCGTCGACATCCGGGTAGACGGCGCAGGTGTACGTCATGGACTCGCCGAGGATCCACTCATAGAAGCGGTTCGACACGTCGTAGTGGTAGCTCACCACCTCCGAGTCGCGCTCCTTGGAGTGCCGACGCAGCCCGCTGACCACACGTTTCCACGCTGGCGGCACCTCCTGCGCGGGAATCGGCGGCACGGTGACGTTCTCGCGTCCGATCGACCGGGCGATCCGCAGCAGTGTCCGTGCGTCGGGCATGCGGGTCATGGTCTTGCGGAACACCTCGAGAGCGCCGAAGATGTCACGCGGTGCGCCCGGGTGCACGCCCTCCACCTCGAGCTCGCCCATCAGATAGGCGCGGGCCAGGCCGAGGTCACCGGGGGCGGTGACGAAGTACTGCAGCGCCTTTTCGCTCTTCAGCCGCAGGACCAGTTCACTGTCGGCGGGCCCGATCGCCGAGCCGTCGTAGGCCTCGATCCGCAGCGGCGGTTCACCGGTCGCGAACGCGCCGATGATCTCGCCGATCGTCATCGTGCCCGTGGGCATGCTGCGGGTGGTGGTCATCGTGCTCCTACCGCCTTGTCGTACAGGGTCGCGAACCGACCGTCCGGGTCGAACTCCGTCTTGAGACGCGCCGCCTGCTCGCCGCCGTACAGCTGGGCGAACTCCTCGCGCGAATAGAAGACCTCCGAGTACAGCGACTTGTGTCCGCCGAGCCGGGAGACCTCCTCCTCGATGCGCCGGTTCCAGGCCCCCTCCGCCATCCCCGGCTCTACGGGTGCAGAGGACCAGAAGCCGATGTTGACGTAGGTGGTCTCCGGGTCCAGCGGGTACAGCGGCCACGGGCGGTCCGACCCCGGCGCAGGCGTGGACTCGCGCAGTCGCAGCGGGCACAGCCACACCGGTTCGATCGGCACCTCGCGAAGGAACCACTCGAGGAACTCGGCCGTGCGGTCGATGGTCACCTCGACGTCCTGCACCACACGTTCGCGCGGCCCCTCGCCCTTGAGCGCGCCGATCTTGTTGCCCAGGTCGTAGCGGTGATCCAGGCCGATGATCTTCCAGTACGCCGACGAACGCAACAGCTGTTGTGGCCAGAAACGCCTGATCCGCGGATTCTGCACACCGAACGCCCGCGAGCACCAGAACCAGTCGGTGTCCCAGCGCCACAGGTAGTCGCGGATGGTCAGCCGGTCGCGCTTGACCGTCCCGTCGGGGCCGTCGTGCTGGATCGACCGGTAGTAGATCGCCTGCTTGTCGGCCACGCCCGAATAGTCGGAGACCGGACCCGGCTCGTCGGTGCGCCGCCCCAGCGTCAGGTACGACTCGTCGGCGGAGAAGACCACGCCGTCGAGGAAGTCGACGATGCCGCGGTCGGAGTCCGGGCCGGTGCCGGCGCCACCGGTGTCGGCCGGGCGGGCGGCTGTGTCGTCGTCGTACCTTCCCTCCTCGCTGATCCGCTCCAGCGCCGCGGTGAGCGCGGCGATGGAGTTGAACCGCACGTGGCGCAGCTCGACGTAGCGCCTGACCGGCTCCAGGGCGATGCGCAGCCGCACCGCGTAGCCCAGCGAGCCGTAGGAGTTGGGGAAGCCGCGGAACAGGGTGCGCTCGCGCTCGGTGCCGTCGGGGCGGGCGGTGACGATCTCGCCGGTGCCGGTGAGCACATCCATCTCCAGCACCGACTCGTGCGGCAGTCCCAGGCGGAAGGAGGAGGACTCGATCCCCAGCCCCGTCACGGCGCCGCCGAGGGTGATGGTCTTGAGCTGCGGCACCACGTACGGCATGAGGCCGTGGGCGAGCGTGGCGTCGACCAGGTCCTCGTAGGTGCACATGCCCTGCACGTCCGCGGTGCGGGCGTCCGGGTCGACGGAGATGACGCGCGTGAGGCCGGTGGTGTCGAGGCCCGGCGACGACGACGAGGGCCGCGGCCGAAAGAGGTTGGACGTCGACTTGGACAGTCGTACCGGTTCCCCCTCTGGGACGGCGTGGAAGCTGTCGACCAGGCGACGAACCCCTTCCGCATGGCGAGCGGAGCCCACCTCGAGAGGATCGACGACAGTCTCAGCGGTTCCCATGCGTCCCACCCTAATGCGGCTCCGCGGTTGCCGTGATCGATCCCCCGGGCTCTCACCCGGGTGAGCCGGGCGCAGGCCGTGGCGGATGACGGTGAGCTCGTGCCGTCGCGGCGAAAGGGACTGTGGGAGTTGACAGGTGTAGTGGGGCGCAGCCCCGGAGTGCGTGTGCACCCGCATCACGGTTGGGCGACCACCCACGCGATCGCCGGCATTCGGGCCTGACCAGGGGCGTTGCTCCCGTAACGTCAGTGGCACACTGGCCGAGGAACACCCCCGAGGAGGACCTATGACACATCAGAAACGCACCCGGCGCCGCGCGATGGCCGCCGCATCCGGTTTCGCCGCCCTGGCCCTGGCCCTGAGCGCGTGCGGCGGTGACGACAGCACGGACGACGCCGTGGCCGACGCCACCAGCGCGGTCGCGTCCGCCGCCACCGAGGCCACCAGCGCCGTCGGGTCCGCGGCCGCCGAGGCCACCAGCGCCGTCGCCGACGACCACCACCGCGACGACCACGACGACGGCCACACCGACGCCGACCGCGCATACCTCGACGAGATCCGCGCCGGCGGGGTGGATGTCCACGACGACGCCGACTTCATCATCCGCGGCCACGACGCGTGCCGCGACCTCGAGGACGGCGAGAGCGCCGACGTGGTGATCACCAAGTACTACGAGGTGCACTCGCAGGCGCCGGAGAACGAGGGCGAGACCGTGCTGACCGCGGCCGTCAACGCCTTCTGCCCCGACTACGCGCCCGCGCTCAACAACTAGCCGAACCCGCGAGGTCGATACCGGACCGGGCGGGGTTCACAGCCCCGCCCGGTCCAGTGCGTCCGCGGTGAGTCTGCGGCCGAGCGCGATCATCTCGTCGGCGCGGTGGAAGTCGAAGGCCGTGCACGAATCCGACGGCACCTCGATCATCACGTCCGGGCGGTTGGCGGCCATCCGGTAGGCGGTGATGATGCTCTCCATCACCTCGATGGAATGGATCACCACGTCGAAGATCCGGAGCGAGCCGGGCAGGGACTCGTCGCCGTGAGCGTCCGACTCGACGTCCTGCTCCCCCTTGGCGACCGCCTCCTCGACCTCCTCCGACGGGTCCGCGGACTCTGTGACAGCGGCGCCGGCGCCGTCGCCGGGGTCGAGCACGACGTCGCCGTCGTCGTCACCCCCCGCGATCCCCTCCGCGCCGCCCTGACCCCACCGGGCGGCGATGAACCGCACCAGTTCGGCGTCGCGGACGTCGGCGGCGGCGGTCCGGATGCGACCGGTCAGCTTGCCGGCGGGGCGGATCATCCCCGAGGCCCCCTTGCGGGAGTGCCTGGACTCCGCGTCGCCCGCGTTCTCCTCCGGGTCCGCCCCCTCGTGAGCCGTCACCCGCATACCGGTACGCCGCCCCGTGAGGGACACCGCCAGCAGCAGGTCGCTCTCCACCGGCGCCAGCGGCTCGAGCGGTACCGGGTTGGTCACCCCGCCGTCGATGATGAGCCGCCCACCCACGAGCGCCGGGGTGATGACGCTCGGGATCGCGAACGAGGCCCGCACCGCCACGTCCGCCGGGCCGCGGGTGAACCACACCTCGCGGCGCGCCCGCAGGTCCGTGGCGACCGCAGTGAAGGGGATCCGCATGTCCTCGATATGCACCTCGTCCAGCATCGAGCCGATCACGGCCATGATCTTGTTGGCACGGATCGCACCGCCACCGGCGAAGGACACGTCGAGCAGCCGCAGGACATCGCGCTGGGACAGCCCGCGCACCCACTCCTCGAAGTCGTCGAGTTTGCCGGCCGCGAACAGTGAGCCCACCACGGCACCCATCGAGGCGCCGGAGACGCCCACCACCTCGTGGCCGCGGGCCTCCAGCTCGCGGATCACCCCGATGTGCACGTAGCCGCGCGCACCGCCGGAGCCCAGCGCCAGCGCGATCCTCATACCGCATCCCTCCTGCGCGATTCACCTGCTCCTACCTGCAGGATCCGCTCCCAGTGTGCACCGGGGCGCACTGTGCCGGGCGGCCTATCGGACCGTTCGTGTCGTAGCCGACATCTATCGTCGCCACCGAATCGACCAACAGTTCGAGACCGGGCCGCGGCGTCCGGATCGGACGAGAACACACCACTCAAGGAGCAGCCATGTCCCGCACCGCTTTCGCCACCGTCGACCCGCAGATGCTGAAGATCGCGGCCGTCATTGACCGCTACGGGATGAACGTCGTCCACGTCGGTGAGGACTGCGACTGTCCGGTCTGCCACGCGGCGCCCGTCACCCCCGCCGAGCGGTTCGGCTACACCATCGGACTCACCGAGCTGGGGCATCCCGAGCTCCTGGTGCGCGGCCTCGGCGCCCCCGAGACCGCAGCTTTACTCGGCAGGTGGGGCGACCTGGTCCTGGGCGGGGAACCGCTCGACGCCGGCCACCTGCTGTGTGAGGGCCCGGGCGGCACGACCTGGGAACTGGTACCGGTCCACCGGCCGCGGCGGACACTGCGCTGGGCAGACCTCTACTACGGCGCCGGCCCGGAGGAGATCAGTGCGCTCGAGCTCATCCCGGCCCGCCGGCCGTGCCCCTGCGGGACCTGCGGCTGATCGCGCTCGTACCGGCCCACCCGGCCACCGTAGGGTGATGCCATGCCCCGCCATCAGCTGCGCCTGGACTCGAGTTCGCCGACGATCATCGTGCCGATCACCGCACGGGACCTCACCGAACTCGACCAGAGCGCGGCGGCCTCGGCGGCCGCGCCGGCCGGCGCGGCCGCCGAGTGGCGGATCGACCTCTTCACGCCGTTCACCGACCGCGGCGGGAGCGACCCGGCACAGGCGGTCACCGCGCTCGAACGGCTGGCGGGGCTCCTGCCGGACACCCCGATCCTCGCGACGTTCCGCACCACCGCCGAGGGCGGGTCGGCCGAGATCGCCGCCGACTCCTACGTCGCGCTGATCGAGGCGGTGGCCGCCACCGGCCTGGCCGCGGCGGTGGACGTGGAGTACCGGCACCCGCGGGCGGGCCGGGCGATCGCCGCGGCACACCGGCACGGCACCCCGGTCGTGGCCTCCAACCACGACTTCGACGCCACCCCGCCCGCCGAGGAGATCGTGGCCCGACTCGAGGCCATGGAGGCAGCCGGGGCGGACGCGGCCAAGATCGCCGTCATGCCACGCTCGGCGGCCGACGTGGTGACGCTCCTCGACGCGACCGAGCGCCGCTACCGCCAGGCGCGGATTCCGCTCATCACCATGTCGATGGGTGAGCTCGGCGCGGTCACCCGGATCGGCGGCGGCACCTTCGGCTCGGCGGCCACGTTCGCCACCGTCGGCGCGGCCTCGGCCCCCGGTCAGCTACCGGCCACCGGGGTGCGGGCCGCGCTCGACCTGTTGCACCGCGCCGACTAGCCGTAACGGCGCAGGACCTCCTTGCGCAACCCCTTGGTGGCCGTGTCCGCGATGGACTTCTGCGCCTTCTTGACCACCAGGCCCGGGAGCTTGATCTTGAGGTCCACCTCGAGATCGAACACCACGTGGGTGCTGCCGTCGCCGTTGTCGGTGAGCGTGTAGCGCGCGTTCTGCACCTTCTGCGTACCGCTCTCCACCAGCGACCAGCTCACCTCGCCGTCGTACCACTCGTAGCGCACCACCATCTCGTCCGAGACGCCGAACTGCGAGATCTTCTCCCACACCACGATCGGCCACCCGTCCGCGTCGGCCTCACGGATCTCCACCGCCCGGTGGGCATCCGACCAGTCGACGAGGGACTTCACATCCGCCAGGACCTCCATGACCTCGGGGACGCCGGCTTCGATGTCGATCACTGATTGCACTGAGACTGCCATGGTCAGTAAAACTACCCTCACGGCCCGCCGCCGGTGCGAGGATCAGTACATGACGTCGAGTGGGCAACGCGTGGTGATCCTGCTGCGCGGAATCAACGTGGGCAGAGCCAACCGCATCGCCATGGCCGACCTGCGCACCTGCACCGAGGACGCCGGCTGCCGCCACGTCACGACCGTACTGGCCAGCGGGAACGTGATCGCGACCGACGAACGTCCCGCCGCCGAACTCCGCCGGGCACTCGAATCCGCCTACTCGGCACGTTTCGGCTATCACTCGGTGGTTCAGGTCCTGCCACGGGACACGCTCGTCGCGGCGGTCGACGGCTACCCGTTCGACAGTCTCACCGAGCACCACGACTACCTGGTGTTCTCCGATTCCGCGGACGTCACCGCCCGGGTGGCGCAGGCGATGTCGGACGAACTCCGGCCCGGCACCACGGAAACCGTGGCCACCGGGCCGGACTGTGTGTACTGGCGGGTGCCCCGCGGATCAACCCTGAAATCCGGGGCCGCGCAGGTGCTCGACGCCCGCGAGAACAAGACTCATCTGACCACCCGGAACCTCACGACACTGCGCAAGATCCTCGCCGTGGGCTGAGCATCAGACGGTGATCAACCGTCAGGGGCCCTCGACGGACGCGCCGAGGGTGTCCACGATCGCGGCCAGGGGCCCGAAAATGGCGGGGAAGATCCCGTCCCAGATCTCCTGCAACCGGGTGAGGTCGAACGGGGGCATCGGTCACGCTCCTTCTACTCGGGCGGCTCGCGGACTCTCCACTGACGCCGAATCCCTGTGTTCACAGGATCCAGGCACGGATACTTCTTTGCAACCCCTGGGTCATGGCAGACTGCATCCGATGCCC
>DWWG01000086.1 GCA_019119875.1 Candidatus Dietzia intestinigallinarum | reverse complement strand
GCTGTGCCCGAGCTCGCGCCTTGGCCGCCGCCTTCTCCCGCGCCGAGCGCTTCTCACGACGCGGCTCCGTGGCCCCGCGCGAACTCGCCGCGGACCGCCCACGGACGATCCCCACGAACTCATCGATGAGCTCGTCCCCCTCGCGAGCCGCGGACCAGGCCACTCCCATCCGGGTCGCAGGGACACCCTCGAGTGGGCGGACCACCACGTCGCGTCGACTCAGCGCCCTCGCATACGGCAACGGCAGTACGAGCAATCCCACCTGCGCCGCCACGAGGTCCACGGCAGCGGCGACCTCATCCGGGGTCGCGGTGATCGCGTCGAGGGGATCGAGCCACCGCTCCCCCGCCAGATCGTCGGCGTTCAACGAGTCGAACGCGCTGATCTCGTGGCCCTTCGCGGCGAGCACCGCCATCGTCTCCGTGTACAGCGGCACGCGCAGCAGTCCGGGCGGGGCGGACCGAGGCGCCTCGGCGGGCTCACGGACGAAGACCACGTCGAAGCCGCCGGCACCGGCCTCCTCGGCGAGGTCTGACCGCGGGTCGCCCACGCACCGAGCGGTGACCGGCACGCCACCGTGCCGGTCCCGCCAGCGGGCCAACCATTTGTCCGGCTGAACTCCCGGCACATAGCCGATCACAAGGCGCCCGGGCACCACGTGCTCAGATCCGGCAACCGCGCTCATTCTCCAAGCCTAGACGTCAGCAGCCGGAGACCGTCCGCATCCGACCGGGTGAAGGATCGTCACCGGATTCCGCGTCGAGTTCACCGCGAGGGTGTCAGCCCAGGATCTTCCAGTCCTCCAGGCCCTCGTACAGCGGCTTGGCCACGGCCAGCGCGCGGACGCGCTCGCGCAGGGCCGCGGTGTCGGCGTCCTTGCCGGCCGCCAGGGCGGTTCCGATGATGTCGGCGACCTCGCGGAACTCCTCGGCGGTGAAGCCGCGGGTCGCGAGCGCCGGGGTGCCGATGCGCAGGCCCGAGGTGACCATCGGCGGGCGCGGGTCGAACGGGACGGCGTTGCGGTTGACGGTGATGCCCACCTCGTGGAGGAGGTCCTCGGCCTGCTGGCCGTCGAGCTCCGAGTTGCGCAGATCCACCAACACCAGGTGCACGTCGGTGCCGCC
The DNA here is from genome assembly GCA_019119875.1 of Candidatus Dietzia intestinigallinarum. Lineage (GTDB taxonomy): Bacteria > Actinomycetota > Actinomycetes > Mycobacteriales > Mycobacteriaceae > Dietzia > Dietzia intestinigallinarum. The sequence goes on along the minus strand of DWWG01000086.1, from coordinate 7,710 downwards.
GGTCAGAACGTCGACACCGGCGTCCTTGCAGTCCTGCTGCGTGAGCCGCTCGGCGAGGATCTTCGCACCCTCGAGAGTGCGCTGCTGCCGCTCGCGGAACTGCTCGGTCCCCGCGATCTTCATGGCCGTGGCCTTGGCCGCGATCGCGTGCATCAGCGGCCCGCCCTGCTGCCCCGGGAACACGGCGGAATTGATCTTCTTGAACAACTCCAGGTCATTGGTGAGGATCATGCCCGAACGCGGGCCGCCCAGCGTCTTGTGCACGGTGGTGGAGACCACGTCCGCGTGCGGCACAGGGCTCGGGTGCAGACCTGCCGCCACCAGTCCCGCGAAGTGCGCCATGTCGACCCACAGCTTGGCGCCCACCTCGTCGGCGATCTCGCGGAACTTCGCGAAATCCTGGGTGCGCGGGTACGCGGACCAACCGGCGATCAGAACGTCCGGCTTCTCCGCCAACGCCATCTCCCGGACCGCGTCCATGTCGACCTGCATCGTCTCCGCGTCGACCTCGTAGGCGACCACGTCATACAGCTGACCGGAGAAGTTGAGCTTCATGCCGTGGGTGAGGTGACCACCGTGGGCGAGCGACAGCCCCATGATCTTGGAGCCCGGGGCGGCCAGCGCCATGAGGACGGCGGCGTTCGCCTGCGCGCCGGCGTGCGGCTGCACGTTGGCGTACCTGGCCCCGAAGACCTCCTTCGCGCGGTCCCGGGCGAGGTTCTCCACCACGTCGACGTGCTCACAGCCGCCGTAGTAGCGGCGCCCCGGGTAGCCCTCCGCGTACTTGTTGGTCAGGACCGACCCCTGGGCCTGCAGCACCGAGCGCGGGACGAAGTTCTCCGACGCGATCATCTCGAGCGTGTCCCGCTGCCGGGCCAGCTCGCCGGCCATCGCCTCGGCGACCTCCGGATCCAGTTCGGACAGGGATGCGGAGAACACGTCGGTGTTCGGGTCGGTCATGTCTGCTCCTCGCGCGTGGGCTGGTGGCCGTGGACGAAATGGCTGTCGGTGACGGCTGGTGTCGTCGTCCTCGTCGTCGTCCACTCTAGTGCCACGCCCCCTCCCGCCCCGTACCACGTACGGACCTGCCACAATCACAGGTTGTGAGCAGACATGCCGGCGACTACACGCCGTACGTGGAGTTCGACCGCCGCAGTTGGCGGCGGCTCCGCCGTGCCATGCCCATGGTGCTCACCGAACAGGATCTCGAAGGGCTGCGCGGCCTCGGCGAACACCTCGACCTGGATGAGATCGCCGAGATCTATCTCCCGCTCAGCCGGCTCATCCACCTGCAGGTCTCCGCGCGGCAGCGCCTGTTCCAGTCCACCAACCTGTTCCTCGGCGAGGCCTCCGACGCCCCGATGCCGTTCGTGATCGGCGTGGCCGGCTCCGTCGCCGTGGGCAAGTCCACCTCCGCCCGCGTACTGCGCGCGCTGCTGACCCGCTGGGACTCCCACCCCCGGGTGGACCTCATCACCACCGACGGGTTCCTCCTCCCCAACCGCGAGCTCGAGCGGCGCGGCATCATGCATCGCAAGGGGTACCCCGAGTCCTACGACCGGCGGGCGCTGCTGCGGTTCGTCACCGAGGTCAAGTCGGGAGCCCCGCTCGTCCGTGCGCCGGTGTACTCGCACACCAAGTACGACATCGTCCCCGGCGAGCACATCGAGGTTCGTCGACCGGACATCCTCATCGTCGAGGGCCTCAACGTGCTCCAGACCGGGCCGCGGCTCATGGTCTCGGACCTGTTCGACTTCTCACTGTATGTCGACGCACATATCGACGACATCGAGAAGTGGTACGTCGAGCGCTTCCTCGAGCTCCGTTCCACGTCGTTCTCCGACCCGAACTCGCACTTCGCGCACTACGCGGACCTGCCCGATCAGGCGGCCCGCCTCGCCGCACGCGAGATCTGGACGTCCATCAACCGGCCGAACCTGGTGGAGAACATCCTGCCGACGCGGCCGCGCGCGACGCTCGTGCTGCGCAAGAACTCCGATCACTCGATTCAGCGGCTGCGACTGCGCAAGATCTGACGTTCCGGCCCCGCCCGCGCCGGGCGGCCCTCCTCCGGGGACGCCCCGGACACTCTCGGACCCTCTTTGCTCGTGCGTACCCGACGGGCCGCACCCGTTGACGCCCACTTCAGTCAAATGGTTCACTAGTTGAGTAACTAACCCACCAACCCGGGGAGGCGACGCCCGTGGACGACGGCAGACCGCTCTTCGTGCAGATCGCCGCGCAGGTCGAGGCATCGGTCCTGGACGGCTCACTCGCGGAGGGCGAACGCGCCCCGTCGACCAACGAGCTCGCGAGCTTCCACCGCATCAACCCGGCGACCGCCGCCAGGGGCGTCAACCTCCTGGTGGACCGCGGCATCCTCGTCAAACGTAGAGGCCTCGGGATGTTCGTCGCGGACGGTGCCAGGGAGCTCCTGCGAGCCGAACGACAGCAGCGCTTCGCGGATCACTTCATCTCCCCCATGCTCGACGAGGCCCGCGCCATCGGACTGAGCCCGGAGGACGTCGTGAACCTGATCCGCAGCACCTCTGACCACAGCCAGCTGAAGGAGAAGGCGTAAATGAACACCGCCATCGAGGTCCGCGACCTCACCCGCAGGCACAAGTCGGCCACGGCACTCGACGCGGTCTCCGTGTCACTGGAGGCCGGCGTCATCCACGGGCTCCTGGGGCGCAACGGCGCCGGCAAGACCTCCCTCATGTCGATCGCATCCGGCCAGGACTGGCCCACCAGCGGGCAGGTGTCCGTGTTCGGCGAACGCCCGCACGAGAACGAGCACGTGCTGCCACGCATCTGCTTCGTCCGCGAGGACCAGAGGTACATCGAGGACTCGCTGGCCCGCCACGCGTTCGCGGCCGCCGCCATGGCCTTTCCGAACTGGGACCAGGACCTGGCCGACCGACTCATCGAGGACTTCCGGGTCCCGGCCAGGACCCGCATCAAGAAGATGTCACGGGGCCAGCGGTCGGCGGTCGCGGTGATCATCGGGATCGCCTCCCGCGCGGACCTGACGTTCTTCGACGAGCCCTACATGGGTCTCGACGCCGTGGCCCGCCAGCTCTTCTATGACCGTCTCCTGGAGGACTACGCCGAGCACCCGCGCACGATCGTGCTGTCCTCTCACCTGATCGACGAGGTCGCCCATCTCATCGAGAACGTGGTCCTGATCGATCAGGGGCGGATCATGCTCGCCGAGCCGGTCGACTCGCTGCGCGGCCGGGCGGTGACGCTCATCGGCGCCGCCGACACCGTGCGGGAGCTCGCGGATTTCCGGCAGGTACTGCACACCGAGTCGCTGGGCCGCCTCACGCGCACCACCGTGCTGGGCGCGCTCGAGGAGCACGAGCAGCAACGGGCCCGCGCCCGGGGCGTCGAGGTTCTCCCGGTGTCGCTGCAGCAGCTGATCGTGCACCTGACGTCGGGAACCGTGGGTGCCGATCCTGCGGGTCACGAGGCGACGACGACAACGACCACACCCCTTCGCACCATCGACTCGGAGGTCGCATCATGACTGCCGCCACGCTGGACAGCCGAACAACCACCCATCCTCGCCCCACGTCGTGGGCCACCCGTATCCCGGCGGCGTTCCGCCTGCAGTTCATCGTTCCCACGAACCTGATCATCGTCCCGGCTGTGGTGTTCGTGCTGGTCTGGGCGGTGTCGGTCGGGATCACGCTGTGGATCCACGCGGCGGCCGGCGACCGCGTCGCGGCGGAGGAACCGATGTACGGCGGTGCCTCGCAGGCGGCGGTGTGGACGCTGGGGTTCATGGCCGCGTACACGGTCACGCAGACGCTGCCGTTCGCCATGGCCCTGAGCTACAGTCGCCGCACGTTCGTGGTGGGCTCCTACCTGGCGTTCGTCGCGGTCTCGGTCGGTTTCGGGGTGGCCTACACGCTGGCCGCCTGGATCGAACGGGCGACCAGCGGTTTCGGCATCCACGCCTACCAGTTCGACACCCCGTTCATGACGAGCACCAACGGACTGCTCGGCGGAGGCGTGCTGGCCGGAGCGCTGGCGCTGGCGGTCATGGTCGTGACGTTCATGTTCACCGCCGTCTTCCGTCGAACCTCGATCCTGACCTTCTGGACCCTCCTGATCGCCCTGCTCGCACTGCTCGGCGTTGTTCTCCTGCTGATCCTGCAGAACGTCGGTTGGTCCGGGATCGGCAGCTGGTTCCTCCGACAGACCGCGCTCACCGGGTCGGCGTATCTGCTGGCCGCCGCCGTGGTGGCCGGGGTGGTCGGCTATCTCATCCTGCGCCGGGACACCCCCGCCGGCAGATGAGGACAACCAGCACCGTCGGGTCACGCCTGCGGAGTCGGCGGCGCGCCGGTCTCCCCCTCGGGGGCCCCGCGCCGCCGCAGTTCTTCCTCGGCCCGCTCCAGTCCGCCGTGTTCGAGCGCCGCGAGGCTGCTGTGGTCGGACCACACCAGTCGGCCGTGCCTGCGCACCTCCACCTCGAGCTCGCCGGCAAGGTGCTCGATCGCGCCGGCCGAGTTCCTCACCCGGGACGGCAGCGGCACCGGCAGCACGTGCGCCCGCTCGAGCGGAGACCGCCCCACCACCCGGGCCTGCCAGCCGTAGCCGCGTCCGGTCAGGAGCCATTCATCGTCGCCCACCGCGGCGCGCACGGGCGAGACCACCGGATTGCCGAGCCGGATCACGCGTCCGCCGGGCAGCCGCACGACCAGCGCGGTCACCTCCGTGCGCAGCGGCCCGGAGTGGATCTGCCCGCCGGCGAACGCCACGCAGGTGTCGGGCTCGCCGAACGCCTGCGCCTGACCCCACCACCACGAGTCGGGGAATCCCTCGGCTCCCCAGTTCTTCTCGCCGTACACCTCGACACCGTCGAAGTCCCAGCGTTGCCCGTCGAGTTCGGCCCACCCGTGGGCGCGACCGCCGAGCAGCCAGGGGTGCCAGTACTGGTTGAGTGCGGGGACGGACTGGAAGAGGCTGGATCCGCCCAGCGCTCGGTGCGGCCACTCGACGGGGTCGGTGATGTCCACCTGCAGCCGCGCCCCGTGTCCCAGATCGACGCGGATGCCGTCGCGTCGGTAGTCGAACGCCTCCGCCGAGCGGGCCCCGATGCGGTGCGGGTGCGCCCAGCCGTGTGGTGCGGCGGCCAGCCGGAGGGACGAGAAGGTCGACGACGACGCCGTCTGCACGCCACCCGCGCGGCGCGAGCCACCGGCCTCATGCGTCAACACCACCTCGTCCGAGGCCAGGGCGAGCGTGGCCCAGTGGCCTGCGGGCCCGCGGTTGACCCCGATGAGTGCGATCACCACGCGGCCGCGGTCGCGGTCGGTGAGCCGGAGGAAGTAACCCTCCATGGCCACGCCGTGCGCCCGGCACGGATCGCCGAAAGGCAGGTCCGCTCCGGTGGCCCGGTACATGCGGAGGAGGCTCATGGTGCCAGCGTCGCACATCGGGCATAGCGTGGATACCGTGACTTCCCCGCCTCTCCCGCTCCGCCCGCCCGGTAATCGCGTGGATCCGCGCTGTCGACGATGGTGGACGGCCCAGGTCGCGGTGCTGATGCCTCTTCCCCTGATCGTGTTGCTCGTCGTGTCGTTGTTCCTGGGGCCCTGGATGCTGCTCGCGGCGGCGGCATGGCTGCTGATCACGGTCGCGGCGCTGGTCGTGGTCCCCCGGGTGCGCTGGTCGATCCACCGGTGGGAGGAGACCGACACCGCAGTCTACAGCCGTAGTGGACTGTTCTGGGAGGAGTGGCGGGCGGCTCCGCTGTCGCGGGTGCAGACGGTCGACAAGACGCGCGGCCCGCTGGAGCGGTTGTTCGGTCTCGCGACGGTCGTCGTCACCACGGCCTCGTCCGGGGGTGCGGTGCGCATCCGGTCGCTCGACGCCGATCTGGCCGAGGAGATCGCGCAGCGCCTCACCGTGCACGCCGAGGGCGAACAGCGAGACGCGACATGAGCGCCCCCACCCCCGGGCCGGACCCCACGCCGCCGGTGGCGGAGCACGCTGCTGCACAACAGCCGGACTGGCAGCGTCTGGACCGCAGGACGATCACCGCCACCACCGTGCTCACCGGTGGGGCGCTGGCCGCGGCCGCGGTTCCCGTGGCGATGGGCATGCTGCTCAACGGGCTGGCCATCGGATGGGTCCTGCTGTGGTGCCTCGGCGGCCTGGTCCTCGGCACGGCGGCGACGGCGGTCACCGAGACCGTTCGTCTGGCGCTCACCGGCTACCGTGTCGACCGGCACCGCATCGAGCGCCGGTTCCGCTTCCTCGCCAGCACCACCACGACCATCGCCACGGACCGGGTACGCAGTGTGGAACTCTCCGCGGACCTGGTGCAGCGGCGGATGGGAATCACCACGGTCAAGCTCTCCAGCGGAGAGACGGACGGCTCGCGACTCACCCTGGGCGCTCTGGACCTGCAGGTGGCCCGGGACCTGCGCCGGCGCCTGCTCGCCGACCGCGCCGCCACGGACTCCACCGAGATCGCCCGGGTCGATCCGGGCTGGGTCCGTTACGCCCCGGCCGGTCTCATGACCCCGGTGTTCGGGCTCATCGCCGTGGGCGTGGTGTTCCAGGTCGCGGGCTGGTTCGAGGCGGTCCCCGCGATGCTCGCCTGGCTGTGGGACCGCGTCCACGACGTTCCCGTCCCGGTCCTGGTGGTGGCCGCGCTCGTCGCCGTCCTCCTGGTCGGCAGCGTCGTCTCGGCACTGATCTTCGTCGAGAGCTGGTGGGGCATGCGGCTGGACCACCACCGGGACGACTCCCTGGAGATGCGTCGCGGACTGCTGGTGGGGCGGCACACGACCCTCGACGGCAGCCGAGTTCGCGGGGTGACGCTGCACGAGCCCCCGGGGTATCGGGCCCTGGGCGCCGCCCGACTGGACGTGGTGGCGATCGGGGTCGGGATCGGCAACGACGAGGACGGCAAGACCAAGCCGAGCCCGGCCCTGATACCGGCCGCACCGCGCGCGGTGCCCGTGGGGGTGGCGGGGTCGGTGCTCGGTGTGGGGTTCCCGGGACCGGACACCCTGCGCGCGCATCCCCGGTCGGCCCGACGACGACGAGCCGTCCGCGCCCTCTCCGTCACCGCCGCCCTCACCGCGGTCGCGCTCGTGCCCGCTCTGGTGTGGGCGTGGCTGTGGTGGGTGCCCGTCGCCGTGGCCGCGGTCTCCGGGGCGGTCGCGGGGTGGGTCGCGTTCGACAACTCCCGCGGTCTCGGCCACGCCGTGACCGACCGGGTGGTGGTCCTGCGCAAGGGCTCGGTGTTTCGTCGCACGGACGTCCTCACCCGGGACGGGATCCTGGGCTGGAACATCCGCCGCACCCCGTTCCAGCGGCGGGCGGGCCTGGTCACTCTGGTGGCGACCTCGGCCGGCGGTGGCGGCGCGTACCGCCTGCCGGATCTCGGACACGACCGGGCCGAGCAGCTGTGGGGCACCGCCGGGAACGTGTGGCGGCACCTGGCCGTCGACGAGCGCTGAGCGCTGAGCGCCCGACCGGTTCGCGCACAGCCCGGCCGGCGCGCCGGGACCGGTCGACACGGACCGGTCAGTCGACGTCGGCGGGCCGCACGTCCGTGGCGGGATCGAGCTTGCGCACCAGGCTCGGGGAGAGATCGGCGAGATCGAACTCGGCCAGGAGTCGGCGGGCCTCGTCGTCGTCGACCCCCGCCAGCACCCGCCCGATCGTCACCCCGTGCGCAGG
>DWWG01000085.1 GCA_019119875.1 Candidatus Dietzia intestinigallinarum | reverse complement strand
CGGCGACACCGGTTCGCTCGCCGTGGGTGGGCTCCTCGCCGTCGGGGCGGGCGTGGCCGCCGCCGTGTTCGCCGCACAGAACGGGCTCATCCAGATCCCCGGCCTGTGATCACGGCATGACCCGGTGATCGGGCGGTTGAGGGGCAGGGGCACTCACGTCGATCGGCGGTGTCGTCGTCGTCCTGTTCCTGGTTGGGTGGGGTCATGTCATCCAACACGAGTCTGACCGGCAGGACGCACGACTCGCCCCGCCCCACCGGGTGGGTGTTGCCAGTGGTGACCGTCCTCGGAGTGGCCGCCGCGATCGTGGCGGCGTTCATCGGCAGCGGCGCACTGGGAGGCACCGCGATCAACGAGGCCGCGGACGGTGCGCTGTCCGCGGACGCCACCCCGATCGCGCCGGCGGGTGCCGCGTTCGGCATCTGGAGCGTCATCTACGTGGGACTGATCGCCTACGCCTGCTGGCAGCTCGCCCCGGTGGCCCGCCGCTCGCCCCGCCAGCGCGCGGTGCGGCCCTGGGCGCTGGCGTCGGCGCTGCTCAACGCCGCCTGGATCTGGACCGTGCAGCTCGGCTGGCTGGCCGTGTCGGTGCTGGTCATCGCGGCGCTGCTGGCGGTGCTCGTCCGTCTGGTGTTCCTGCTCCGCACTCCCCGGACCGGCGGCATCGTCGAGATGACGGTCACCGACGGCACGTTCGGGCTGTACCTGGGCTGGGTGTCGGTCGCATTCCTGGCCAACACCTACGCCTGGCTCGTCTCGGCCGGGGTGGACCTGTTCACCCGGATCGAGCTCGGGGTGGCGGGCATCGTGGTGGCCGCCGGAATCGCGGTCGCCACGACGTATCTCAGCGGCGGCAGGGTGGCGCCCGCGCTGGCCACGAGCTGGGGCCTGGGCTGGGTGGCGGCCGGGCGGACCGAGGGCACCTACGAGTCGCCCGAGCTGGTGTGGACGGCGGTGCTCGCGGTGATCGTGGTGCTCGCCGCAGCGGTGGCGGTGCGTCAGATGAGAGCGGCCGAGCCCGCCGTGACGTAGGCGGCACCCAGCACGGCGCCGATCACCATGGCGGGACCGAACGCGATGCCGCTCTTGGCGCCCACCCGTCTCGCGGCCAGCAGGGCCAGCGCCACCACGGCGTTGAGGACGAACGCGGCCAGCGTGCCCGCCATGACGGCCGGCCAGCCCAGCCAGCCCAGGAACGCGCCCAGCAGCCCGGACAGTTTCACGTCCCCGAGCCCCAGCCCGGAGGGGTTGACCAGGGCCAGGGCGAAGTAGAAGACCAACAGCACGGCGGCCGCGGCGGCGGCCCGGCCGAGCGACCCCCACTGGTGGTCCACGGCGGCGGCCACGGTGAGCCCACCGAAGACGACCGGGTACATCGGCAGGACGATCCTGTCGGGGAGCCGGAAGACGGCCAGGTCGATCGTCACCAACAGCGCGCAGGCCACCGCCAGCGCGGCGAACGTCACGAGGTCCGCCCAGCCGCCGGCCAGGAGGGCGGCACCGGCACCCCCGGCGGCCGCGAGCACCACGTGCAGCCCACTGTGCAGCCAGCGCGACTCCGAGCAGGCGAGCGCGCGCATCCACCGTCCGAGAGCGGCGGCCACGACGGCACACACCAGCGCCACCAGGAGAGCGATCACGAGCAGCACGTTACGACGAACCGGGTGAGTGTGAGGTTCTGTAGATCCGAGCCCGTCCACGGTTGCGCTGCGGCGTGCGGTGGGTACCGTGGCCGCCAGCGGCGCCGCGGGTCGGCGCCACACCGCCGACGAGGAGGCCTTTCGATGACTCCACGCACCACCACCGCCATCCCGCGCGTCCGGCGCGCCTCGACGTTTGTCGCACTCTCCGCGGCCGCGCTTCTCGCGGCGTCCTGCGGGACGGGGGAGGACTCGCCGGCGGCGCAGGGGGAGGTCACGCCGCAGAGCGATCTGACCACCGAGGAGCTGGAGACCGGGGAGAGCGGGCAGTTCGCCGTCGCCGAGCTGGTCGATCCCGAGGGGCAGCCACGCGGCACGGTCGAGTTCGCCGAGGTCGAGGGCGGCACGCTGGTCACCGCCAGCGCGTCGGATCTCCCGCCCGGCTTCCACGGCCTGCACATCCACGCCACCGGATTGTGTGAGCCGGACAGTGAGAACCCGAGTGAGCCGGGCGAGCGCGGTGCGTTCCTGTCCGCAGGGGGCCACCTGAAGGGGGACGACGACGAGGCCGTCCACCCGGAGCACGCCGGCGACCTGCCGCCGATCTATGTGGCCGCCGACGGTACCGGTGAGATCGTCACGTTCACCGACCGTCTCGACCGCGACCGGCTTCTCGACGACGACGGATCAGCCGTGATGATCCACGAGGATTCGGACAATCTGGCCAACATCCCCGAGCGTTATGCGCCCGACGGGCCGGATGAGGACACGCACATGGCCGGCGACGGCGGCGGTCGCATCGCGTGCGGTGTGGTGACCGGCCAGGGCTGACCGCCCCGAGTGCCACGTCGACGCCGCTCCCGACCTGCGCAGGGCGGAGTAGCGTCACGAGCATGACCACTCGCACGGAGCGGCTCGACGACCTGCCGTTCACCCGCAAGCACCGGAAGCTGCTGCTCGGCTCGGGCGTCGGCTGGGCCCTGGACGCCATGGACGTCGGCCTCATCTCCTTCGTCATGGCGGCGTTGGCCGTCCACTGGTCGCTCACGCCCACCGAACTGTCGTGGATCGGCTCCATCGGGTTCGTCGGCATGGCCCTTGGCGCGGCGCTCGGGGGGCTGCTCGCGGACAAGATCGGCCGCCGCCAGGTGTTCGCCGCCACGCTGCTGGTCTACGGCATCGCCACCGGCGCCGCGGCCCTGTCGACGGGCATCGCGATGCTCATCGTGCTGCGCTTCATCGTGGGGCTGGGACTGGGGGCCGAGCTTCCGGTCGCGTCCACGCTGGTCAGCGAGTTCGCCCCCCGCACCATCCGCGGCCGCGTGGTGGTGATCCTCGAGGGCTTCTGGGCGGTGGGCTGGATCATGGCCGCCGTGATCGGCTACTTCGTGGTGCCGCTCGGCGACGACGGGTGGCGCTGGGCTCTGGCCATCGGACTCGTGCCCGCCGCGTACGCGCTGGTCATCCGGTTCGGGCTGCCCGAGTCGGTGCGCTACCTCGAGTCCAGGGGCCGCCACGCGGAGGCCGAGCGGGTGGTCCGCGACTTCGAGTCCTCCGCCGGCGTCACGCACGGGAAGGCCCCTTCCGCCGGGCCCGAAGAGCAGGCCCCCTCGGCCGTCGCGGACGAGCCGCTGGAGTCGATCTGGTCCGCGCGCCTGCGCCGCCGCACCGGCGCCCTGTGGATCGTCTGGTTCGGGATCAACTTCTCCTACTACGGCGCCTTCATCTGGATTCCCAGCCTGCTGGTCGCGCAGGGCTTCGACCTGGTCAGCTCGTTCGGCTACACGCTCATCATCACGCTGGCACAGCTGCCCGGATACGCGGCCGCCGCGTGGCTGATCGAGGTGTGGGGCAGGCGCATGACCCTCGCCGTGTTCCTGGTCGGTTCGGCGATCTCGGCCGGCCTGTTCGGACTCGCCGGCTCCCCGGCCACGATCATCGCGGCGGGGATGGCGCTCTCGTTCTTCAACCTCGGCGCGTGGGGTGCCCTGTACGCGATCGGCCCGGAGCTCTACCCCACCCGGACCCGCGGTGCCGGCACCGGCGCGGCCGCGGCATTCGGGCGGATCGCCTCCATCATCGCGCCACTGCTCGTGCCGTTCCTGCTCGACACGGGCGACACGGTGCTGGTGTTCGCGGTGTTCGCGGCGGCCTTCGTCGTCGCCGCCTTGGCGGCCTTCACCCTCCCGGAGCGCAAGGGCGTCGCACTCGAGGACACCTGAAACCCCCTCTGACCTGGGGTGCCCTGCTCACCCCCTGCAGGGCACCCCTGGTCAGAGGCCTTTTTCGCGGCCGTCGCCCAGCTCGCGGATCCTGTCGTTCGCCGCCCGCAGCCGCTCCTCACGCGCCTTCTGGTCGGCCTTCTTGAGCTTCTCGTAGGTCTTCTCGTCGTCGTCGTCGTAGCGCAGGACCAGTCGCGGGATGCCCAACGTCAGCGCCAGCGACGGCCACACGATCCACGCGAAACCCCACCCCACCACGAACTGCAGGATGAGGAACGCCACCAACGTCACCCCCACCACGACCCCGTCCAGGGCCTCGATCGTCTTGCCGCGCTTGCGCAACTCCGCCAGCTCGGCGTCGACGTCCCGGTGCGCGGGCACCCCGCCGGTCGCCGGAGGAGAATCCGGCACGTCCGCGGCGGGGGACTGGACGATACGACCGTCCACCAGCTGCAGCGGTGACCCGCCCGGCAGGTCGGCGAACGAGGGTGCCAGTGCGGAGAGCGTGCGGGCCGCGGCCACCTCGCCCGAGCGGGCGTGGAACTCCGAGTCGTCCAGACGACCCGCCGCGAAGTGGTCGCCGAGGACCGTCAACGCATGCAGTCGCTCGGCGTCCGACAGCAGCATCTCGGGGGTCGAGCCCGGCTCCGGGCCGGCCTGGTCGGCGTTGCTGGGTTCGGTCATGACTGAACTCCTCGATCAGGGCGGTCCACACCAGCGTAGCCCCGGCATGAGGCGCCACGGCTGTCACGTTTCGGGGCGCCCGCGCGTCGAAGGGGTATGAGTACACACAAGCGCAAGAAGATCAGCGCGGGCGCGATGGCCCCGATGGTCGCGATGGAGGCCTACACCCGCGCCCGCGTCTCCCGGCCGGACAGCCACCTCATCCGGCTCCGCGTCTCGGCGGTCAACGGCTGCCGCTACTGCACGGCCATGCACCGCCGCGATGCCCGCAGGGACGGCTGGGACGACGCCCGCATCCTGTCCGCCGAACTCGCGGACCGCCGCCGTGACGAGCTGCCCGAGGACCAGCGGGTCGTGGCCCGGTTCGCCGACGCCGTCACGCACATCGACGGCGAGGAATCCGTCCCCGACGAACTCTGGGACGAGGTCGTGCGGCATCGCGGCGAATCCGGGGCTGGACAGTTGCTGATGGAGATCGTCACCATCAATGCATGGAACCGGATCGCAGTGGCCACGAGACTGGATCCGAGGTCGCTGCGGGGCGTCGAGGAACGCGACATCGATCCGGAGCGGCCACAACACTGAATCCACTGCGCGACCGCTCCGAACTGGAACGGGTCCGCGGTCGGCTGCTCGGCATCGGCTACCGCGTCACCGGCACCTGGGCCGACGCGGAGGAGTCCGCCGACGAGGCCCTGGCCCGGCTGGTCGCGCTGGACGCGGCTCCAGACAACCCCGAGGCCTGGCTGACCACCGTCACCACGCGACTGTGCCTGGACCGCCTGCGCCGCCGCCGACGTGAGGCCTACACCGGCGCGTGGCTGCCCGAACCCGTCGACACCGCGCTGCTTCCCGAGGACGCCGCCGAGCGCCGGGACGACCTGCGGATCGCGGTGCTGTTGGCCTACGAACAACTGGGGCCCACCGAGCGGGCGGCGTTTGTCCTGCGGGAGGCCTACGAGCTTCCCTATGCGCAGATCGCCGAGATCCTCGAGGCCGCCGTGCCGACGGTCCGCCAGTGGGTGAGCCGGGCCCGGCACCGACTCGACACAGACCTGCGCCCACCCGAACGGGCCCCGGACGACCTCATCGGCCGGCTGGTCGAGGCCGTCATGGCCGGAGACCTCGACGCCACCGTCGCCGCCCTCACCGCCGACGTGCGGGTGGTCTCGGACAGCGACGGCAAGGTCAACGCCGCCCGCCGCGACATCGTGGGTGCCCGCAAGACCGCGTACTTCCTGGTCAAGGCCACCGAGCTCGCCGACGGCATGATCGCGCCCGTCGACATCAACGGGGAGACGGCGCTGGTCGTGGTCTCGCGCGGAGTCCTGCGGATCGGTCAGGTCGGTGTGACGGACGGCCGGGTGGCCCGGGTCTGGTTCCACTCCAACCCGGACAAGCTCACCCGCGTGAAACTGCCGGAGGGGGTCCGTCCGTCCGACTGAACCGGTCCGGAGAAGTCGGGCGCCCCAGGCCGGTCCCGAGCAGAGTCGACTGCGAAGGGAGTCACACGTGATCGAGATCCTCAACCGGCTCGTCGACGAGATCGAGGAGAACCTGGCCGGCGGAATCGACGTGGCGGCGATCGCCACCGCGTCCGGGACCACCGACTATCACCTGCGCCGCATGTTCTCGTCCCTGGCGGGGATGCCTGTCTCCGAGTATCTGCGCCGACGGCGGATGACCGTCGCATCGGCGGACGTGATGGGTGAGGAGGACCTGCTCACTATCGCGGTCCGCTACGGCTACGGCTCGACCGAGGCGTTCGGCCGGGCATTCCGCGCCGTCCACGGCGTCAGCCACGGTGCGGTCCGCCGGGACGGCGGCCCCCTTCGCAGCCAACCCGTACTCAGGTTCCGCCTGACCGTTGAAGGGAGCAACCCCATAGACGCCCGCATCATCGAGCACCACGCCATCCGCCTGATCGGCCACGCCGCCCGCGTGCCACTCATCCACGAGGGTGTGAACCCGCACATTCGCGCACACGTCGAGTCGATCCCGACCGCAGAACACGCCCGACTCAGAGAACTCGCCGACACCGAACCAGGCGGCATCCTGCAGGTCAGTGCCGACGTCGATCCCGACTACACAGAAGGAGCCGAACTCACGTATCTGCACGGCGTCGCCGTCGTCGTCGACACCCCGACCCCCACCGACCTCGACTCCATCGACGTGCCCGAGGGCACCTGGGCGGTATTCCGCTCCTCGGGCGAGCACCCCGCCGCGCTGCAGCGGATGTGGGCGGCCACCGCCACGGACTGGTTCCCGTCCAACCCGTGGCGACTGCGGCCCGGGCCGTCGATCCTCTCCGTGCTCGAGCATGCCGACGACTTCAGCACGGCCACGTGCGAACTGTGGTTGCCGGTAGAACGTGAACAGCGGTGAGCGGGCCCTACTCGGTCGGCGGATCGGGCCGCGTCACCGCCTCCCACATCGCCATCTCGTTCCCGCCGGGCTCGCGGAAGTGGAACCGCCGACCGCCGGGGAAGTCGAAGGGGCCGAAGGTGAGCGTGCCTCCCGCGGCTTCGACCCGCTCGCGGGCCTCTTCCAGGTCGCTCACCCGGATCACCATGAGCGGCGCAGGGGACTGCTCGTCGGCGTCTCCCTGCACACCCACGTCGATACCGCCGCCGACCAGATTGCTGTACGACTGCCCGTACACGGTGGGCGTCCACCCGCACACCGTCGCCAGGAAGTCTGAGGTCGCGGGCATTGAGGTACTGGGGAATTCGACGAGGGTGATCTCGAGGGGCTTGCGTTGCATGCCAAAGAAACTACGCGGAGTCGGCTCCGGAGTTGTTCGGATCCGTGAGGAAACGTCGGTCCGCCGGCAGCAGCTCCCGCACCCGAGGCACCACCTCGTCGGCGAAAAGCGCAAGTTGACGGTCGTGGTCGTCGTCGGGCCAGTACGCGAAACCGTTCATACCCTGCTCGGACACCAGCGCGGCGATCTGGTCCGCCCACTGCGCGGCCGACCCCGCGAACGGGGTCCCGGACTCGGCGCCGATCATCCCGCCCAGGTTGTACACCTTCCGGATGCGCGAAGGATCCCGGCCGGCCTCCCGCGCCGCCTCGTCCAGGCGGGCCACCGCCGCCGGGAGCCTGTCCAGCGGCAGGAACGCCAGCGAGGGCATCCAGCCGCGGGCCGTCGCCCCGGTCAGCCGCAGCATCCGTGGCCCGTAGGCGCCCAACCAGACACCGAGACCATCGCCCGGCGGCGGGCCCGGCTTGCTGCCGTCGAGGTGGTAGTACTCGCCCGGCACCCGGACCGATCGTTGCCCGGACCACATCGCGTGGATCACCTCCACAGCCTCCGTCAACGCGTCCGCCGCCTCACGCGGTGAACGCTCGGGCCCGCCCATCGCGGCGATCGCCGTCCAGAACGCGCCGGCACCGAGACCCAGCTGCACGCGCCCACCCGTGAGCTTGTCGAGACTCGACGCGGACTTGGCCAACATCGCCGGCGGGCGCAGCGGCAGGCACGCCACGGTCGGCACGACGGTGATCCGTTCCGTCCGGGCCGCGATGAACGTCAGCAACGTCCACGTGTCGTGGAACGACTGCTGGTACGGGTGATCCTGGATGGTGACGAAGTCGAACCCGGAGTCCTCGGCGTCCAGAGCCCGGCCCACGGGGTCGGCACCGGGCGTCCACAGCGGGTCGATGTTCGCGCCGAACAGGATCGGCAGCGGCTCCTCGGGGAGATCGGTCGGCGAAAGCATCTGCATACGGCCGAACATACGGGTCCCTGACCTGCGGTGCCCTGAATGGGGTGAGCAGGGCAGGCCAGGTCAGCGGCTGTCGGCGCGGTGGGTGGGTCGCATTCCAGTGGGGGAGTGGGGTCGTGGTGGTTGCACCCGGGTTGACCTGGGGTGCCCTGAATGGGGTGAGCAGGGCAGGCCAGGTCAGCGCCCTGTTGGCGCGGTTGGTGGGGAGCATTCCAGCGGGAGCGTGTCTGTGGCGGTCGCTTGAGGCGTGGCGGCGCCCGCACCTGGGTTGACCTGGGGTGCCCTGAACGGGGTGAGCAGGGCAGGCCAGGTCAGCGGCTGTCGGCCGGGTTGGTGGGGCGCATTTCACCGCGCGAGCAGGTCCGTAGTAGTTGCTCGTGGATCGGAGGCGTTGGCCGGGTTTACCTCGTCGATGTTCGCCGCTGCCCGCTGCTGTTGACGGGTCGCGCCCGCGTTGACCTGCGGTGCCCTGAACGGGGTGAGCAGGGCAGGCCAGGTCGGCGCCCGTCAGCGGGGTCGGCGGGTTGCATTCCACCGCGCGAGCAGGTCTGCGGCGGCCGCACGCGGATCGGTGGCGGCCATGATCGCCGAGACCACGCACGCCCCGTCCAGCGCGGTGGTGGCGAGATCGGCTATGTTTGCCGGCCCCACCCCGCCGATGCCCACCGACCGCACCCCGGCCTCGCCGGCCACGCGGGCGATCCGGTCGGCTGCCCGTACCCCCAGGGCCGGGGCGGTGTCGGTCTTGGTGGGTGTGGACCACACCGGGCTCACCCCGATCACATCCGGGGAGATCGCCGGATCGGCCAGCGCCGCCGCCAGCTGCGCCTCCGACTCGATCGACAGGCCCACCATCAGGTCCACCGGCAGCGCCGCCCGGGCCCGCGCCAGCGGCATGTCGGCCTGACCGATGTGCAGATGCAGCCCCAGCTCCAGCGCGACGTCCAGCCGGTCATTGACGAACACCGGCACCCGGCGGCCCACCTCGGAAGCGGCACGGGACGCCGCCTCGGCCACCGCGAGGGCACGGGTGGCGAACTCGTCGTCGTCGCACTCCTTGTCCCGCACCTGGACCACACCCACGCCACCCAGCACGGCCTCGCGCACGACCCGGGGCACGGCGTCGCGCCCGCCGCCTAGATACGGGTCGGTGACCAGATACAGGCGCCAGTCCACCCCGGCGGGGCTCATTCGGTGTCGGCGACCGTCAGCACCGCGAGCTCGGCGACCTGCTCCGCCTCCAACGAGTACAGTGCGTCCTTCCAGGCCATGGCGAACGAGCCCGGACCCATCGCGACCCGGCCCGCCGCCGTACCCGCGGCCCCGACGTGCGCGTGGGCGGCCACCACCGCGTC
>DWWG01000005.1 GCA_019119875.1 Candidatus Dietzia intestinigallinarum | reverse complement strand
ATCTTGTGATAGCGCAGCTTGTCGATGTCGAATTCCTCGTGGATGCCGGTGCCCAGGGCCGTGATGATGGCCTGGACCTCGGCGTTCTTGAGGACCTTGTCGATCCGCGACTTCTCGACGTTGATGATCTTCCCGCGCAGCGGCAGGATCGCCTGGAACATCGAGTCACGGCCGGACTTGGCCGAGCCGCCGGCGGAATCGCCCTCCACGATGTACAGCTCGGACTTTGACGGGTCCTTGGAACGACAGTCCGCGAGCTTGCCGGGCAGACCGCCGATATCGGTGGCGGACTTGCGGCGCACCATCTCGCGGGCCTTGCGCGCCGCCACACGGGCCTGGCTCGAGGCGATCGCCTTGTTGACGATGATCTTGGCCTCGGCCGGGTTCGCCTCGAACCAGTGACCCACGTGCTCGGTGACCTGGCGCTGGACGAAGCCCTTGACCTCGGTGTTGCCGAGCTTGGTCTTGGTCTGACCCTCGAACTGCGGATCGGCGATCTTCGCCGAGAGCACCGCGGCCAGTCCCTCACGGATGTCGTCGCCCGTGAGGTTGGGGTCCTTCTCCTTGAGCAGCTTCTTGTCACGGGCGTACTTGTTGACCAGGGAGGTCAGCGCCGCGCGGAAGCCCTCCTCGTGGGTGCCGCCCTCGTGGGTGTTGATGGTGTTGGCGAACGTGTGGACCGACTCCGAGTAGCCGGAGTTCCACTGCATCGCCACCTCGACCTCGTGCCCGGTGCCCTTGCCCTCGAAGTACAGGATCGTGGGATGGATGGCGGACTTGGACTTGTTGATCGACGAGACGTAGTCCTTGAGCCCGTCCGGGTAGTGGAAGGTGCGTTTGCGCTCGCGCCCCACCGCCGGCACGGTCTCCGGCTGCGCCTCCGGCTCTGCGCCCTCGACGAACGCCGCCTCGGCGTCCACCGCGCCCTCGACATCCGATCCCTCATCCGAGCCGGGCGCCGAATCGGACCCCGCGGCGCCCTCGCTGTCCGCGATCGCGTCCAGCTCCGCCGCCTGCTCGGCGACCGCACGCCTGTCGGTCAGCGTGATGGTCAGTCCCTTGTTGAGGAAGGCCATCTCCTGCAGACGACGGGCCACCACGTCGAAGTCGTACTCCGTGCTCTCGAAGATCGACGCGTCCGCCCAGAACCGGACGCGGGTGCCGGTGCCCTCGGCGGGTCCGGCGTCGATCAGCTCGGCCGGCACGGCCATGTCAAAGTTCTGCTTCCACAGCCGGCCGTCGCGTTTGATCTCCACCTCGACGCGGGTCGAGAGCGCGTTGACCACCGAGATGCCGACGCCGTGCAGACCACCGGAGACCGCGTACGAGTCCGAGTCGAACTTGCCGCCCGCATGCAGCTGGGTCATGACGACCTGCACTGTGGGCATGCCCTGCTCGTGCATCTCGACAGGGATCCCTCGCCCGTCGTCGATGACCTCGACGCCACCGTCCTCCAGCAGCGTGACCTTGACGCCAGTGGCGTACCCGGCCATCGCCTCGTCGATCGAGTTGTCGACGACCTCCCAGATCAGATGGTGCAGACCGCGGGGGCCGGTGGAGCCGATGTACATGCCCGGACGCATCCGGACGGCCTCGAGCCCTTCGAGGACGGTGATCGACGAGGCACCG
The DNA here is from genome assembly GCA_019119875.1 of Candidatus Dietzia intestinigallinarum. Classification (GTDB taxonomy): domain Bacteria; phylum Actinomycetota; class Actinomycetes; order Mycobacteriales; family Mycobacteriaceae; genus Dietzia; species Dietzia intestinigallinarum. The sequence goes on along the minus strand of DWWG01000005.1, from coordinate 15,998 downwards.
TAATCGGTCGAGCCCTTCTTGCTGGCCTTGCTGTTGGCGTCCGCCACGTGCGAACTCCTCGCATCTCGGGAATCTGTGGGACCGGGCCAGTCTACCTGCGAGAACCATCAGGCAGGGCCGTCGGCCCGCCGGAGCGGCCCCACTCGCGGCCGCGCGGGGGCCGGCTCAGCCGTACGTGTCACGCGGTCCGCGTCCCGACACGTGCAGCGGCCCCTTGCGCCAGCTCGGCTTCTCCGGCCCCTCGACCTTGAGCCGCCGCACATGGCCCGGGCCCATCGCCGCCGCGATCTTGCGGAGGATGTCCGCCGAGACCAGGCGCAGCTGTGTGGCCCACGCCGTGCTCGAGGCCCGCACGTACAGGATCCCCTGATCGAGTCGCTCGGGCGTGGCGTGCGCCGCGATGTCCTCGCCGACGATCCGCCCCCACTCCGCGAACAGCCGCCCGGTGGTGACCTTCTCGTCCCAGCCACGCTTCTTTGCCACCTGGCCGAAGAGCTTGCCGATCGGCTGTGGATCCCACGGGTCCGCCCCCGAGCCCGTCCAGCCGCGCCGGCGCAGACGACGCCCGGTTCTGACCGGACCCGACCGTCCGCGACCGACCTGCTTGCCCTCGGCCCGCGCCCGTGCCCGGGCCTCCTCGAGGGCCTTCCTTGCGATGTCATAACCACGTTGTGGCGGCTCAGACGGTGTTTCTCCGCCGCCGCCGGATGCGTTGGTCACAGCTGGGCCCCACTTCCGGAATCGGTGTTGTCGTCGTCGTCCCCATGGTCCCTCGCGCCGTCCGGGCTCGGGGACGCGGCGCCGGATCCACCGGCCTCGGCCCCCTCGGCCGGGGCCGGGTCATCGTCGGACCACCGTGGTGACAGTGTGATCTCGGAGTGACGATCGGCCCCCTCGCCCGTCATCACGACGTCATGACGCACCCCGCGCAGACTGCTCGGCACGTCCTCACCCACCGCCGCCGTGATGAGCACCTGCTCCACGCCGGCCGCCACCTCGGCCAGCGCGGCACGCCGGTGGCGGTCGAGTTCGGCGAACACGTCGTCGAGGAGGAGCACCGGCTCGATCCCGTCCGCGCGGAACAGCTCGAGCGAACCGAGACGCAACGCGAGCGCGAACGACCACGTCTCCCCGTGGCTCGCGAACCCCTTCGCCGGCTCCTCCCCGAGGGTCAGGATCAGGTCGTCCCGGTGCGGCCCGACCAGTGACTGCCCCCGCTCGATCTCCTCGCGCCGGCGGGAGCGGAGTTCGGCGAGGAGGAGCGCCTCGACGAACTCGGGGTCGGCGAGGTCCGACTCCGCGGGCGGGGACGCGACGCGGAACCGGTACGTCAGGTCGGCGGGGCGTGACTCCGGCGCGAGGGTGCGATAGGCGTCGACGACGAGGGGTCGCAGTTGCTCGAGCAGGGCCACCCGCCCGGAGACGAGACGAGCCCCCGTCGAGGCGAGGCGGCCGTCCCACACGTCGAGCGTGTCCAGGGCGGCGGCGGATTCCTCCGGCCGGCCGCGACGGAGCGCACCCGACGCGGACCTGAGCAGCGCGGTGCGTTGGCGCAGGACCGACCCGTAGTCGGCGACATCACCGCCGAGTGCTGGCCTGCGCGACGACATGAGGTCGTCGAGCAGCCGACGACGCTCCGCCGGCTCGCCACGGACGAGGGCCAGGTCCTCGGGCGCGAAGAGCACGGACTGGACCACGCCCAGGATGTCGCCCAGTCGGCGACACGGGGAGGTGTTGAGTCGCGCCCGGTTGGCCCTGCCCGAGTTGAGGGCGAGCTCGACGGTCAGTTCACGGCCGGCGTTGTGCGCCAGGGCGCCCACCAGTGCGGTCTGCGCTCCGGTGCGGATCATGGGAGCGTCCCCGGAAACCCGGTGCGACCGCAGGGTGGCCAGCACCCCCACGGCCTCGAGCACGTTGGTCTTGCCGTGCCCGTTGCGGCCGATCAGGGTGGTCACCCCGGGTCCGAGCTCGAGCTCGAGCAGCGGCCACGAGCGGAAGTCGAGAAGTCTCAGGTGACGCAGGTGCATGCCCGGGCGGCTCGCGGCAGACGTCAGCCCGGCAGGCGCACGGGCATGAGGAGATAGGTGTGGTCGGAATCGATCGGCGCGATCGCACCGTCGGCATCCGGCTCCGGCAGCTCCTCGGGCGCGGGGCGCAGCACGGCCGGGCGGCTGGGCTGGGTGAAGCCGAACGCGACCCGCGACGAGTGGATGCTGCCCAGCCCGTCGAGGAGGTAGCCCGGGTTGAACGCGATGGTCAGCGGCGCACCGACGAACTCGACCGGCAGCGTCTCGTTGGCCTGCGCGGCATCGTCTCCGCCCGCGGACAGGGCCACCTCTCCCTCGGAGAACGCCAGCCGGACCTGGACTCCGCGGTCCGCCACCAGGGCGACTCGCTTGATGGCCTGCACCAGCGGGTCGACCTCCACCACCGCGACAGAGGTGTGCTGGGGCGGCAGGAGCTGACGGACCTTGGGGAACTCCGCGTCGAGCAGGCGGGTGGTGGTGCGCTGACCGGACACCAGAACTCCCAGGATCCCCTCGGCGCCGATCTCGGCTCCGGCCCCCAGGCTCAGGTCGACACGGCCGCCGCCACCGGCCGACCTCGTGACCTCGGACAGCGCCTTGGCCGGGATGAGAACCTCCACGGCCACGTCCTCCCGGGCCGGCTCCCACTCGAAATCACGGATCGCGAGACGGAAACGGTCGGTGGCGATGAGCGTGACGCGGGATCCCTCGATCTCCATCCGGATACCGGTGAGCATCGGCAGCGTGTCGTCCTTGCCGGCGGCCACGACGACCTGCGACACGGCCTCGGAGAACGCCTCCACCGCGGCAGAACCGGTGACCTCCGGCATGGTCGGGAGCTGCGGGTAGTCCTCGACCGGCATGGTGGGCAGCGTGAACTTGGCCGAACCGCAGGTGATGAACATCTTCTGCGCGGTGACGGTCACCTCGACCGGGCGGTCCGGCAGCGCGCGGGCGATGTCCGCCAGCAGGCGACCGGACACCAGAGTGCTCCCCGGCTCGGAGACCTCGGCCGGGACCGAGACCTGGGCCGACGTCTCATAGTCGAACCCCGAGATGGTCAATCCCGAGTCGGCCTCGAGCAGGACCCCGCCGAGGATCGGCACCGACGGGCGCGAGGGCAGCGTGCGGGCCACCCAGGCCACGGAATCCGCAAAGTCCTCGCGGGTGACGCGGAACGTCGGATCCGTGATCTCCATCGATGACCTCTTTCAGGCAGGGCGGATACCGCTTCGGGTATCTGGACGGTTGGTCTTGTCGGGCTGGTCGTGCTGCGTCCCGTCGCCGGGCGGCGGGACGTCTCCATGAGAGTAACCGCTCGCACCGACAGAGGGCACACGGACGGGGTGGATCCGGGTCAAGGAGGCTCGCCGTTCCACACCCCTACTTCTTACAAGAACTCTCTAGAGATCTAAGAGGTAGTAGTAGGTCCTGTGAAATTGTGAGCCGAGCCCCGTCGTCACAGGTCGGATGTCATTTCCACGTGTGGACGCGGCTGTCGGAACTTGTGGTTTCACCGGTGGGGACAGTGGAATCACAAGACTTCGTCCACCCTCTGTCCACCGTTGGTCCACAAGATCCCACAGCTTTGTCCACAGCTGTGAAAGATGTGGTTGGTGGCATGAGTTGGGTGGATTCGAGACTCGAGTGAGTCACTTCTCGTCGCCGAAGAGGCCGAGATGCGCCCGTGACCGGACGTGGTCGTCCACGAACTCGTCCAGTTCCGCGAAGACCTGCCTGGAGGCGTCGAGCCACGGCATGAGGATCGGGAAGACGTGGAACATGCCCCTGGCCTCGATCGCGTGCACCTCGATCTGCGCGGCCCGGAGGTTCTCCACGAGCTCGCGGATGCCGTCCCGGAACATCTCCTTGCCACCCGAGGTGACGAAGGTGGGAGGGAACCAGTCGGGGCTCAGCGCCGCGTTGACGGTCGAGACCAACGGATCACCCGGGGCGATTCCCTGGAGGTACGGAGACGTGGGCACGTTCCACGGGAGGATGTCGAAGCGCGCGTTGTCCGAGACGGAGGGCTGGTCCAGCTCGAGGTCGGTCTCCGGGGAGAAGAGGAGCAGCGCGGCCGGCATGTCGACGCCGGAGGCGTGCAGGTGCGACACCAGTGACGCCGCCAGGCCACCGCCACCGGAGTCGCCGGCGACGATGAGGTTCTCGGCCTCGACCCCCTGCTCCAGCAACGCCTCGTAGACGCTCGCCGCGTCCAGCACACCGGCGGGGAACGGGAACTCGGGGGCCATCCGGTAGTCGGCGATGAAGATGTGACAGCCGGTCTGCTTGGCGATCGCGGACGCGAACGCGGCGTACATCATCGGCGACGTGCCGATGTAGCCCCCGCCGTGCAGGTACAGGATCGTGCCGTAGACCCGGTCGTGCGTGCCCGGCTTGGGCCTACACCACAGTCCGGGCACGCCACCGATCTCCTCCTTGGTGATCGTGACACCGTCGAGCTGCTTGACGAACGGCGGCATCACGACGCGACAGAGGCCGTCGATGACCTGCTCCATGGAACGGAACTCCTCGATCGGCAGGCCGAGGGAGTAGCCCATGAAGGAACGGATGGTCTGTCGAGTGACGGACTGACCGAGATTGTCGATGATGTTGCCCGGGCCGCGCCACGGCTGGACGAACGGGATGCGGGCGAGACCGGTGAGCAGGTTCTGCCCGAGGCCCACCATCGTGAGGGCGGCGACGGCGGGCGTGGCGGTCTGTACTTCGGGACGATCGGCCATGACCATGGATGTCGGGCCGCCGAGGAACCGTGTATCGCGGACTCGACGCCCCTCCCCCCTTTTCGTGAAAGAACGGGCGCGCGGGTCCGCGCGGAGCTTGTGCCGTCGAGGTTAGCGAATTTTTCTTCCCTACATCGCGCGTGAACGTTCGCGGATGCGCGCGGTCAGCTCCTGGATCTGGTCGTAGGTGCGCCGATCGTCCTTGATCTCCTTGAGGATCTTGCGCTGTGCATACATGACCGTCGTGTGGTCCTTGCCGCCGAACGTCACGCCGATCTTGGGAAGCGAGAGGTCCGTGAGTTCACGGCACAGGTACATGGCGATCTGTCGGGCCCGCGACAGCGACCTCGTCTTGGACGTGCCGCAGAGCTCGTCGATGCTGGTCGAGAAGAACTCCGCGGTGACGGCCATGATCGTCGCCGCCGAGATCTGCAGCGACTCGTCGTCGGAGACCACATCGCGCAGCACCACCTCGGCCAGCGGCACATCGATGTCGTGTCCGTTGAGGGAGGCGAACGCCACGACGCGGATCAGCGCGCCCTCGAGCTCGCGGATGTTCCGCTGGACCCGGGTCGCGATCAGCTCGAGCACCTCCCGCGGCACCTCGTAGCCCTCGGATTTGGCCTTCTTGTCGAGAATCGCGATGCGGGTCTCGAGCTCGGGCGGCTGGATGTCGGTGATCAGACCCCACTCGAAGCGGGTGCGCAGACGGTCCTCGAGCGGCTGCAGCTGCTTGGGCGGCCGGTCGGAGGAGATGACGATCTGCTTCTGGGCGTTGTGGATCGTGTTGAAGGTGTGGAAGAACTCCTCCTGCACCTGCTCCTTGCCGATGAGGAACTGGATGTCGTCCACCAGGAGGATCTCCGCCTCGCGGTACCGCTTCTTGAACATGTTCTGGCGGCCGTCACGGACGGAGTTGATGAAATCGTTGGTGAACTCCTCGGTCGAGACGTACTTGACCTTCTGTTCGGAGTACATCCGCAGGGAGTAGTGCCCGATCGCGTGGAGCAGATGGGTCTTTCCCAGCCCCGACTCCCCCCAGATGAACAGGGGGTTGTAGGCACGGGCCGGGGCCTCGGCGACAGCGAGTGCGGCGGCGCGTGCGAAGCGGTTCGAGTTCCCCTGGACGAACGCGCTGAAGGTGTAGCGCTGATTGAGCCCGGGCGCCGTCGCCGCGGAGAGCGCCTCGTCGCGCTCGCTTCCGCGGAGAAGACGCTCGGCGGCGAGCTGCTCCTCGGTCATCCGTGCGGGACGCGTCGGCGCGGGGGACTCGTCGCCGTGGGGATCGGGTCGGTGGATCTCGTCGACGTCGATCCCGGGTGCGCTTCCTCCGTCGTCTGTCTCCGGCTGCGCGCCGGCGAGTGAGGTGTCCACCTTGACGGCGAGGTCGACCGGTTCCCCGAGCTGAGTGCTCAGTGCGCGGGTGATCGGGCCCCGCAGGACCGATTCGATGTTGTCGCGGGCGAAGGCGGACGGGGCCGCGAGCATCGCGAAGCCGTTGACCACGGCGATCGGCTGGACCAGCCGGAGCCATGCCTGCTGCTGGCGGGAGAGGACCGGGTTGTCGTCGCTGGCGAGCGCGGGATCGGTCAGTCGGTCGAGGACGGCGCTCCACACGTGCTCGAGCTCAGGAGACACGGTGGGCGGTCTCCTCTCGTCTGGCGTTGATGGTTCGCGTATCGGTCCGGCGTACCGTCGTGCGGGAACCACACTCTATCCACAGGCCTGCGCCCGGGTCCACTGGGATATCCACATGGTTGTCCACAGCTGTGAGTGAACAGACCTCTTCCCGGGACCGGGGCGAGCTGCGACGTGGGTTGGTTGCGGTCGTATGGGTGCTCGGTTCGTGTTCGTCCCGCTTCGGGGCTCGATGATGAACGACGGTAACAACTCTGTGAACGACTGGGCAACCCTCAAGAACAGGTGGAGGCCGTAAGTCAAGCATCACGGCCGTGCGTGTGTCGCCTTGGTGTGTGAAGTGGTGCGCACGGGGCGAGTGGGATGACACAGTTTGGCGGGCAGCCGCCAGTGAGCGTAATCTTGAACAGTCTGTCGCGCGCCCGAGTGGTGTGCGGCGCGTCGTGGTGCCGCCGTCAGTGGTTCGACGACGTCTCGAACTCGATCGCGTGCCGGCAACGGTGCCGACTTCATGTGAGGAGCCAACCATGGCCAAGGGCAAGCGGACCTTCCAGCCGAACAACCGTCGTCGTGCCAAGGTGCACGGATTCCGTCTGCGCATGCGCACCCGCGCCGGGCGCGGCATCGTCGCGGCCCGCCGTCGTAAGGGTCGTTCGGCGCTGACGGCCTGATCCCGGCCGGGTGGCGGGTGCTTCCCGGGCCGCACCGGCTCCACCGTTCCGCCGATTTCGGGACGGTGGTGCGTCAGGGTGCCAGGAAGGGTCGCCGCACGATGGTCGTATACGCCTACGTGGACTCGTCGGAGTTCCGCGTGGGCGGTCCCCGTTTCGGGCTCGTCGTGAGCAAGGCCGTCGGCGACTCGGTGACCCGTCACCGAGTCAGTCGGCGGCTTCGCCATATCGCCGCCGAGGTGGTCGGTGCCATCGAGCCCGATCTGATGGTGGTGATCCGGGCCAACCCCGCCTCGGCCACGGCCTCGCACGACGATCTGGTGTGCGATTTCCGCACGGCGCTGGACGTGGCCTCGGCGCGCGCGAGGAAGGGCCGGCCATGACGGAGCAGCGTCCGGGCCCGATCGCCCGGGTCCTTCTGTGGATGCTGGATTTCTATCAGAAGGGCATCTCCCCGCTCACCCCCCCGAGCTGTCGCTTCCAACCCAGCTGCAGCAGCTACGCGGTCGAGGCGGTCCGGGTGCACGGTGCCTGGTACGGCACCTGGCTCTCGGTCTGGCGTCTCCTGCGGTGTGGCCCGTGGACGCCGGGCGGATGGGACCCGGTGCCGGAACCTCGGGCTCCCGACCCCGGCTCCGTCCCCCCTGAGCACCCGTCCCCTCCCGAACGAAGCTAGGACTTCTCCACCCATGTCGTTCATCACGGACCCACTGGTCTATTACCCGATCTCCGGGATCCTCTGGTTCTGGCACAAGATCTTCGCGTTCCTCGGCGGCCTGTTGCCGTGGGTGGGTGACCCGGACTCCAACGGCATCATCTGGGCGATGTCGGTGATCTTCCTGGTCGTCACCCTCCGCATCATGCTGTTCTGGCCTGCGGCCAAACAGATCCGTTTCTCCCGCAAGATGCAGGAGATGCAGCCCAAGATGAAGGAGCTGCAGAAGCGGTACAAGAACGACCGCGAGAAGCTCATGACCGAGCAGCGCAAGCTGCAGAAGGCCGAGGGTTTCAACCCGCTTCTGGGCTGTCTGCCGATGTTCATCCAGATCCCGGTGTTCCTGGGTCTGTTCCACGTGCTGCGGTCGTTCAACCGGATGGGTACCAGTTTCAACGGGCTCGGCATGACCGCGGAGGAGACCCGGAACACCGGCAACTACGTGTTCAACGCCGAGGAGGTCCAGAGCTTCCTCGACGCCCGATTGTTCGGTGCTCCCCTGTCGTCGTTCATCTCCCAGCCGGTCGAGCAGTTCCAGGCGTTCGTCGAGCCCGGTGCGATGCTGGACTTCGCCCGCTGGAACATCATCGTGGTGGCGGTGCCGCTGATGATCATCTCGGCGGTGACGACGCACTTCAACGCCCGCGTGTCGCTCTCGCGGCAGTCCCCCGAGGCCGCCGCCAATCCGCAGGCCAAGATCATGAACCAGCTGATGCTGTGGGCGTTCCCCATCGGCATTCTGGTGACCGGAGCGTTCTGGCCGATGGCGATCCTCGTCTACATGGTCACCAACAACCTGTGGACGCTCGCGCAGCAGTACTACCTGTACGAGAAGATGGCCAAGGAGGACGACGCCGCGGCGCTGCAGCGCCGGGAGGAGCAGAAGTCGCTGGCGCCGAAGGTGGGCGTCAGGCCTGTCAACCCGAAGAAGGGCCGCCGGGCGGCCGCCACCACGACCTCCCGGGGCGGCGCTGCAGGAGTTGAGACCGGCACGGCGACGGCGACGGTCCAGGACGACGACGACGATGAGCAGGCGAACGCTCCGACGGCGGGGAAGGCCCCTGCTCCGGGGGCGAAGCCGCGTCCCGGACAGAAGCCCCAGCCACCGGGTGGGCAGCGGAGCAGGCCCGCCCAGAAGGCAGGCGGCTCCAAGGCGAAGAACAGGAAGAAAAAGAAGAAGAAGCGCTGACCGCCCAGGAACGCGTAGACGGACAAGGTCCCCGATGCTCCGGCAGAGGGGGCCTTGTCCCATACTTGGGGTAGGTATTCGTCGTCCGGACAGGTGCGGCGATCGGCGGTCACGACGGAGGCGGTCCCATGTCGAAGAGGAACATTGAGGTGTCCGAGGAGCGGTTGGTCGAGGAGGGCGAGGTCGCCGGTGATTACCTCGAACAGTTCCTGGACATCCTCGATTTTGATGGCGACATCGATCTGGATGTCGAGGGCGATCGTGCCGTGGTGAGCATTGACGGCGGTGATGATCTCGACACGCTCGTCGGCGCAGACGGCGGAGTACTCGACGCCATCCAGGAACTGACGCGTCTCGCCGTGCAGCAGGAGCTCGGTGACCGCAGTCGCCTCATGCTCGATATCGCGGGCTGGCGGGCGGCCAAGCGGGAGGCGCTCACGGAGAAGGGGCGGCTTGTCGCTCAGCGTGTCCTTGAGTCGGGGGAGCCTGTGGAGATGGAGCCGATGAGCCCGTTCGAGCGGAAGATCATTCACGACGCGATCGCCGAGATCGACGGAGTGGCGTCGGATTCCACCGGTGTGGAGCCGCAGCGGCGAGTGGTCGTTCTCCCGGCGTAGGTCGGTTCGATGTCCTCTCGGGGGTGTGGGTCCTGTCCCGCACCCCCGATCTGCGTCAGGGGACATCGGGGCCGCGAGACCCTTCGGGGTTATTCACAAGGTTAGTCACAGGTGTGTAATTCGCCCGGCTGGTTTCACGTGAAACGATGGGGCCGGGTTTCGTCGGACTCCGAAATGGATGAAAGAGAGGCGCAATAGCGATGACCGATCATGCGCGGGACGAAACGTCACGTGACACAGCGAGGCTTGCGGGCACAGTGGATGGATCCCCGGCCCCTCCCCCACCCCCGAGTGTTGAGCAGGTGTTCGGAAGCCGTTCGGATCTCGCCGTGGACTATGTCCGTTTTCTCGCCGACGCCGGTTTGGAACGAGGGCTCATGGGGCCACGCGAGCGTCCGCGTCTGTGGGATCGGCATGTTCTCAACAGTGCCGCGGCGGCGCCGCACATGGGGCACGGCGAGAAGGTGGTCGACATCGGTAGCGGCGCCGGTCTCCCGGGCATACCGCTGGCGTTGGCGCGACCGGATCTCGAAGTGATCCTCGTCGAACCGCTTCTCCGACGGGTGACCTTCCTCAAGGAGGTCATCGGCGAGCTGGGGATCGACGTGCGCGTGGTTCGCGGGCGTGCGGAGGAGAAGTCCGTCATCGCCGCGGCCGGAGAAGCTGACATCGTGACCTCACGGGCCGTCGCGCCGTTGGCCAAACTCGCCGGCTGGTCCGCACCTCTGCTCAAGCCCGGTGGTCGGATGGTTGCACTGAAGGGAGTCTCCGCGGCCGAGGAGGTCGAGCGCGATGGAGCGGTTCTGTCGGAGCTGGGCTTCGAAGGGGTCCATGTGGACGTGGTCGCTGCGCCCGATGCGGAAGAGACGAGGCTGGTTATCGCGACGATGCAGACTAGGATGGCAAGGCGAGGATCGCACCGCCGGGGACCCGGGGCCCGCAGACGCTGAACGCGCTAGATGGCCCGGCGGTTCGGATGTCGGTTTCACGTGAAACACTGATCCCGACAGCACGAACACGGGCCATCACCACCGGTCCCGCCGACCTGAACACTGCAGATTCTGTGAACTGAAAGGTGCCGGATGTCCGACGACGAGACACCGATCTTCGCCGCCGCGCGGCAGGCGAGCGAGGTGCTCCACGGGGACGCGCCGTCGCTGCCCCGTCCCGCAGAGACCAGGATCATCACGATCGCCAACCAGAAGGGTGGGGTCGGCAAGACCACGTCGACGGTCAACCTCGCCGCCGCCTTGGCGATGCGAGGGCTGGGCGTGTTGGTCATCGACATGGACCCCCAGGGCAACGCGAGCACCGCTCTCGGGGTGGACCACCGTGAAGGGACCCCCTCCAGTTACGAGCTCCTGATGTGGGAGGAGGCGGTCGAGGATCTCATGCAGAAGAGCCCGCACGCCGAGCGCCTTTTCTGCATCCCGGCAACAATCGATCTGGCCGGTTCCGAGATCGAACTGGTCGGGCTCGAGCACCGGGAACGTCGTCTCGCCGAGGTTCTCGTCAAGGAGGATCTCGCCTCGCTGGGGCTCGATTACGTCTTCATCGACTGCCCTCCCTCCCTCGGGCTCCTCACCGTCAACGCGATGGTCGCCGCGCAGGAGGTCCTGATACCCATCCAGTGCGAGTACTACGCGCTGGAGGGTGTGGGACAACTGCTGCGCAACGTGGAACTTATCCAGCAACATCTCAATCCCTCGCTCGTCATCTCGACCATCATGCTGACGATGTATGACGGCCGCACCAAGCTCGCGGAACAGGTGGCCGGCGAGGTACGGCAGCATTTCGGTGACCGAGTCCTGAAGACCGTGATCCCGCGTAGCGTGAAAGTGTCCGAGGCTCCGGGTTTCGGGATGACGATCCTGCAGTACGACGCCGGATCCCGGGGGGCGCTGGCGTATCTGGATGCGGCTCGCGAACTCAATACCCGCGGCCCAGTTCTCGGCGATCGTGTGGAGGCAGAACAGTGAGTCAGCAACGTAAGGGTGGTCTGGGCCGAGGGCTCGCGGCTCTCATCCCCACCGGTCCCGATGAGGGCCCTCGCCTCGGCAGCGATGCGGCGGATGTGATCCTGGGTCCACGTGGCGGCGGACCTCGCACCACTCCCCCGCGGTCGCGCTCTGCAGCGGCAGCGGACGAAGCCCCGACCGGCGACACCGGGGCGGACAGAGTCGGCGAGAAGTCGGCGCGTACCCGCAAGGGGGCTCCGAAGGCGGAGGAGTCGTCACAGAGCGGCGTTTCACGTGAAACAACGGATCTCGTGGACCCGGGAGCGGTCTACCGGGAGATCTCGCCGGCTGCGATCGAACCCAATCCAAAGCAGCCGCGGACGTACTTCGACGAGGAAGCGCTCGCCGAGTTGTCACACTCGGTCAAGGAGTTCGGTCTCCTCCAGCCGATCGTCGTCCGGGAGATGGGCGAGGGCCGCTACCAGCTGATCATGGGCGAGCGACGCTGGCGGGCCAGCCAGCGTGCGGAGCTCGAGACCATCCCGGCCATCGTCCGGCAGACGGAGGACGAGGATCTCCTCCGAGACGCTCTCCTGGAGAATATCCACCGGGTCCAGCTCAACCCTCTCGAGGAGGCGGCCGCATACCAACAGCTCCTCGACGAGTTCAAGGTGACACAGTCGGAGCTGGCGGAGCGCATCGGACGGTCCCGACCCGCCATCACCAACAGCATTCGCCTACTCCAGCTCCCCACCGCCGTCCAGCGTCGGGTCGCGGCAGGGGTGCTCTCCGCCGGCCACGCCCGGGCCCTGCTCGGGCTGGAATCGGGAGCCGCGGCACAGGACGACCTGGCGGCACGTATCGTCGCCGAGGGATTGTCCGTCCGCGCGACGGAGGAGATCGTCACGCTCGCCAACCGGGATACCGGAGGCACGGAGGACACACCGCGCCCCGCGCCACGGGGCCGACCCCGCGATCCCGAACTCGAGGCAGTGGCCGGAAGGCTGTCTGATCTGTTCGAGACGAAGGTCTCGGTCGCGATGGGCCGACGCAAGGGCAAGATCACGATCGACGTGGGTGACGCCGACGACCTCGCTCGAGTGCTCGCGCTGCTCGAGGGCGGTACCCCCGGAACGTCGCGATGATCTCGATCCGCACCCTCGACTTCTCCGTGGTCGGCCAGCTCGGTCGCCGGGCGCGCCGTTGTGTCTACTGGCAGACCGATGGGCAGCTCGAGCAGTCCATCTCCGGAGACCCCGAGTTCGAGAAGGAGGCGTGGATCAATCACGTCACTCTGGAGTGGGGTGCGTGTGGTCAGCTGGCCAGTCACGGGGAACGCGCGGCGGGGGCCGTCTTCTACGCTCCACCCGGAATGGTGCCCCGGGCGTCGTGCTTCCCCACCGGTCCGGTCGGAGCGGACGCCATACTCCTGGCGGGGATGTCGGTGGAGTCAGACTCCCCCACCGGCGTGCTGACGGCCTTGATGGATTCCGTCGTGGTGGATCTCCGGAGCCGCGGGATCAAGGCGATCGAGGCCTTCGGGGTCACGACCGAGCACCCGGATCCTGAAGCGTCACGTGACGGGTGTGGTGCGGACTCGTGCGTTCCGGATGCGAACTTCCTGTTGGAGCACGGGTTCACCGTGGTTGCCGAGCACGAGACGTACCCGCGCCTCCGGCTGGACATCGACAGCGAACACCAGTGGAAGGCCGACGTCGAGAAGGCCCTCGATCAACTCTTCGCCGGGCGGGGACGACTCACCCGCGAGGTCGGCGTGCTGTCGGGCGCGTCGGCGTCGGTGACGGCCCCGCCTCCCCGATTCGGCTCCGGCCCTCGTCACCTGTAGAGACGAATGGGCCGACCCACCGGCCGACGCCCGGGGACGCCGGCCGGTGGAGCGGTGGAACGGTGGCGCGGTGGAGCCGGTACGTTCGATCAGTTGCGCTGGCGCTGCTCGTAGGTGATGAGCTCGTCCACCGACATCGAGCCGGTGGGATGATCATCCTCGTCGAGAAGGTAGAGGCGCTTGACGCCGACCAGGATCGAGTCGATGATCGTGTCCTGGTGGTTCCGGTCGCCGAGGATCGCCAGATCGCCGGGATTGTGTGCATAACCGAGGTAGATCTGCACCGACGGCATGCGGGTCATCCGGAGCAGGGGCCAGCTGCGCCCGTGCGTACGGCAGTCCCGCAGGCGGGTCCGGCTCACGATCTCGCGCTGGATGAAGCCCGAGAGGGCCTCCCCCAGCATGGACTCGGATCCGAGCGAGTTGCCGAAGTAGAACGTCGCCACCCCGTTGCCGACGGGATTGTGATGCCGGTCCAGACGCAGCGAGATGATGAGGTCCGCGTTGAACGCGTTGGCGATCTCGGCACGCTCGGGATCGGTGGGGATCATCGCCTCGGGGCGCGAGAGGAACACCTCGACGCCCGCCTGGTTCATCCTCTTGGAGAGACGCTGGGTGATGTCCCACAGCAGCTCCGCGTCGGTGATGGTGCCGTACGGCGTTTCGATCCGGATCGGGTTCTCGGAACCGCTCGGTCCGGGGTCCAGGACGATCCGTTTGCCGGCGAGCATCGGACCGGAGGTGCGGGCCCGCTCCTTCTCCACGAGGGACGCCACGTCTCCGCCCTTGAACAGCGTGGAGAAGCGCCCGAGGGTGGCGAGGGTCTCCGCCTCCACCACGCCGTCCGCCGTCAGTCCGCAGTCGCGCTGGAAATCGGTCACCGCGCCGTGGGTGACGGGTCCGAAGGTGCCGTCGACGGGCCCGGTGTAGAAGCCCAGTTCCGCGAGGCGACGCTGCAGCTGCCCCACATCGTCACCGGCCATCGGCTTGGAGACGATGTAGCTGAGATCCCGGGTGCCCAGGACATGGCTGGCGTCGTCGAGGGCGGCCTGGGTGGCCGCGCCCACGATTCCGTCGGCGATCAGCCCCCTGGCCTGCTGGAAGGCCAGGACGGCCGCCTCGAGGTCCGCGTCGAACACGGCGTCGGTGCGGGCCAGGACCGAGCCGGTCTCGGGCTCGGTGACCCCCACGGAATCGATGTTGTGGAGCAGGCCCATTCCTGCGAGGGTGGCCCGGATTGCAGCCACCTCGGGCCCGCGGTCACCACGTCGCCACGCCATGGGATTCCTCCTGCTCGTCTGGGGATGGGTACCCGCACGAACTTACCGGGTCGCCCGGTCAGATGCCGGGGCCGCACCGTCCGGCTGGGGTAACCGGGCGGTGCGGCCCCGTGTCCTGCGAGAAGACGGCCCTGTTCAGGAGGGCTCAGCTGTCGAGGACGTCGGCGAGCTCGGCACGCAGTGCGGACTTGGACTTGGCGCCGGTGATGCGCTTGACCACCTCGCCCCCCGAGAACAGCAGCAGCGCCGGGATGGCGGTGATCTGGTACTCGGCGGCCAGCTCCTGGTTGGCCTCGACGTCCACCTTGGCCACTGTCAGCTTGTCGGATTCGGTGCCGGCGATCTCGTCCAGGACCGGGGCCATCATGGTGCAGGGGCGGCACCAGCTGGCCCAGAAGTCCACCAGGACCGGCTTGGAGCCGCTGGAGGTCAGGACGGCGTCGGCGAAGTCCGACTCGGTCACGTCGACGATGTTGGGGGTCGAGGCCATGATGGCTGTTCCTTTCGAGGAGGTGCGGGGGTGTCAGGCCTGTTCGGCGAGCCAGCGCTCGGCGTCGATCGACGCGGAGCAGCCGGAGCCGGCGGCGGTGACGGCCTGGCGGTAGCGGTGGTCCACCAGGTCGCCGCAGGCGAAGACGCCGGGGATGGAGGTGGCGGTGGTCTGCCCGGTGAGGACGTAGCCGTTCTCGTCCACCTCGAGCTGGTCGCGCACGAGCTCGGAGCGCGGGTCGTGTCCGATCGCCACGAACATCGCGGCGGTCTCGAGCTCGCTGGTCTCGCCGGTGACCGTGTTGCGCAGTCTGAGCTTCTCGACTGAACCGTTCTCGCCGGCCAGGACCTCGTCGACCGTGGTGTTGAGGATGAAGGAGATCTTCTCGTTGGCGCGGGCGCGTTCGAGCATGATCTTGGAGGCGCGGAACTCCTCGCGGCGGTGCACGATCGTCACCGACGAGCCGAACTTCGTGAGGAAGGTGGCCTCCTCCATCGCGGAGTCGCCCCCACCCACCACGACGATCGGCTTGTCGCGGAAGAAGAAGCCGTCACACGTGGCGCACGAGCTCACGCCCCGGCCG
Source organism: Candidatus Dietzia intestinigallinarum (assembly GCA_019119875.1). GTDB lineage: Bacteria > Actinomycetota > Actinomycetes > Mycobacteriales > Mycobacteriaceae > Dietzia > Dietzia intestinigallinarum. Next base: position 240 of record DWWG01000005.1, on the reverse strand, counting down.
AGGTACTCCTGCTCGCCCGGGATGCCGAGGTAGCGTGCGGCGGCGCCCATCGCGAGGATCACGGCGCGGCCCTTGTACTCGTCCTGCCCGACGCGCACGATCTTCACGTCCCCGGTCAGATCCATCTCCGTGACATCCTCCATGCGGAGGTCGGCGCCGAACTTCTCGGCCTGCTCGCGCATCTGCATCATGAGGTCGGGCCCCATCATGCCGTCGGCGAAGCCGGGGAAGTTCTCCACG
>DWWG01000084.1 GCA_019119875.1 Candidatus Dietzia intestinigallinarum | reverse complement strand
TGTGGTTCTACGGGGCGATCGCCGACGCGGTGTCCCGGAGGCTCGGGGACTGCGCGGCGTCCCGCGAGCTGCGCCGGGCGGTGGACGACGTGGCGGCGCTCGTGCCCGCGGGCTGATCGGGGTGGGTCAGTCGACCCAGAACGAGACCATGGGCTGATCGGAGATCACGGCGCCGTCCTCGTAGATCACCATGCCCGCCGGGCTGATCGAGTACACGACGCCGTTGTTGGTGACCGTCGCGGAGTCACCGGCGACGACCGGATCGTCCACCTCGACCCCGGAGCCTCCGGCCGACCCGCGGTAGTAGTAACGGCCGTTGTCCGGGTTGATGCAGATCGAGAACGACGCCTGCGTGGTCCTGCCGATCATCGCCGCGGGGTCGCCGGCGTTGCAGCGGGCCTGGCGGTTGTCCAGCCATCCCGAATAGTCCGCCCCGGACGGGTACGGCGCCGAGGAGGTCGGGCGCGGCGCGGGGGCCTCGCGGGTGACCGTGACGGTCTCGCGTTGCGGCGGGGTGGTGAAGGCGGTCTCCGTCACCGGGGACTGCGGTGGCTGCGCCGCGGTGGTCGACGACGACGACGAGGCCACCACTCCCTGGGCCCGCCCGTCCCCGGAGGACCCGCCAGGGCGCAGGAACAGGTAGGCGGCGACGCCGAGCAGTGCCAACACCAGCACCGCCAGCAGGGCGATGAAGGCCGCCATCGGGCCGGAGATCCCGCGCTGCTGTTCGGGTTGATAGCCGGCCCAGTCCGCCCCGCCACCGCGCCCGTCGTACGTCATCGATCACTCCCCCGGCCGCTGCCCGTGAACCTGATCGGACGGTAGCAGGCCCGACCTGCGCCTGACGGGCGCTGCCGCGATCTGCCCCCGCAGGGGATGTCGTACCCGTGGGGCACCATGTCCGTGTGACCGGATTCCAGACCAGTTCCACCGCAGTGGCGGATGAGGTGCGGCGTCTCCGCACAGAGGACCCGCTCGCCCGCATCACCGTGATCGTTCCGTCATTCGGGGCGGCCCGGGACCTCGTCCGGGCGCTGGCGTTGGCGGGCGGGGCGGCAGGCGTGGCCGTGCGGACAGCGGCGCAGGTCGTCGCCGAGCTGTCGGCGCCCGCGCTGGCGCCACGGGCCGCCCTTCCGTTGCCCCTGTTGGCCGCCGCGGTGGACAAGGCGCTGGACTCCGACCCGGGTGGGTTGCAGGCCGTGGCCACGGAGCCGGTCACCGGGCAGGCCGTGGCCCGGGCCTGCCTCCGGCTGGGCACGGTCGAGCCCGGCTCCGTCACGCCCGTGACCCCGCTGCACGAGGAGGTGCTCCGTCTCTCACAGGAGGCCCTCACGCGGACCGGCACCGCGTACTACACGCAGTTCGAGGCGGTCAGCACGGCCCTGGAGCGGCTGGAGTCACTCGGGAGCGTGATCGTGGCGGCACCGCTGCGCGGGACCGAGCTCGAGCGGCGGTTGCGGGCGGCGCTCGCCGCCCGCGGGGTGGAGGCGATCCCGGGCACCGGGGCGGACCACCTGGCCGCCGCCGCGGAACCGGCCACCGGGAACGCGGTGACCGGCACCCACGTCCTGCACGCCTCGGATTCGGACGATGAGGTCCGAGCGGTGGTCCGTTTCGTCCGGTCGCAGCTCGCCTCCGGTGTGCCGGGCCACCGCATCGGCGTGTACTACCCCTCGCCGGACCCCTACCTGCGCCTGCTGCACCGGGCCTTCGCCGAGGCCGGCATCACCGTCCACGGTCCGAGCGACTCCGGGGTGGGCCGTTCGGCCGCCGGCCGGTCGTTGATCCGGCTGCTGCAGATGGATCACCACCTGATGGGGCGGGCCGAGTTGCTGTCGATCGTGGCCGAGGGCGCCGTGGTCGCCACCGACGAGAGCGGGAAGCCGGTGTCCTCCCGCCGGTTGGAGTTGCTGACCCGCACCCGGTTCCCCGTGATCGGAGGTGCCGACTGGGACCGTTTGGCCGAGAAGCTGCGTGACGATCCGTCGGGGTTGGGCGATCGTGACCGGGAGGCGGCCGCCGCCGTGCTGAACCTGATCACACGCATCCGGTCCGGTCTGGCGGCCATTGATGCCGCGACCTCCTGGGCGGAGACCGCCGTGGCCGTGGACCGACTCGTGACGGCGGTCTTCCGGCAGAGCCCGGACCGAGCGGCGGTCCTGGCGGTCGTCGTCTCGCTGGCCGATCTGGACACGATCGCGCCCGCGATCACCCGCGACCGTGTTGTGGGTGCCATCTCCTCGCGCCTGGACTCGATCACCGAACACGTCGGTGACGAGGGCGCGGGGGTCGCGTTGGGCCCGATCGACGACGCGGTGGGGCGCGATCTGGACACAGTCTGCGTGGTCGGGATGGCGGAGGGGCTGCTGCCGGTGCCGGGCCGACCCGATCCGCTGCTGCCCGAGGGCGCGGTCGAGCCGTCCGCCCCCGAGCAGCTCGACGAGCGGTACCGGGTCCTGCAGCTGGCCCTCGCCGCGGGCTCCACGCACCGACTGTGCTCGTTCCCCCGGGGATCGATGCGGGGCGGCGGGGACCGCATCCCCTCCCGGTGGCTGCTGCCCACAATGACCCGGCTCGCCGGCACCGAGGTCCACGCGACCCGCTGGCAGGAGGCGGTCGCAGA
>DWWG01000083.1 GCA_019119875.1 Candidatus Dietzia intestinigallinarum | reverse complement strand
GGTCAAGCCCCTAGAAGTGGTGTAACTGGTTTTTGATCCTTCGTTGGTGATCAGGCGGGCAGTTGCATCAGGTCATCGGTGCTCACCTCCGTCGGCGAGCTGGTATCGGTACCGGTGGTCAGGGTGAGTCGGCAGCGGCCCAGAACTTCGAGGCCGAGGTAGCGGCGGCCTTCGGCCCATTCGTCGGTCTGTTCGGCCAGGACGGCGCCGATGAGGCGGACGATGGCGTCCCGGTTGGGGAAGATCCCGACGACGTCGGTGCGGCGGCGGATCTCGCGGTTGAGCCGTTCTGTGGGGTTGTTAGACCAGATTTGGCGCCACACGTCGTCGGGGAACGCGGTGAAGGCGAGCAGGTCCTCGCGGGCATCGCCGAGGTGCTCAGCGACCTCGGGCAGGCGGTGCTCCGTGTACTCCAGCAGCCGGTCGAACTGGGCGTTGACGGCGTCTGCGGTGGGCTGGTCGTACACGCTGTGCAGCATTGCTTTCACGGCCGGCCACATGGACTTGGGGCACACGGCCATGAGGTTGGCGGCGTAGTGGGTGCGGCAGCGTTGCCACGCGGCGCCGGGCAGGTTCGCCGCGATCGCCTCCACGAGGCCGGCGTGGGCATCGGAGGTCACCAGCCGCACGCCGCCCAGGCCGCGGGCGACCAGGTCGGCGAAGACGGTGTTCCACGAGGCCGTGGTCTCACTGGTGGCCACCTGCATACCGAGGACCTCGCGGTGGCCGTCTCCGTTGACGCCGGTGGCCAGCAGCACCGAGGCCTTGACGACCTGCTTGTTCTCGCGGACCTTGATGGTCAGCGCGTCAGCGGTGACGAAGGTGAACGGGCCGGCCTCGTCCAATCGGCGGTGGCGGAACGCGGCGACCTGCTCATCCAGGTCGGCGGCCATGCGGGAGACCTGCGACTTAGACAGTGAATCGATGCCCAAGGTCTTGACCAACTTGTCCATCCGGCGAGTGGAGACGCCGGCCAAGTAGCAGTCCGCCACCACCGTGATCAGCGCCGACTCGGCCCGCTTGCGGCGCTCCAGAAGCCACTCCGGGAAATAAGAACCCGAGCGCAGCTTCGGTACGGCGACGTCGACGGTGCCGACGCGGGTATCCAGGGGCCGGTGCCGGTAGCCGTTGCGCCGGTTGGTGCGTTCGGCGGACCGGGCGTTCCACTCGGCACCGCACACGGCGTCGGCGTCCGCCGAAAGCAGGGCGTTGATCATGGTCTGCAGCAGCTCGCGCATCAGATCCGGCGACGCGTCGGCGAGGGCTTGGCTAAGCAGGCCTGCAGGGTCGACAATATGGGGTGCGGTCATCGTGATGACTCCATTCGAGGATTCGGTAAGAGGTTGACTCGAAGGATCACACGGTGGCCGCTCTACATTCGTGCACAACACGGATTCGTAGACGGGCTCGGCCACCGAGTTACACAACTCTAAGGGGCACTACTTCACCACCGTCGGGAACCGGATACGCAACGCGCTCAACAACCACCCCGGACCGTTTCGGTACGTCAACACCGTTCTCGGTTGATGAACATCCGGTGGCCAGGGCGCCTATCAGTATCGCGGCGATACCGGCGATACTGCGCTTTTGTAGAAACGGTCTCGTGCTGGTTCTGCGAACTCGTCCGTCGCCGAGTTCGACCTGAACCGTGTTCTGCCGATTGTGGTCAATTATGGGCATGTTGTTCCATTTCTCGTACTTCTGTAGATCCACGCTTGAATAGGAGTTGAGAGCATCCGTGACAAATCCACGTAGGAATGTCGACGTCCTTGTGGTCGGGAAAGGCGCCGATAACCCCTTCGTTGCAGGGGTGGGGAGTTGTGGAAATGAACAAGTTACTTGTGCAGCAGGATGCCGCGGGCGATTCCCCATCTTCGTCCGTCGACGATCGAATACCAGACGTCGGCGAGGACTCCCGCGGAGCGTCTCGGATCGTCGGGCTGCAGGGAGACCATCGACGAACGGTAGAGGCCGGAACCCAGACGGGAGTGTCGCGGCAACAGGGGAGAGGAAGATGTGGAGAAGTCGAGCCCGTCACGGGAGACAGCGAAGTACAGATCGCCCCCGCGGTTGGACGTACTGTCCGCGACGATCATCCAGAACTCGGAGTCGACTCGTTGTACGTCCACGTGCCAGGGGAGGCGGCCATCGGGAAGGTCAACGGTGCAGTCGGTTGGTTGGCCCCACGGGCCGTGAGGACTCTTGGACTCCCGGCGCTGGACGACCTTGAGGTTCCTGCTCCTGATGAATTTCACGGTGTACAGAAGCCAGGTCTCTTTCGACCTGAGAATCGTTGGGGAGAGCATGCGCTCCCGGTTCTGTGGGACCCGAGCCGCCGACGTGAACTCGGCCCACGTCCGTCCGTCAATGCTGTGCGAGTGCAGGATCGTATCGAAACCATCGTCAGTCCGGCGGTACCAGAGATGGAGTACGTCATCGTCCAGGATGAGATGTGCGTCCGAGTTGTACGCTGGTCGCGGCGGCCGCGGTGCGACAGGGTTCGACGCGCCCGGCGGTATCTGCCACGTAGTCCCATCTACTGATGCGTAGACACACGGGTTCTCGATGCTGTCATCGACCCCGTCGTAGGGAGTGCCCGTCATCCAGTATCGAAAGCCGCCGAATCCGTCGACCGAATCGACGACGCTCGGGTGGGTCATGAGTCCAGTTCCGCACGGGGTCTCGAACCTGAGGAAGGTCTCGGAGTGAGTGCCGATAATTTTGTTCGGATCCGTGAAGGTCATTGTGTTCGGGACAGCTGCAAGCGCTCCGCCATCTACAATTCGGCTCGGTCCTCTCATTCATCGGCCGCCTTGTCCCAATCGGGCTCGGGCCGGAACCCGGGCCAGTCGACCTCCGTCCACCGTTGCACCTCGGCGGCTGGGGAATCGAGAGCATCCGGTCGGTGGAAGAGACCAACGTACGCCAGCTTCAGAAGTGGCCGAGGGAGGGCTCGGAACGTCTGTCGGATGGCGTAGTTGATGACGGCTCTGGGGCGGGAGATCAACCCCATCTCCACCAGGTTTTTCTGCATCTGGCGTTCGGACTTCGCGAAGCGCGCATCGGTCCGGCGGTCGTACATCGTGTCCTGGGCGTGGACCAATACGAGAGGTTTGTCCACACTGTGCAGGCGGTAGCCATGCGCGATCAGCCGTGCGAAAAGGTCGTAGTCCTCCATGAACTGGACGTCACGCACGTTGCCCACGGCGAGAACGGCGTCGCGGTCGAACACTGTGCTCTGATTGTTCAACGGACTGTTCATCCGCGCGTAGCGAGCAAGATCCTCGTGGGAGCTCGGCAGGCGTCTCACGCGGACGATGTTGGTCGGGTTGTCGACGAATTCCAGCATCGCGCCGCCAATGGCGGCGAATTCGCCGGTGGATACAATCGGCCATTGAATGGCGAACCGCTCCGGCATCATGATGTCGTCAGCATCGTGGCGGGCTACCCAGCGATGTCGAGCGCGCTCAAACGCAACGCGCATTGCAGCCGCGACACCTTGATTGTGCTCCAGTCTAATGATGGTGAGTTGAGATCCCTCCCTTTCAGAGAGGAACTCCTCGATACCTGGCTGCACGGGCCCATCGAGTACGACGAGGATCTCTTCGGGCTCGAGGGTCTGGTGGGCGATACTCCGGTACGCCCGAGTGAACTCGGCAGGGGAGACGCCACTGTAAACAGGCAGAACGCAGGTAAGGGGGATCATGTTTAACTTGGTTCTTTCTGCTGGGGCTTGGGGACTCATGCGGCGGAATCGAGGAGAGCGAAGCGCACGCCCTGGTCCCCGAGTTGTCTGGCCGCCTCGCCGATTCCGGTCGCGGTACCGGAGTCCGGTTGATTCATGTGGGCAAGGATGATTGCCCCGTCTGGTGCGTCGACAACGGACGAGGCAACTGCGGAGGGCGGTGCCGTCCCCCCGGCGTCTGCATTGACGCCGTACCCGGCGATTTTCACTCCCAACCCGTGTGCGATCTTCACTGCGACGTCGTCGTAATGGGCGGTTCCGGAGCGGAACCACGTGCTGTTCACGCCGTAGGTGTAATTCAAGAAACGCCTGTTCAGCTCGATCTCTTGGACGACCGAATCAAGGTCTTCCGTCCCCTCGATGTCGTAGGCTGATCTCCCCTGTACGGACAGTGGACGGTGCCTGGTGCCGTGATTCTCGATTTGGAAGAGCGGGTCGGCGACTAGTTCCGCGGCCAGGATCGGGTGAGCCAATAACCAGCGGTTGTTGAGGAAGAGGGTCGCTGATACCTCAAGCGAACGGAGCGTATCCAGGAGGGCATGGTCGACCCCTGATCCATTCGGTCCACCGCAGGCATCAAAAGTCAATGCAATGGTCCGACATCCGGGACTGATGGGAACGCTGGTGGTGACACCGGGGAGGTTCGTTCCCCAGTCGACGGGTGTGAGGTCCGCAGCTAGCTCGTGTGCGAGCGCATGTGACTCGTCCGCTGGCCGAATCGATGGCGTGGGCGGTGACGTGTGATCGGCGGCGCGCGGATGTCCACACCCCCCTGCCATTGCGGGAATTGATAGCGCGGCGACGGTTAGCAACGACCTCCGGCTCAGCAGGTTTGTACACTCCATGCCAGCGGTCCTTTCGCCTTGGACTTCGAATTGGGTGGCCGATGTTGTCGGCCATAGCAGGAGTTGAGCGCCCGCATTCATGGAGGGACTGTAAAGGAATATTCGGTGCTCTGCACATCGAGATTTAGTCTGAGCCGCTAGTGCATTCTTGGTATGCGACCTAGCGGACGAATAATGCCGATTGACCGTCCGGATACCTGCAGGTAGTCCGGTGTTTCTTTGTCGCGCCACAGAGCTTAGTTGTTGAGATAACGGACTTTCTTGTACCCCGCTCTCGAGTGCTTGATGCGGTGGCCGGGATCCCGTGGTCTACACTTTCTCAGAAAGCCATTCACTTATTCATGGCCGTAGCGCCGCTGTCTTGTGACTCTGGGGAAAATTGTTGCTTGATCTACGTAAGTTGGTGCATCTCGTCGCGGTGTCCGAAAATGGCTCGATCTCGCGGGCGGCGAGAGACCTGCACCTCACGCAGCAGGCACTGTCCGGGTCGATCCGAGCGTTGGAGCGGGAGGTGGGACTGGCGTTGATGGAGCGTCGGGGCAGCGGTGTGGTTCTTCTCCCGGCTGGCGATTCGTTGGTGGCTGATGCCCGAGTGCTACACGGGCTGGCCGAGGCAGCTCTCCGGCGAGCCCGTCTGGCTGCATCGGGAGAAGTGGAGCCACTCCGGATCGCGCACACACCGGCGGTCACCGTCTACGAGGTGACGGAGGCGCTCCACGCGGTGCGGGCGCGCCATCCCGAGCTCGCGACCGATGTGAATCAGAGATACCCCTTCGAGATGACCGAGCAGCTACTGAGGGGGGAGATCGATATCGGCTTGTGCCGGGAGATGAGACCCGAACAGGGGCTGATCCGGACGGAACTCGGATCGCATCGCCTCAGCATCGCAGTAGCGCGAGACCATCGACTGGCGGAGCGTGAATCGGTAACGCTCGGAGATCTGGCCGGAGAGCAGATCATCGTCTGGGGCTATCCCGAACGATCGGGGTATACGGACTTCCTTCTCCAGATCTGTAGGGACGCCGGATTCGAGCCGCGGTGGCAGAGGAACCCGATCCAGGGCACTCCGCCGGTCACCGCCGTGCTCGGCAGCGCGGCAGTGGCATTCGTGACCGACCCTCCGGGGGTGGCGGCCGGAGGTCGGGTGCGGGTCCTCGAGCTTCAGCCGGTGATTTCTGCGGCACTTCACGCGATCACGGCCCAGCACGTCGTCTCACCGATGCGGGACCTGTTTCTCAAGGCTGTGGTGCCCGAACCCGGGGCGGGGACCCCAGCCTCCTGACGGCTCACAGGGGCAGTGCTTCGACCTTCGTGCCCGCTTCCATCGAGGTGACCAGGTGCGAGCCTGGGCCGGAAACAGGTGTGGCGGCCGGCTGTGCGGCGGGGTGCGACGACGACGCCCCGGCCACCACCAAGCTCAGGCGGTGCCGATGATCAGTGTCCGGATCCGTCGAGTCGCGATGTGAGGTGGTCGCGTGTGAGGGCTTCGGCCCGCGCTCCGTCGCGGGCGGCGATCGCGTCACGGACGTCCTGGTGGATCTGCCAGCCTTCCGGTCGGACTCTGGTGCGGGCAGCGGCGAACGCGAGCAGCGTGCGGTGATGCAGTGGCGTGAGCGCCGCGACAGCGGTGGTGTGCCCGCTCATCCGTGCGATCGACTGGAGGAACCGGTGGTGGGCGCTGATGGTCAGGTCCGGGCGGTTGTCACGCACCCCTTCCCAGCCGAGGTCGACGGCCCCGTCGAGTGCCGCGAGCTCCTCGGCGGTGTGCATGGTCGCCGCTCGTGCGGTCACCCATGGTTCCAGCAGCAGCCGCACCTCGAGGATCTCGGTGAGTTCCTCGCTCGACGTGGTCGCCACGAACGCGCCGCGGTGCGACCGCGGACGCGGATCCGGACAGTGCCGCCGCCGAGATCAGCGCGCAGACCGGGATCCCGGAATCAACGGCCATGGACCTCCTCCCACGCCTGCGCGTGAAGTTCCTGGAGCCCGGGCAGCACGGAAGGACATCGAGACACTCCTGTTGCGGCTGACCGAGATCGAACCACGGTCGACCGGCGGCACGTTGCCGCAGGCCGCCTTCTACGCCTGACCCCGCTGTGACTGACGCTGTGGCACCAGACACCGGTGTAGCCGGGCCCCGCCGGTCCGCCCGCATCGTGGTGGGACTTGCCGGTCTCGCAGGTCTGCTCGGGGTGTGGGCAGCCGTGGCCGCGGGCCTGCCCGACCTGGCCTTACCCGGCCCGCTCCGCACCGCCACCGCGGTCGTCGAGCTGGGCCGAAGTGGCGAACTCGTGGAGCAACTCGGGCGAACACTCCTGCGAACCGTCCTCGGCAGTGCCTTCGCGGTGGTGATCGGCGTCGGGGCGGGGGTGATGTGCGGTTTGTCGACGATCATCGACGAGGCGGTCAGACCGGACCGCGTCCTCTTCGCAGGCATCCCGTCGGTGGTCACCGTGGTGATCGCGATGATCTGGCTCGGGCCGGGTGGACCGGTGGTGGTGATCGCGGTCGCCACCGCGATGTTCCCCCAGACCATGCTTGCCGCCCGTGAGGCCACGAGGGGCGTGGACCGGGACCTCCTGGAGGTGGGAACCGTGTTCGGGGTGCCGCTCCGGTGGCGGCTGCGCCACCTCGTGCTCCCGGCGACGGCCCCTCCTGTGCTGGCGGCCCTCACCGCCACCCTGTCCAACGCCCTCAGACTCGTGATGATGGAGGAGCTGCTCGCCGCGCCGGACGGGAGCGGTGCCGGCATCGCCACGCCCCGCACCTACCTCGACACGCCGACGGTGTTCGCGTGGGCGGTCGTCGCGGTGGCCTTCGCGCTCACCGTGGACGTGGTGCTGTTCGGTCCCGTGCGGAGGCGGGCGATCGGGTGGTCGACCTGATCGGGGAGTTCCGGTGGCTCACAGGGGCAGTGCTTCGACCTCCGTGTCCGCCTCCAGCGAGGTGACGTCGGCGGGAATCTCGACGAGCACGTCGGCGCGGGCCATCGAGGCGACCAGGTGCGAGCCGGGGCCGGAAACAGGTGTGGCGGCCGGCTGTGCGGCGGAGTCGTCCGGGTAGATCAGCGTCGCCCGCAGGTATTGGGCCTTCCCGGCGGGGGAGGTGACATCGCGCGAGAGCCGGGCCGGCACCGGACGGATGGGTGCGCGGCCCACCGCCTCGAGGATCACCGGCCGCAGCAGCACAGTGAACGACACCATCGCGCTCACCGGATTGCCGGGCAGGCAGACGACCGGGGTCCCTCGCCAGGTGGACATCCCCTGCGGGCCACCGGGCTGCATGGAGATCGGCGCGAACCGGGACCCCTCGCGCCCGTCGAGGACCTGCCGCACCACCTCCGCATCGCCCATCGACACCGCGCCGACGGTCACCACGAGATCCGCGTCGCCGGCCGCGGAGTCGAGCGCGGCGGTGAACTCGGCGCGATCATCGCTGCAGGTCAGCGTTGCGGTCACCTCGCAGCCGCACGCCTTGAGCGCGGCCGCCAGGGTCAGCGAGTTGGACTCCCATATCTGTCCCGGCGCCAGCGGCCGACCGGGCGGCACCAGCTCCGAGCCGGTGGCGACCACGCCGACCCTCGGCCGCGGCCGCACGTCCAGCGCCGACTCGCCGAGCGAGGCCGCCGCCGCCAGATGCCGCGGCTCCAGCTGCACGCCCGCCGGAATCACCACGTCACCGGCACGCACGTCCTCGCCGGGACGACGGACGAACTCACCCCGCGTGCGGGGTGCCCGCACCAGCACCGCCGAGCGGTCGTCGGGGTCCGGCGACGTGTCCTCCACGGGGACGACACAGTCCGCCCCCTCGGGCAGGGGCGCGCCGGTCATGATCTTGCAGGCCTCGTCGTCGTCGACCCCGGGGCCGGGCCCCTGACCGGCGTGCACCGCCCCCACCACCCGCAACCGAACGGGCGCGTCGGCACTCGCCGCGGCCACATCCACCGATCGCACCGCGTACCCGTCCATCTGCGAGTTCACGAACAGCGGCAGGTCCACCGCCGCGCGCAGGTCGCGGGCCAACACCGAGTCCGGACACGCCACGAGCGGCAGTCGTGTGGACTTCGCGGCACGCGCCAACATCGGAGCCAGGTGCGCACGCACCAGATCGCGGTACTCGCCGGGCGTGGGGCGGGCCCCGGAGGGTGACGGCCGATCCGACTGGTTGGTCATGCCCCCCACGGTAACCGCGTTGTACCGGGCCTACGGTCTGACGAGGTCGTGATCCCGGTAACCGTGCTGGGCTCCCGCGTCGTGCCTAGACTCGGGGCACGCCACCGGTTGATGGTGGCGCAGGCCGGAGGAAGGGGACGCCGATGACCGCGTCGGGGGCCCGCAGCAGGACGGACCGGCGCCAGGCGCGGCCCTTAACACCGCTGCTCATCGACTCGTTCGGGCGCGTGGCGCGGGATTTGAGGGTCTCGCTGACCGAGAAGTGCTCGCTGCGCTGCACCTACTGCATGCCCGAGGAGGGCTTGCCGCCGATCCCGGATGCGGCCCGGATGACCACTGACGAGGTCGTCCGGCTGGTCGGTCTGGCACACCGCGAGCTCGGCGTACACGAGGTGCGGTTCACGGGAGGGGAGCCGCTCATGCGGCAGGACCTCGAGCGGATCATCGCGGGTACGCGCGCGCAGTGCCCGGACCTTCCGATCGCCATGACCAGCAACGGCGTGGGACTCGAGCACCGAATCGGCGGGCTCGTCGAGGCCGGCCTGGACCGCGTCAACATCTCACTCGACACCGTCAACCGCGCCGAGTTCGCCGAGCTCACCCGCCGTGACCGGCTGCCGTCGGTGCTGCGGGGGGTGCGGGCCGCCGTCGCGGCCGGACTGGACCCGGTCAAGGTCAACGCCGTGCCCATGCGGGCCACGCTGCACGGTGCGCCCGACCTGCTGGCGTGGGCGCTCGCCGAGGGCGTGCAGCTGCGCTTCATCGAGGAGATGCCACTCGATGCGGACAACACCTGGTCGCGGGTGGAGATGGTCACCGCGCAAGAGGTGCTCGACTCGCTGTCCACCCGGTACGAGCTGATCCCCGCGGGCCGCGACGACCCGTCGGCGCCCGCCGAACTCTGGGAGGTCGCCGGCCACTTTGTGGACGGCCGTCCCGCGACCGTCGGGGTGATCGCGACGGTCACCCGCAACTTCTGCGCGGCCTGCGACCGCACCCGGCTCACCGCCGAGGGGACGGTCCGCTCGTGCCTGTTCAGCGACGACGAGACGGACGTCCTCGGGGTCCTGCGCTCGGGCGCCCCGGACTCCGAGATCGCGGACGTCTGGCGCGGGGCGATGTGGGGCAAACAGGCCGGGCACGGGATCGGCGGCACCGCCTTCCACCGGCCCAAACGGTCGATGGGGGCGATTGGCGGATGACGTGTCGGTGCCGGGCGATAGGGTTGACGCCGTGAGCAGGACACCGAGAGTGATCACCGTGGGCTACTACGCTGCGGCAGAGGACGCGGCGGGCACTGCACGCGAACGACTTCACACGCAGGCCACGACCGTCGGCGAGTTGGCCCGTGAGGTCTGCGACCGCCACGGGGAACCGCTCGCCAGTATCGTCACCGTCTCCTCGTTCCTGGTCGGTGACGAGACAACCAGGGATCCACACGCGTCGATCGCCGAGGTCTCGGAGGTCGACGTCCTCCCACCGTTCGCCGGAGGCTGACCTTTGCCACGCCGCCCGGGCCTCACCGTCCTGTCGCTCGCCCTCGCCTGCACCGGCATCGCCAGCTGCGCCGCGGCGCAGCCGGAGGACGAGATCCTCACGATCGGTGTGGCGGCCGCGCCGTCGCTGTCCACGGCGTTCACCGAGATCATCAGTGACTTCGAGGCCGACAATCCCGGCGTGCGGGTGAGTCTGGAGCTCGGCCGGTCGGGCGAGATCGCGAAGAGCCTGCCCGGTCGCACGGATATCAACGTCTTCGCCTCAGCCGGCGCTGAGGCCATGGATCTGGCGGTCGCGGAGGGAACGGCGGTCGACCCGCAGATCTTCGCCCACAACCACGTGGTGCTCGCGGTGCCCTCCGGGAACCCCAGGCAGGTCACCGGGCTGGACGATCTCGAGCGGGACGACCTGCGGGTCGGTCTGTGCAGCATCGACGTGCCGTGTGGCCGGGCCGCCGACGCGTTGCTCGCCGCCGCCGAGGTGACGCCGCCGGAGGTCGTGGACCGGGCGGCCGGCTCCAGGGCGCTCACCGCCCGGCTCGCGGACAACGAGGTCGACGTGGGCATCGTCTACCGGACCGACGTGGCCAGTTCACACGGCTGGGTCTCGGAGGCCGACGTTGATGCGCGGGACCGCGAGCTGGAGCGGGCCGCCGGCACGACGCGCTACCTCCTGGCCCGGGTGCCCGGCGGCGACAACGGCCCGGACGCCCGGGCCGAGGCCGCCGCAGCGGACGAGTTCACCGAGCTGGTGCTCTCCGACCGTGGGCGCCGCGCACTGCAGAACTCGGGCTTGCGGCCGTGACCGGGCCATAGACTCTGAGACATGAACACCGCTGAGCCCCGGACCCGGTCACGGCGGAAGGGGTCGTGGCACCGGCGGGCGACCCGGCCGGTCCAGCTGTGGATGATCGCACTGGTGGTCCTCGGCGTGGTCCACCGGTGGGTGCCGGCCTCCACGTGGGTGATCGTGCACATCTTCACGCTGGGCCTCATCACCAACTCGATCCTCGTGTGGGGCCAACACTTCACCGAGACCCTGCTGCACCGCCGCCCACCCGAGAGCGCGCGCAAGCTGCAGGTGCGCCGCATCATGGTGCTCAACGCCGGGATCGTGGTGCTGGTGGCGGGCATGATCGCGGCGCTCGGGGCAGCCGTCATCGCGGGCGCGGCCATCGTGGGCGGCGCCGTGGCCTGGTACAGCGTGGATCTGGTCCGGCAGCTCCGCGCGGCGGCCCCCACCCGCTTCCGCCCGATCGTCGCCTACTACGCCGTCGCGGCCGCGTTCCTGCCGGCCGGAGCGGTGGCCGGGGCGTTCATGGGCGTCGGCGTGTCGGAGGACTGGGCGGTCCGCCTCCACGCATTCCACCTGGCCGTCAACGTCCTGGGGTTCGTCGGCATCACCGTCATGACGACGCTGGTGACCTTCTGGGCCACGGTCCTGCGCACCCCGATGGCCGAGGGGCAGGACTCCGCGGCCACCCAGTCCCTCGTGCTGCTGACGGTCTCCGTGATCGCCGTGGCGGCCGCCGCGCTCACCGGCGCCTGGCTCGTGACGTCCGCCGCGCTGCTCGTCTACCTCGGGGCCGTGCTGTGGCACCTGTACTACCTCGTCCGGATGGCGCGCACCGCGCCACCACGCGAATTCGCCTCGATGAGCATCGGCTGTGGCCTGGTGTGGCTGCCGATCGCCGTGGCCTGGGCGGCCTGGCTCGTGGCCGACGACCGCGTCGAGGACCTCGGGGCAGTGACGGTGCCGCTGCTCGCAGGTGCCGCCGCCCAGATCCTGTTCGGTGCCATGAGCTTCCTCATGCCCACCGTGATGCGCGGCGGCCCGGCGGCCGTGCGCGCCGGGATGATCGAGATGAACCGCCTGGCCGTGTTCCGGCTCGTCCTGGTCAATGCCGGCCTGCTGGTGTTCCTCGCCCCCGGCGGCACCAGCTGGACCCGCGTGGTGGGCTCGTCGCTGGCATTTCTGGG